>NZ_AGUD01000191.1 GCF_000240225.1 Patulibacter medicamentivorans
ACCCCACCGTCCTCACCAAGCCCTCCAAGTACGCCATCCGCACGCCGCGGAAGAGCGACTGATCCGCGAGCGGCGCGTCGGCCGTCATCGGCAACCGCGGCTGAGCGCGGCGACCGGTCAACGGCGCCGGATCCAGGTGGCGAGCAGCGGGTCCAGCAGCTGCGGCGGCCCGCCGGCCGTCCGCGCGACGTGCTGGGCGTCCTCGACCAGCCGCTCGACGGCGCGCTGCAGCGTCGACCGCGGGATCCCGTGCTCGCTGGCGAGGGCGGTCGATGTCGGCGGGATGCCGTCCGCCAGCGCGGCGCAGATCACCCGCTCGGAGCGGTGGAGCGAGCGCCAGACCGCGTCGCAGACGTCGGAGACCTCATCCAGCGCGACCCGCAGCGCCCGCTCGGCCGCATCGACGGCGGGTGCCCCGCGGTCGAGCAGGTCGTAGAGGTGGTGGGCGAGGAGCATCGTCCGTTGCGGGTGGCCGCCGGCGGCGCTGACGATCCGCGCGGTCGCCTCGGCGACGCCGGCCGCATCCGGGTCGGGCATCAGCGCGAGGACCTCGCGCACGGTCTCCTCGGCGGGCAGCGGCGGCAGGTCCAGCGGGCGTGCCTGCCCGAAGAAGGGACGCTGGCGGTCGGCGAACAGCATCCGCATCAGCGAGGGGGCGCTGCCGGCGAAGAGGTAGGCCACGCGATCTCGCTGGTGCTGCACGACCGAGCGCAGGAGCCCGTCGAGCCGGTCGTCGGCGGTCAGGAGATCCTGGAACTCGTCGATCGCGACGACGACCAGATCGCCGTGCTGCGCCAGTTCGGCCGGGAGCTCCATCAGGTCGCGGATCGCGGCGCGGCTCTGGTCGGCGCCGGGAGCGCTGCGGCCCGCTCGTGGCGCGACCTGCAGCTGGAGCCCTGTCGGGCCGATCGTCAGGCCGAGCCGAGCGAGGCGACCCTCGAGGATCCCGGGACCGATGCCGGGCAACTGGCGCAGGCCGTCGACGATGCGATCCGCGACGTCGCCGACGGTCGCGACCCGATCGAGGTCGATCAGGCACGCGTGATGGCCGGCCTGGCGCATCGCGTCGAGGTGCGCGCCCAGCAGCGTCGTCTTCCCGAACCGCCGGGGCGAGGCGAGCCGCACGGCGACGCGGTCCGCAGCGGCGCGCTGCAGGGCGTCGAGCTCCTCCCGGCGGTCGATCAGTCGCGCAGGATCGAGCGGACGCTGGTACTGGAAGGGGTTCACGCAGCGATAGTACGCCATTTGCGGCACATTGGTACGCATCATGCGTACATCGGCGGCGCACTGGGCGTACCGATACGCGGGCGGGCGCTGGATCGTCAGGCGCTCGCGAATTCGCTTGCCGTCACCCGGCCCTGCCTCTACAGTCTGTCCGGACAGAGTGATTGATGGGTGGGGCCGGGGTGCCGGCGCCGCTCGGAGACCAGGAGAGAGCCGTGCCGCACGCCATCCAGCCGCCCGAGACCGACCTGCTGCTGCCGCGCCCCGCGGGCGAGGCGTGGGACCCGCACACGATCCACACCCACTACTTCGGCTTCGCGGTGCCCGAGGCCGCGATCGGGGCGTTCCTCTACGTCCGCTACCAGCCGGCGTTCCCGCTCAGTCAGGGCGGGGTCTGCATCTTCCGCGGGACCGACAACGTCACGCCGATCGACATCGACCACCTCGACTACGAGATCACGATGCCGTGGCCGCAGGTCGACGGCTCGACGATCACGACCGCCAACGGGCTCCGGATCGAGTTCCTGGAGCCCGGCCGCCAGGCTCGCGTGACCTACGCCAGCAAGGACGGCCGGACCTCGATCGACGTCGTCCAGACCGCGATCTCGCCGCTGCTCGCGCGCGGGCACGTGGTCCCGGGGGAGGAGGCCCACCACGCCACCACCAAGCTCGAGCCGGGCGGCTCGGAGCAGTTCATGCACTGCGTCGGCGAGCTGGTCCTGGATGGCGAGCGGTTCGCCGTCGACTCGCTCTACCCCCGCGACCGCTCGTGGAGCCAGGTCCGGACCGAGGCCCAGGGCGGCCAGGCGCCGATCCCGCCCGTCGGCTGGTCGCCGATGTGCTTCGGCGAGGACCTGATCTTCAACCAGATCAGCTTCGAGTCGCCCGACGCCGATCCCGCCTGGGCCGGCCACTTCCAGATCCCCGAGGGCGCGCCGACCCACCACTTCGCGTGGGTCGTGCTCGACGGCGAGGTTCGCGAGATCACGCACGTGCGGCGCGAGGTCCTCGAGTACCACCCCGAGTCGTTCATGGCGATGCGGCAGCTGATCGAGGCCCGCGACGAGCAGGGCGCCGAGTACCGCTTCAGCGGCGAGGCGATCGCCGCGGCGACGCTGCCCGCGTGGCCGAACGCGTCGTTCCACGACAGCGTCTACCGCTGGGAGGACGAGCACGGCCGCGTCGCCCACTGCACCTACCAGGAGCTGTGGGCCGACCGCTACCAGCTGGCGATGAAGCGGCGGTTCCGGGGCGCCGCGGTCTAGGTCCGCGGCGGGCCGGCGGCGGATCCCTCCGCCGCTGGCCGCTCCATCGGCTCGAGCGGCTGGTTGCTGATCGCCCGCGCCTCGTCGCCGGGCACGCCCATCGAGCGCAGCACCGCCTCGGACGCCGCGATCTCGGCGTCGGGGCCCTGGTGGCCCTCGACGATCGACCGCATCAGCGCCAGCGCGCCGCCGACGACCGTCGCCAGCGTCACCTCGATGTCGGGGATCTCGAAGCGCCCGCTGGCGATCCCGCGCTCGAGCGCGATCCGCGCGAACGGGTAGGTGGCGGTGGCGAAGAGCACGTCGGCGTGGCTGAGGTTCACCAGCAGCTGCGCGAACGCCGGGTCGTCGTAGGCCAGCCGCACGAACCGGCGGTTGGCGACGGCGACCAGGATCGCCGGGTCGCTGTCCTCGGGGGCCTCGCCGACCAGCGCCTCGGCCAGCGCCTCGATGCTCTCCGAGACGATCGCCTCGACCAGCTCCTCCTTCGACTTGAAGTGGTTGTAGAAGGAGCCGAGGGCGACGTCGGCCGCCTCGGTGATCTCGCTGATCCGCAGGCCCGAGACCCCCTTCTCGGTGATCAGCTCGCGGCCGGCCTCGACCAGCCGCAGGCGCGTCTTCTCGCGGCGGCGGTCGCTGCGGGAGGCGGGCTTGGCCGTCGTGGCCGGGGCTTCGGGGTCAGCTGCTGCGCGTGACATCACGATGAAATGTAGCTCACTCTTGAAAGGTCTTTCATTTTTTGGTTAGAGTGCTCCCAGCGGACGCCGGAGGAGCGGCCGCGAGCGAGAGCGTACGCCCACGGCCCGCCTCGTCCCTGCCAGCCAGGAGGACCTTGTGACCCTGCCCGTCAACGTGCTCGCCGCCGCGGCCGTTCCCAAGCACCCGAGCACGGAGATGCCGTACACGCCGGAGGTCATCTTCACGATCTTCCTCGGCATCCCGGTCGCGATCGGCGTCTTCTTCGCGATCCGGCACCTGCTCACGGGCAAGGGGCCCCTGCTGCTGATGTGCCTGATCGGCGGCGGCGTCGCCTGCCTCTTCGAGCCGATCGTCGACGTCCTCGGCCTGGTCTACATCCGCGAGGGCGCGTCGACGACCACCTTCTACTCGATGGGCCGCGACTTCCCGCTGTTCATCAACTTCGTCTACATCTGGTACGTCGGCGGCCTGGCCTACCTGGCCTACCGGATCTTCTCCAACGGCGTCACGAAGAAGGGGCTCTTCGGCCTCTACGCGATGGACGTCTGCATCAACATCTTCCTCGAGAGCCCCGGCGTGCTGATGGGGGCCTACGAGTACTACGGGCCGCAGCCGCTGAACTTCTGGGGCCTGCCGCTCTGGTGGGTCTGCGTCAACCCGCTGATGCCGCTGATCGCCGGCGCGCTGATCTACCGGCTCAAGCCGTTCCTGCCGGGCTGGAAGATCGCGCTCGTCATCCCGATGATCCCGATGGCCGACGGGATGGCCAACGGCGCGCTGGCGTGGCCGATCTGGACGACGCTCAACTGGGACGCCTCGCTGGTCGTCACGCACGCCGCCTGGGTGGTCTCGTTCGGGCTCGCGCTGACGGCGGTCTGGATCCTCTCGTTCGTCGTCGCCCGGCCCGAGGAGGAGGTCACGATCACCTCCAAGCTGGGGATCATCAAGGCGGCGATCTTCGGGATCCCCGACGAGCCGTCGCCGGCGCCTCCGCGGGCCGGCGCCCAGGAGCCGGCCCCGGTCCCGGTCGGAGTCGCGTCGTGAGCCGGCCGCCGCTGCGCCGCCCCGGGCGGCCGGTCGCCCCGGCCGCCGCCCCGCACCACCACGTCGCCGGTCACGCGCCGGCGGCGCCCCGCCCGATCCCGTCGACGGCGTCCTGACGCGTCGCCACCCGGAACCCGAGGAGAGAGAACGATGGCCCTGAACAACACCACCGATCCGGCGGTCGCCGCCGGGAAGCTGACCACCTGGCTCGCCGGCAAGCTGCCCGACGCCGTCGACGTCGAGGTCACCGACCTCGTCGTCCCGCAGTCGAGCGGGCTGTCGAACGAGACGATCCTCTTCGACGGCGGCTGGACCGTCGACGGCGAGCGCCATCAGGAGCGCTTCGTCGCTCGCGTCGCCCCGGCCGGTGAGGGGGTCTTCCCGACCTACGACCTGGCCCGGGAGTTCCGCGTCCTGCGGGCGCTCGGCGAGCACAGCGACGTCCCGGTGCCGCGCGTCTGGTGGCTGGAGGAGGACCCGGCCGTGCTGGGGGCGACCTTCATCGTGATGTCGCGGGTCGACGGGCGCGTGCCCTCCGACGATCCGCCGTTCACCGCCGCCGGCTGGGTCCTCGACCTGGCGCCCGAGCAGCGCGCCAGCCTGCACGACAACGCGCTCCAAGCGCTCGCCGCGATCCACGCCGTCGACTGGCGCGCGATCGGCCTCGGCGACCTGGCGCCGGCCGCCGGCACCAGCGCTCTGGACCAGGACATCGCGACCTGGACGGCGACCTTCGAGTGGGCCGCCGCCG
Organism: Patulibacter medicamentivorans; assembly: GCF_000240225.1. Classification (GTDB taxonomy): domain Bacteria; phylum Actinomycetota; class Thermoleophilia; order Solirubrobacterales; family Solirubrobacteraceae; genus Patulibacter; species Patulibacter medicamentivorans. The sequence goes on from NZ_AGUD01000191.1 coordinate 4,984, forward strand.
GCGATCGCAACCCGACCGTCGAGGCCGCCTACCGCTGGATCGACGAGCACCGCCCCGCGGAGGAGGGCGCGCCGGTCCTCAACTGGGGCGACGCCCGCGTCGGCAACGTGCTCTTCGGCGACGACCTCGCCGCCGCCGCCGTGCTCGACTGGGAGATGGTCACCGTCGGCCCGCGCGAGCTCGAGCTCGGCTGGTGGCTGTTCCTCCAGCGCCACCACACCGAGGGGATCGGCGCGCCGCTGCCGGAGGGCTGGCCGACCCGCGAGCAGGTGATCGCCCGCTACGAGCAGCTGACCGGCCACGAGGTCCGCGACATCGACTTCTACGAGGTCTGGGCCGCGACCCGCCTGTCGAGCATCATGCACCGCGCCGGCAACATGATGATCGCGGCCGGGATGCTGCCGCCCGACGCGCCGATGAAGCTGAACAACCCGGCCTCGCAGCTGCTGGCCAAGCTGATCGGCTTCGAGGCCCCGACCGGCGAGGCACAGAGCTTCATCGGGAACCGGGGATGAGCGGCTTCGTCCAGCACCCCGACGCCTCGGAGCTGCGGCAGCGTCCCGACGCCGCCGACGAGTGGTGGCAGGACAGCGTCTTCGTCACCTGGCACGCCGAGGAGGCGGGGATCGGCGGCACGATGCGGATCGGCCACGAGCCGAACCACGAGGGCGGGATCGCCGCCCTCTGGTTCGGGCTGGTGACGGCCGACGGCCAGCGCTACCGCCGCAACCTGACCGCGCCGCTGACCGACGCCGACCGGCTGGTGGACGGGTTCGGCGCGCTCGGCGGGCGTTACCGCCAGACCTTCGACGGCCGCGTCCGCCACCGCGTCAGCGACGACGACCTGGAGCTCGATCTCGAGGTCGAGGACTTCTACCCGCGGACCGACTTCTTCCCGTCCGACGCCGGCACGGTCAGCGACGACTTCGCCAGCGCGCACTTCGAGACGTCGGGTCGGATCACCGGCCACGTGCGGCTCGGCGAGCGCGACTACCAGGTCGACGGGCTCTGCCACCGCGACCACAGCTGGGGCACCCGCCGCTGGGACACGCTGCTGAACCACCGCTGGATCCCCGGCACCTTCGGGCCCGAGCTGTCGTTCGGCTCGATCGCCTGGCACGGGATCGACGGCTCGGTGCGCCAGTTCGGCTACCTCGTCCGCGACGGCGTGGTGACGCTGGCCGACGACGTCGACATCGCGGTCACCTTCGAGCCCGACGGCACGACCTACCGCGGCGGCAGCGCCGTCTGGACGATGCCCGACGGCGAGCGGTTCGCGATCGACTGCGCGCCCTACGACGCGACGATCTCGGAGCACCACGGAGTCGCGGTGGTCGACGCGATCTGCGCGCTCGAGCGCGACGGCAAGCGCGGCTTCTGCGACCTCGAGGTCTCGACCAACCCCCGCGGCGGCGCCGGGCCGATCACGGCCGCGCTGCGGGCCAACGTCACCGAGGGCCGCAGCCGGCGGGCGCAGGAGCCGCTGCCGGCCTGACCCCCCGGCCGCGCCCCCGCGCGGCCGCCCCGCGCCGCCCGCTCCGGCGGGCGGCGCTCACCCCGTCTACGACAAGGAACCCAGATGCACAAGCTCACCGGGAACGGCGGCGACCGGGCCGACGTGATCGTGGTCGGCGCCGGCCACAACGGCCTGACCGCCGCCTGCTACCTGCAGAAGGCCGGCCGCGACGTGCTGGTGCTCGAGGCGTCGCCGACCGTCGGCGGGATGCTCGGGACGAACTCGCTGTTCCCCGGCGCTCCCGGGCACGTCCACAACGAGGGCGGGATCCAGGCGTCGCTGTTCCGCGCGACCACGATCGAGGCCGACCTGAACCTGCGCCGCTACGGGTTCGAGCAGCTCGACGCCGACCCGTACCACGTGCACCTGGAGCCCGAGGGCGCGTCGCTGGCGTTCTGGCGCGACCCGCGGCGCACGGCCGAGGAGATGAAGCGCTTCTCGCGCCGCGACGCGGCCGCGTTCCTGGAGTTCGCCGCGCTGCTGGAGTCCGGGCTCGACCTGATGATGCCGCTGATGGTCGGCCACCCGACGCGCCCGAACCCGCGCACGCTGCTGCGCCAGCTGCCGGTCGCGGTCCGCAAGCGCAAGGACATCGGGGCGCTCGTGCGGTTCTTCGCCAGCGGCCACCGCGAGCTGATCGAGGAGCTGTTCGACCACCCGCTGGTGCGGGCGGCGATGGCCTCGATGCCGCCGTTCTGCTGGATGACCCAGGACGGCACCGGCTGGGCGCTGATCTACCTGGGCATCTGCCACCGGACCGGGTCGACCCGCTTCAAGGGCGGCAGCGGCGCGCTGCCCAAGGCGCTCCACGCCTGCCTGGAGGACCACGGCGGCCGGGTCCGGACCTCGGCGCCGGTCGCCGAGATCGTCGTCCGCGGCGGCGCGATCGCCGGCGTCCGGCTGGAGAGCGGGGAGCAGATCGACGCCCCCGTGGTGATGGCCTCCTGCAGCCCGAAGAAGACGCTCAACGAGCTGCTGCCGTCCGGCACGCTGCCCGAGCAGCTGGAGCGCCGGGCGGCCCAGATCCCGACCACCAGCACCGGCGCGGCCAACCTCAAGATCGACGTCGCGGTCTCCGGCCGGCTCTCGCTGCCGCGCCACGACGCCTGGCGCGAGGACGGGCTCGACCTGCGCCGCCCGATCGTCAGCTGGCACACCTACGAGGAGCACCTCGACGCCTGGGACGACGCGGTCGCGGGCCGCTGGCCGACGCGGATCCCGTTCATCGGGATCGCCCCGTCGGCGATCGACCCGACCCAGGCCCCGGACGGGCAGGACACGTTCTGGCTCTGGTCGGGGATCGTGCCGTCGAAGCCGGGCCAGCCGTGGGAGGAGGTCCGCGACGAGATCGGCCAGCGGGTGCTCGCCGACGCGGCGTCGTACTACGAGGGGCTCGACAGCCTCGAGATCGGCCGCCGCGTCTTCTGCGCGCCGGACCTGGAGGAGCGGTTCAACGTCCCCGACGGCAACGTCTACCACGTCGATCCGTTCATGCTGCGGTTCGGCCCGCTGCGGCCGGCGCCGGGGCTGGGCTCCTACGACACGCCGGTCCCGGGGCTCTTCCTGACCGGCGCCGGAACCCATCCGACCGGCGGGATCAGCGGGATCCCGGGCCAGCAGGCGGCCAAGCGGCTGCTGCGGCTGCAGCGGCGCGGCGAGGGCGTCGGGTCGCTGGTGCGGGCGCGGGTCGCGGCGACGCGCTGACCCACCGTCAACCGCCGGGAACGACAAGCCGTCCGGTCATTCGATCGAGCGGCGTATCCCGGCGCCCCGGAAGCTGCCGTCAGCGGCACGGAGGGCGCCGGAAACAGCCAGGTTCCAAAGGGATTTCGCGACGACTCCGGCGTTTCGCCGGAGTCGTCTTCGTGCCCAGACAAACCACCGTAAAATCACGCCCAGATGGGGGTGTAGTTCCCCCCGGATGGGCGTACCGCAGGCAGTGATGACGTGGGAGGGTACTCGCGCCTTGTCCAGCCCCGACGTCACTCCGGTGCGGCGCCCACGCCGCCGCGTCTCGACCGCGCTGATCGACACCTTCAGCGGGTCGTCGGTCTACGGCACGATCCGCGAGGCGGGCGAGATGGGCTCGCTCGGGTGGCGCGCCGTGCGGCTGGCGGTGACCCCGCCGTTCCCGTGGGTCCGCGACGCGGTCAGCGAGGGCTCGCGAGCGATCCGCCGCTGCCTGGTGCCGCTCTCGCTGTCGGTCTCGGCGTTCATGATCGGGTTCGCGATCATCGTCTTCGGCAACCTGCTCGGGTCGCTGGGGGCGACCGACCGCGAGGCCGGCGGCATGTGGGTCGCCTTCTCGCGCGAGGTCTGCGTCTGGATCACCACGATGATCTTCGCCGGCGTCGCCGGCAGCGCGATCACCGCCGACCTCGGCGCCCGCAAGATCCGCGAGGAGCTCGACGCGCTGGCGGTGCTCGGCGTCGACCGCTTCCGCTCGCTGGTCGTGCCGCGGGTCGTGGCGATGACGCTCGGCGCGCCGATCCTCGGGATGCTCGCGCTGCTCGTCAGCCAGGCGGTCAACTTCGCGGTCGCGCCCGGGCACCTGGGCCTGACCGACGAGGTCTTCGCCGACAACCTGGTCCTCAACGTGCTGCCGCTCGACCTCTACGCGTCGATCGTCAAGTACCTGCTGATCGGGTTCTTCGTCGGGGTCGTCAGCTGCCAGAAGGGGCTCTCCTGCGACGGCGGCGCCGAGGGCGTCGGCCGCGCGGTCAATCAGACCGTGGTCGTCTGCTTCCTCGGCATCTGGATCATCAACAGCCTCTTCAACCTCGGCTACCTGACGATCTTCCCCGAGACCGCGATCCTGCGCGGCTGATCCGGATGGCGACGACCGAGATCACGACGCCGCCCGGCGACGCGAAGCCGACGGCGGCGACGAAGCCCGAGCCGCGGCGCGAGGGCACGATCGTCGCCGGCCTGCGCGAGGCCGGCGAGCTGACCGAGTTCTACGGCCGGGCGATGGTCAGCCTGCCGGGGACGCTGCGCTACACGTCGGAGATCCTGCGCCAGACCGCGATCCTGATCCGCGGGACGACGGTGCTGATGTTCTTCCTCAGCGCGTTCCTCGGGATCAGCGTCGTCAACTTCGCGTTCTTCTTCCTGCGCTCGATCGGCGCGTCGGACTTCACCGGCGCCGCCACCGGCTTCGCGAACCCGCTGCTCGGCGCGACGCTGATGTTCGGCTACGTTTTCACGGCCAAGGTCTGCTGCGGGATGGTCGCCGAGCTGGGAGCGATGAAGATCCAGCAGGAGATCGACGCGCTCGACTCGACCGGCGTCGACCCGATGCGGTACGTGGTCGGGACCCGGCTGCTGGCGGTCCTGCTCTACATCCCGATCGGCGGCACGGTCGCCCTGCTGGGCGCCACCGCCGGGTCGTACTTCGTCGGCGTGGTCGTCCTCCAGGGCGTCGGCTCCGAGGCGTTCTTGCAGATCAACTGGGCGGTCCAGCCGCTGCAGGTCCAGGTCAACTCGCTGATCACGCAGGGCGCGATCGCGATGGTGACCTCGGTCGTCGCCTGCTTCTACGGCCTGCGCACGAAGGGCGGCCCGGCCGCCGTCGGCGACTCGGTCGCGCGCTCGCTGATCGCCAACCTCGTCCTCGTCCACCTGATCGCCGGCTTCCTGGTGGTCTTCTTCTACGGCACGGAGCTCCTGATGCCGATCGGCGGCTGACGGTGACGGCGAAGCTGCGAACGGCCCGGCGGATCGCGGCCGGCGCGCTGGCGCTGGCCGTGCTCGCGACGCTGGTGATCCTGCGCACCGGCGGCGACGAGCCCGGCAACACGCTGTGGGTGACGGTCCCCGACGCGACCAACGTGATCGCCGGCCAGGAGATCCGCGCCGCCGGCCGGCGGGTCGGCCGGATCGCCACCGCCGAGCCGGTCCGCGGCGGCCGCGCGGTGCGCCTGCAGCTGCAGATCGAGGACGCCGCCTGGCCGGTGCCCGCCGGCTCCCGGATCGACCTCCGCTGGGGCGGCACGATCTCGATCATCAACCGCTACCTGGCGCTGACCCGTCCGGCGCACGGCCGGCCGCTGCCCCAGGGCGGCAGCTTCCCGGCCCGCGACTTCCACGTCCCGGTCGAGCTCGACCAGCTGGTCGCGAGCTTCCCGGCCGGCGTCCGCGGCGACCTCAAGCAGTTCCTCGACGAGGGCGGGACGACGGCCGCCAAGGGCCAGGAGGGCCTCAAGCGCTCGCTCGACCGCGCGCCGGCGGCCGTCGACCGGGTCGCCGGGCTGATGGAGGACCTCGACCGCGACCCGGCCGGCCTCAGCGCGCTGGTGCGGACGACCGACAGCGTCGTCGACGCGGTCCACCGGGCCGATCCCGGGATCCAGCGGCTGGTGACCGGCGCGGCCACGACCCTCGACGCGCTCGGCGACGAGTCGGTCGACCTGGAGCGGACGCTGGCGCGGATGCCGGGGACGCTGGCCGCCGCCCGCGGGACCCTCGGGCGGGCCGACGCGACGCTCCGCTCGGCCGTCTCGGTGACCGACCGGATCGCCCCCGGCGTGACCGAGGTCCGCCGGATCACCCGCCCGCTCGACCGCGTCCTGCGGACCGTCGCCGACGTCGGCCCCGACGTCCGCCAGACCGTCTCGACCCTGCGGACCGCGGCCCCCGACCTGACGAAGCTGCTCGACCGCGGCCGCGAGGTGCTGCCGCAGGTCGAGTCGATCGGCAAGCAGGCCGTCGACGAGCTGCGTTGCATCCGGCCCTACACGCCCGACATCATCGCCTTCTTCACCAACTGGGGCGGGTTCCTGGCCAACTCCGACGGCAAGGACAAGTACCTGCGGGCGACGGTCCAGAACCTGCTGCCGGCGGAGACCAACGTCGACACCCGCGACTCGGCCCAGGCCAAGGCGCAGAACCCGGGCCTGGCCTACGCCTTCCCGCAGCCGCCCGGCCTCAGCGCCGACCAGCCGTGGTTCCTGCCCGAGTGCGGGATCGGTCCCGAGGTCATGGACCCGGCCAAGGACCCGGAGTCGCGCCTGCGCAACCCGCTGTCGAACATCCAGAACGTCCCCGACATGCGGTCCGGCCGATGAGCCGCGCACGCGTGATCGCGGCGGCGGTGCTGCTGCTCGTCCTGGTCCTGGCCGTCACCGCGGTGGCCAGCTCCGGCGACGACCAGCGGGGCGACTACCGCCTGCGGCTGCAGCTGGACAACGCGGCCGGGCTGCGCGACGGCTCGCAGGTCGTCAGCGGCGGCGTGCCGGTCGGCACCGTCTCGCTGCACCTCGGCCGCGGCGATCGCGTCGAGGCGGAGCTGAAGCTGGAGCGCAAGGCGGCCCCGGTCGCCAAGGACGCCCAGGTCGCGATCGCCGCCGTCAACCTGCTCGGCCAGAAGCGCGTCGAGCTGACGCGGGGGGAGGGCGGCGAGCCCGCGCCCTCCGGCTACCTGGTCCCGGCCCGCAACATCACCGTCTCGACCGACCTCGACCAGGTCCTCGCGACCCTCGACGACGACACCCGGACCCGGCTGTCGGTCCTGATCAACGAGGCCGGCGCCGCCTTCACCGGCCGCCGCGAGGACTTCAGCAAGGTCGTCGGCGAGCTGCCGGGATCGCTCGTCAGCGCCAAGCGGCTGCTCAACGAGCTGGTCGGCGACAACCGCGTGCTGGCCGACCTGGTGACCCGCAGCGACCGCTTCGTCGGCGCGCTCGCCGGCGACCGGCGCGAGCTCTCGCGGGTCGTCGACGTCGCCGGCCGCGCCGCCGAGTCGGTCGAGCAGCGGCGCGCGAGCCTGCAGCGGTCGCTGGCCGCCGCGCCGGCGACCCTGGCCGCGCTGCGGCGGTTCCTCGGCGAGCTGCGCACGACCACCGTGCCGCTCGGCCCCGCCGCCCGCGACATCACCGCGGTCGCCCCCGAGCTGCAGGCGACGCTCGACCGCGTCGAGGACTTCCGGAAGGCGGCCGACCCGGTCCTGCGCCGCGCCACCGCGGTCGCGCCCGACCTGACCCGCCTGGGCGACTCGGCGACGCCGGTGCTGACGCGGGCGATGCCGACGCTGAAGGCGCTGTCGGCGGTCGCGACGGCCCTGACGCCGGTCAGCGACACGCTGCTCCACAGCGCCAACAACCTGGTCGCGACGGTCGAGAACTGGGCCCGCGCGATCCAGTTCCGCGACGGCCTCTCGCACGTCTTCCGCGGCGAGGCGTCGGTCACGCTCAACACGCTGACCAGCGTGCTGGACCGCTTCGGCGCGCTGGCCGCGAAGCAGACCGGCGGCAGCACCGCGGTCCCGCTCGACCAGGAGCTGGAGGGCGGCGCCCGCGCGCGCCGCGGCACGACCCCGACCCCGACCTCGACCCCGACCTCGCGCTCCGATCGCTCGGCCGCCGCGCGCGCCGCGACCCGCGGGCTGGAGGCCCTGCTCGGACCATGACCCGTCCGTCGAACAGCGGCCGCCGCCCCGCGGTCCGTCGCCGCAACCCCGACGCGCCCCACCGCGTGCTGCTGCGCGGCGGGCTGGTGCTGGCGATCGCGGGCCTCCTGGCCTGGATCGCGCTCAGCGCCTACAACGGCGTGCCGGGGCGCTCCTACACCACGATCTACGTCTCGGCGCCCCAGATCGGCAACCTGCTGCCGCACGACGCGGTCCGGATCGGCGGCGTCCGCGTCGGCCAGGTCCAGCGGCGCGAGACCGCCCCCGACGGCGGCGCCCGGCTGGAGCTGCAGCTCGAGGACGGGATCCAGCTGCCGGCCGACACCCGGGTGCGGATCCGCGCCAACGGCCTGCTCGGCGCCCGCTACGTCCAGCTGCTGCCCGGTCGCAGCGACCGGATGCTGCGGGCCGACGCGACGATCCGCGGCGGCGACGACACGATCACCTACGGCGTGCCCGAGGCGCTGGACACCTTCGACCGCGAGACCCGCGGCGCGCTCGGCGTCACCGTCCGCGAGCTGGGCAAGGGCCTGGCCGGCCGCGGCCGCGACGTCAACCGGATGCTGCCGGCCTTCGGCGACGCCCAGCCCGGGTTCCAGCAGCTGGTCCGGACGGCGCTGGCGCGGCCCGGGGCGGTCTCCCGGCTGCTGCCCTCGCTCGACCGGCTGATGACCCCGCTCGACGAGTCCCGCGACGACGTCGTGGCGCTGCTGCGGCCGACCGGGGACGCGCTGATGCCGCTCGTCGATCGCCGTGACGCGCTCCAGCGGACGCTCGACCAGGCCCCGGCGACGCTGACCGCGGCCACCCACGGGCTGCAGCGCGGCACCCGCCTGCTGTCGGCCGCCCGCCGCCTGACCGTCGCCGCCCACGGCACCCTGCCGGACGCGCCCCGCGGCCTGCGGGCGACCACGGCGCTGCTGCGCGAGAGCCCGCGGCCGCTGCGCAAGGCCTCGATCCTGCTCGACGCCGCGAAGCCGGCCGTCCCGGCCGCGATCGACGTGACGACGGCCCTGAACCCGCTGCTGCCGCGACTCGACGGGGCGCTCGGCGACGCGCTGCCGATGGTCCGGCGGATCGGCCGCTACGGCTGCGACATCATCAACCTCGGGACGGTCTTCCGGAGCATGACCGGCTACGGCGGCATGGGCCAGGGGCCCGCCGGTCCGCCGATGGCCTTCCGCCTGCAGGCGATCATCTCGCCCGGGACCGAGTCGATCGGCGTCAGCGACCCGACCGGCTTCCTGATCAAGGACGGCTACCCGAAGCCGTGCAAGTACCTCGGGGGCACCTACCCCGCGATCTCGGTCCACGGTCTGCTGCGGAGGAAGGCCCGATGAGCGCGCCCGTCCAGTTCCTGCGGCGCAACCGCACCGTCGCGCTCGGCGCGACCACGATCGGGATCGTCGCGCTGCTGCTGCTGCTCGCCTTCTCGGGCACGCTCAACCGCCTGCAGCAGGGCGGGGGACGGGCCACGATCCGGGTCCAGCTGGCCGACGCGCAGCAGCTGCACGTCGGCAACAAGGTCCGGATCCAGGGCATCGACGTCGGCCGCGTCTCGAAGATCGAGCGCGACCCGGGCGCCCGCTCGGCGACGGCGTCGCTGGCGCTCGACGGCGACGCCGGGCCGGTCTACGCCGACGCCCGCGCCGCGATCCGCTTCAAGACGCTGCTGGGCGCGGCGTTCTTCGTCGACCTCGACCGCGGCAGCGCCTCGGCGGGCCCGCTCGGACCGGGCGGCATCCGCGCCTCGCACAGCTCCAACCAGGTCGAGCTGGAGCAGATCACCTCGATCGTCCAGAAGCGCTCGAAGACCGGGCTCCAGACGCTCGGCCACGAGCTGGCGACGACCTTCACCGACACCGACTCGCCGGGACGCGCGGTCGACCGCCTGGCCGACGTCTCGCCGTCGATCCGCCGCGGCATCAGCGCGCTGCGCGGCGTCGAGCCGGGCCGCGACCTGCCGGAGCTGGTCCGCAACGCCCGCAGCACCGTGCGCGCGCTCGACCAGTCGCCCGACGAGCTGCGGACGCTGGTCGCGGCCGGCGCGCGGACGCTCGAGACGGTCGCCGGCCGCCAGGCCGACCTGCGCTCGACGCTGGCCCGCGCGCCGGGCACGCTGCGGCAGACCGACGTCACGCTCGCCCGGCTGGACCGGACGCTGCGGACCGCCGACCCGCTGCTCGACGAGCTCCACCTCGGGGCCGGCGACGTCGCCCCGACCGTCCGCGCGCTGCGGCCGACCGTCGAGCGCGCCGACCGCCTGGTCCACCGGGCCGTGCCGCTGGTCCGCGCGCTGCGGCCGGCGTCGACCTCGCTGGCCCGGACCGCCCGCGACGGCGTCCCGCTGCTGAACCAGCTGCAGCCGAGCATCGACCGGGTCGACAAGACGATCCTGCCGTACCTCAACGAGGTCGACCCCGAGACGCAGCACACCGCCGCGCAGATGATCGGCCCGACGTTCGTCGGCGTCGGCTCGGGGGCGGCCGGCCAGGAGGACGGCAACGGCCGCTTCATCCGCTTCCCGCTCACGACCGGCAACAACTTCCTCTACCTGCCCTGCCAGCTGATGATCGGCAACCCCGACGCAAAGAAGCTCCTGGAGTGCCAGTCGCTGCAGGAGATCCTCAACCGGGTCCTGTCCTACGACCCGACCAAGCCGCCGGCCGGCTCGTCGGACAACCCGGGGACGGGACGATGATCGAGGTCCGGGACCGGATCAGCGGGCGGATCAACCGCGCCCGCCTGCAGCTGGAGGTCCGCCGCGCGGCGCGCCCGTCGCTGGTCGTGCTGCTCGGGATCGCGATCTTCATCGCCGCCGGCGGCTACATCGTCAGCCAGGTCAGCCGCACGCTGCTGGCCGACACCTACGAGGTCCGGATCGAGGTCCGGGACGCCCGCGGCGTGGTCGTCAACGCCGACGACGTCCGCTTCCGCGGGATCCCCGCCGGCAGCATCACCAAGGTCGAGATGGTCCACGACCAGCCCGTCCTGACCGCCCGGATCCAGAAGAAGTACGGGCGGATCTACCAGGACGCGCGGGCGATGCTGCGGCCGAACACCGCGCTGCAGGACATGTTCGTCGACATCGTCGACCGCGGGACGCCGGCCGCCGGCGTCGTCGACGGGCAGCGGCCGCTGCGGCGCGACCGGACGACGACCCCGGTCAACGTCGACGAGGTCCTGAACGTCTTCCAGGCCGACGAGCGGACCCGGATGGCGGCGCTGCTGGACAACCTCGGCAACGGCCTGGAGGATCGCGGCGCCCGTCTGCGGACCGCGTTCGCCGAGCTGGTGCCGGTGCTGCGGGTCGCGGGCGACATCACCCAGCAGCTGGCCGACCGCCGGCCGATGGTCCAGCGGCTGGTCCGCAACAGCTCGCTGCTGACCGCCGAGCTGGGCACCCGCGAGACCGAGCTGCGGCGCCTGATCCGCTCCGGCAGCAGCACGATGACGGCGCTCGCCGAGCGCTCCGCCGACCTCGACGCGGTCCTGCGCGGGCTGCCGCCGACGCTCGGCGACGTCGACACGTCGTTCGCGGCCCTGCGCGGCGTGCTCGGCGACGTCGACGGCGCGGTCCGCTCGCTGCGCCCGGTCGCCCGCCGGCTGCCCGGGTCGCTCGACGACCTGCGGCGGCTGAACGCGAGCGCGGCGCCGGCGGTGCGGGCGCTCGAGCGCCCGGTCGGGCGGCTGCTGCCGCTGGCCGACGCGCTGCCGCCGCTGTCGTCGGACGCCAGCGCCGCGGTCACCGCGCTGCGGCCCCAGGTGCCGGCGATCGAGCACACCGTCAAGGCCCTCGCCGGCTGCCGCAAGGGCGTCCAGGGCTTCTTCCAGTGGAACGCGTCGATGAGCAAGTTCGGCGACTCGCGCGGGTCGGTCCCGCGCGGCAACCTCGTCGTCGGCCTGAACACCAACGGGATCCTGCCGACGCCGTTCGAGTTCGCGCCCAAGGCCTGCACGCCCGGCGCCCCGATCCCCGGACGGCCGCCGACGGCCAAGGACGGCAGCTGACGATGGGGGAGGACGCATGAGAGGCCCGATCCTCGGGTTCCGCGGGCACGTCGCGACGGCCCTGCTGGCGACGGCGATCGCGGTCGCCTTCCTGCTCTTCTTCGTCGGCGTCGGCGGCGGCCTGCCGAGCACCTCGAAGCCCTACGAGCTGCGGGCGCTGGTGCCGACGGCGTCGTCGCTGACCAGCGGCTCGCGGGTGACGATGGCCGGCGTCAAGGTCGGCACGGTGACCGGCGTCCGGCGCCAGGGCCTCGGCGCGGTCGTGTCGATGGAGATCACCGACGAGCGGGTCACGCCGGTGCCGCAGGACTCGGTCGTGCGGATGCGCGCCCGGACCGCGGTCGGCGAGAACTACGTCTCGATCGAGCCCGGCGACGCGAAGGCGACGCTCGCGTCCGGCGACCTGCTGCCGATGCGCCAGGCCGCCGAGTACGTCGACGTCGACCAGATCGCGTCGGTCCTGCAGGGTCGGACCCGCAAGCAGGCCCGCAAGATCGTCAGCGGCCTCGGCTACTCGCTGGCTCGCCGCGGGGAGCGGCTCAACGGCCTGGTCGCGAACGCGTCGCGGGCGCTCGACACGGGCTCCGACGTCGTCAGCACCCTCGCCGGCGACCGCCAGCAGATCAGCCGCCTGGTCGAGCAGCTCGGGGACCTGAGCGCCGCCGTCGGCGACCGCGGCGACGCGATCCGCCTGATCGCGCGCCAGGGCCGGACCGCGTTCACCGCCGTCGCCCGCCGCGACGACGCCGTCCGGCGGACGCTCGCCGAGCTGCCCGCGACGCTCGATCGCGTGCGGCGGACGACCGGCACCGTCGCCGACGTCTCCGACCGCGCGACCCCGGTGGTCGAGAACCTGACCAAGGCCGTCACCGAGGTCCGCCCGGCGGTCGCCGCCCTGCGCCCGGCCGCCCAGGAGGGGCGCTCGATCCTGCGCGAGGTCGACGGGGCCGCCGAGCCGCTGACGGGGACGCTGGCGTCGCTCGAGCGCGCGGCCGGCCCGGCGACCAGGGCGCTGCCGAAGGTCGACCAGGTGCTCTGCCAGGTCAACCCGATGCTGCGCTACGCCAAGCCGTACACGCAGGACGTGATCTCGACCCTGATCGGCCTCGGCTCGGCGTCCAACGCCTACGACGCGATCGGCCACACGATCCGGCTGGTCCCGGTGGTCACCGACAACACCCTCGTCGGCCTGCCCGAGGACGTCAGCAAGTTCCTCTACTCCGCGATCCACAAGGGCCTGCTGGAGAAGCTGCTGCCGCTGAACTGGAACCCGTACCCGAAGCCGGGCGAGCAGGGCCAGCCGTACAAGGGCAAGGGCATCCACGGGCCCAAGGAGCTGCGCGAGTCGGGCTTCGTCTACCCGCGGATCCACGAGGACTGCTGAGCGCCGCCGCCCGCCGAGATCAGCGGCCGCGGCGGCTGCGCCCGGCGGCCGCGGCGTCCTCGCCGGTCAGCGCCAGGAACCGCGACACCGCCTCGACCCGGTTGCCGGCCCGCAGCTTGCGCAGCAGCCGGCTGACGTGGTCCTTGACCGTCTCCGGCGACAGCATCAGCTGGGCGGCGATCTCGCGGTTGGAGCGGCCCTCGACCAGCAGCGACGCGACCTGGACCTCGCGCGGGCTCAGCAGCGACAGCGGGCCGTCGGCGCTCGCGACCGGGTCGATCACGTCGACGCGGGGGAAGGCCGAGCCGTAGCCGTGGCCGGTCGGGATCGAGATCGGGGCGTCGTTGACCTCGCCGATCAGGGCCTGGGTCGACGAGGTCAGGTGGCGCAGCTCGCGCGAGAGCTCGTCGATCCGGGCCCGCAGCACCACCCGCTCCAGCGCCACCGCCAGCATCGCGGCGAACGAGCTGACCTGGGCCCGGTCGAGCGGGCCGATCGCCGGCTCGGGCCGGTCGACCACCAGCAGCGCGAGCACCCGGGCCTCGGGCTGGATCACGCCGAGCGCGAACGCCCGCAGGCCGAGCGCCGCGGCCAGCGGGCTCGGGCGATCGCCGGTCGCGACGTCGGCCTCGGGGCGGCGGACCAGCTCGGCCTCGGGCGACCCGGGCTCGAGCGTCACCGGGTTGGCGAGCGCCAGCCGCCGCAGCTCGTCGCTGGCCGGGTCGGCGAGGACCCCGGTCGCGCCGGCCCGCAGGCGGTCGCCGTCGAGCCCCAGCACCAGCGCCCGGTCGAAGCCGCACTCCTCGCGCGCGGCCTGGGCGCCGGCGGCGAGCAGCTCGCCGACGCCGGTGCAGTCGCGCAGCCGGCGGTGGACGGCCGGCAGCCGGCGCAGCCGCGCGAGGTGGGCCAGCGGCGGCCCGTCGGCCGGCGCAGCGGAGCGATCGGCGTTCATCGGCGGTCCCAGCATAGGCGGGACCGCCGCCGCGATCGGGTCGGATCAGGCATCCATGCCGAGCGGCCCGACCGAGCCGCCGGCCAGGAACTGCTGGATGAAGGCGCTGTCGGAGGCCAGCACGTCGCTCGCCATCCCCGCCTCGAGCACCCGCCCCCGCCAGAGCACCGACATGTGGTCGGCGATCCGCTTGGCCAGCGCGACGTTGTGGGTCACGACCACCATCGTGCCGCCGTACTGGGAGTGCTGCTCGACCAGCAGGTCGCCGAGCAGGGCGGTGCGCACCGGGTCGAGCCCGGAGTCGGGCTCGTCGCAGAGCAGGATCCCGGGGTTCAGCGCCAGCGCCCGCGCCAGCCCGGCGCGCTTGCGCATGCCGCCGGACAGCTCGTTCGGCATCCGGTGGGTGGCGGTCGCCAGGCCGACCGCGTCGAGGTGGTCCATCACGACCTCGCGGACCTCGCGGTCGTTGAGGTCGGTGTGCTGGCGCAGCGGGAAGGCGACGTTGTCGTAGACGTTCATCGCGCTGAAGAGCGCGCCGTCCTGGAACATCACGCCGATCTCGCGCCGCAGCGCGAGGACCTCGGAGCGGCTCATCCGGCTGAGCGGCCGGCCGCGGATCAGCACGTCGCCGGCGTCCGGGCTCATCAGGCCGATGATGTGCTGCAGCATCACGCTCTTGCCGGTCCCCGACGGGCCGAGGATCACCGAGATCACGCCCTCGGGGATCGCCAGGTCGACGCCGGCCAGGATCTCGTTGCGGCCGAAGGCCTTGCGCAGGCCGGTGGTCCGGATCGCCATCAGGTCGGCGTCGGCCTCGGCGAAGGGGATCGACCCGGCCGCGGCCGGATCGCTGCGGTGGCCGTCCTGCGGCTCGCGGCCGTCGCAGGCGGCGAGCAGGCCGCGCAGGATCGCGTCGACCTCGAGGTACTTGCGGACCGGCCCGTGGGCGGCGACGGCGCCGGTCACGACCGCCTGCGGCATCGCCAGCTCGCCGACCTCGAAGCGGGCCAGCTGCTCGCGGGTCAGGTCGATCCGGACCTCGGCCGAGGCGTCGGCCACGATCTCCGGCGGGTTGCGGTCGAGCAGGGCGGTGACCGTGCTCGGCTCGCCGACGAGGCCGAACGCGACGCTGGTGCGGGCGTAGCTCAGGCGCGAGACCGCCGAGGACGGATGGCGGACGGCGCGCTCCAGCCGCTCGCGCAGGCGGGCCAGCGGCGAGCGGTCGGGGTCGAGCGTCATCAGCGCGGCGCTCCCCGGTGGTTCGTCTGTCATCGCCAAGATCGCTCCTCCTCCGTCCCCAGCGCCCGAAGGGGCGAGCACGGATCGCGGAGCGGTCCGGCGCTGGGCCCAGGCAGAATGTACACGATGTCCGGACACCATGCGTGAAATTGTCGGAGGGGCGTGAGGGGGCCGCCGGATGGCCGGCCGGAACGGGGGATCCGCGGGGGCCGGGCCTGCCGTCGCGGCTCAGCGCGCGGCCGGGGCGAGCGCGTAGAGCGTGTTCCAGACCACGTCCGCGAAGCCGACCACGAGCTGGTCGAGGTCGCCGTCCCCGGAGCGGGCGATCACCTGGTGCTCGACCCGCTCCGCCATCCAGATCAGCCAGGCCGCCGTCTCGTGGGGGAGCAGGTCGGGGGCGACCCAGCCCTCGACCTGGCCGCGGCGGATGTGCTCCTCGAGGCTGCCGACGTGCTCGCGCATGATCGACGCGACCTCGTCGCGCAGCTCGCTGTCGTAGCCGGCCGCGTCGTAGACCGAGGCCATCACGCGGGCGTGCGGCCGGTACTCGCGCATCACGTGCAGCAGCGCCGCCGTCAGCGCCTCGCGCGTGAGCTCGGTGTCGAGCCCCCACCAGCGGGCGGCGGCCTGGCGGGTGTCCTCGGTCGCGCGGACCGACCACTCGCGCAGCAGGTCGCCCTTGTCGGTGAAGTAGGCGTAGAAGGTCGAGCGCGAGAGCCCGGCCTCGGCCATCAGCCGCTCGATGCTGATCGCGGCGTAGCTCTCGCCCTCGTCGAGCAGGGCGGTGACGGCGACCCGCAGCCGCTCGGCCAGCTGGACCCGGCGGTCGGCGCGGGTGCTCACGAGCGGGTCCGCGCGTAGAGGGTGCTCCAGACGATGTCGGTCAGCGCCTGCATCAGCCGCTCGGTCTCGACCGCTCCCGCCGGCGTGATCAGCTGGAAGAGCCCCCGCTCGGTCATCCAGGTGATCCAGAGCGCGGTCTGCTGGGCGTCGATGTCGTCGTGGGCGAAGCCGCGCCGCTGGCCGTCGGCGATGTGCGCGGCGACCTCGGAGATCGTCCGCTCCAGCAGGACCGCGAACTGCTCGGCGATCCGCTCGTCGTAGGCGGTCGCCTCGACGACCGCCGACATCACCACGCGGTGGGTGCGGTAGGTGTCGGCGATCCGCTCCATCGCCTCGCGCAGGTCGTCCTTGGTGGCGTCCGGCGGCAGCGCCCACCAGTAGCCCGCCGACTCGATGATCGCGACGATCACGTCCTCGGCGAGCGCCCGCAGCAGGTCGCCCTTGTCCTCGAAGTAGACGTAGAAGGTCGAGCGGGCGATCCCGGCCTGGCGCACCAGCCGCTCGATGCTGACGTCGGTGTAGGTCTCCGACTCCAGGCACTGCTCGACGGCCTGCAGCAGTCGGCCGCGGATCTCCTCGCGGCGCTTGGCGCGAGCGGCTTGTGTGGTGCGGGTGATCGACGGCATGGTGCGACCGGACGGAGTGTATGACAGGCGCGGGAGGGCCATCGTGCCAGCAATCGCGGTGGCGCAGCGACTGCGGCGTCTCGTCCGGACACCATGTCCGGACGATGGTCGGTGGGGGTGGTGGTGCGGGGTGCCGGGCGCGTGGTTGCCGCGGCGTCGCGCGGGGCTGCGCCGCAGGTCGACTGGGCAGAATGACTGGACAGACTGTACGATTCGCCCCGACGCGCGAATCGATCGAAGGAGCAGCGCAGTGGGCGAACTGGACGACAGGGTCGCGATCGTCACCGGAGCCGGTCGCGGCATCGGCGAGCAGGTCGCCCGCAAGCTCAGCGCCGCGGGCGCCCGCGTCCTGCTGAGCGACGTCGACGGCGACGCCGCGGCCGCCGTCGCCGCCGCGCTCCCCGGTCCCGCGGTCGTGCGCTCGGGCGACCTGACCGCGCCCGGCGAGCCCGACGCCGTCGTCGCCGCGGCGGTCGACGCCTGGGGGCGGCTGGACATCGTCGTCAACAACGCCGGCTACGCCTGGGACGGCCCGATCCACAAGGTCAGCGACGAGCAGTTCCAGGCGATGCTCGACATCCACACGGTGGTCCCGTTCCGGATCCTGCGCGCCGCCGCCCCGCACCTGCGCGAGCCGGCCAAGAGCGAGCGGGCCGCCGGCCGGGAGGTCTTCCGCAAGGTCGTCAACGTCGTCTCGCTGGCCGGGGTGATGGGCAACGCCGGCCAGGTCGCCTACGCCAGCGCCAAGGGCGGCGCGGTCGGCCTGACCCGCGCGCTGGCCAAGGAGTGGGGCGCGCTCAAGATCAACGTCAACGCGGTCGCCTTCGGCTTCATCGACACCCGCCTGACGGCGACCGCCGAGGACGCCGGCGAGGTCGAGTCGGGCGGCCGCACGATCAAGCTCGGGATCCCGGCGGCGGCCCGCCAGGGAGCCGAGGCGGCGACCGCGCTCGGCCGCTCGGCGACCGCCGACGAGGCGGCCCGCGGCATCTACTACCTCTGCTCGCCCGGCTCGGACTACGTCCACGGCCAGGTCCTCAACGTCAGCGGCGGCCTGCAGCTCGGCATGGCCGGCTGACCGGCCCCAACCCACAGAACCCGCAACAGCACCGTCGGAGCCCCGATCCCATGAGCACCACCTCCACCGCCTCGGACCTCGTCGACCTCAGCGACGAGCGCCGCGTCCTGGTCGAGACGATCCGCGACATCGCCGCCCGCGAGGCCGGCACGCCGGAGCAGCGCGCCGCGCTGACCGAGGACGGCGTCGAGCAGCACAACGGTCCGCTCTACCGCTCGCTGGCCGAGCTCGGGTTCGTCGGGATCGGGCTGCCCGAGGAGCACGGCGGCGGGGGCGGGACGATCGTCGACGTCTGCCTGTTCCTCGAGGAGGCGTTCTACGGCCAGCTGCCGATCATGGGGATCTCGACGACCCTGGTCGCCGCCGAGGCGATCGAGCGCCACGGCAGCGAGGAGCTGAAGCACGACGTGCTCGGGCGCGTCTGCCGCGGCGAGGTGCTGGCGATCGGGATGTCGGAGCCGGAGGCCGGATCGGACCTCGGCGCGCTGCGCTGCCGGGCCCAGAAGATCTCCGGCGGCTACCTGGTCAACGGCCAGAAGACCTGGTCCTCGAACGCCCACTTCGCCGACCGCGTGATGCTGATGGTCCGCACCGACGACAGCGGCGCCAAGCACGAGGGCATCAGCATGCTCGACGTCGACCTGGCCGGGCCCGGGATCGACATCCGCCACATCCCGACGATGGGCGGCCGCGAGACCAACGACGTCTTCTACACCGACGTCTTCGTCCCCGAGGACCGCCTGATCGGCACCGAGGGCGGCGGCTGGAAGCAGCTGATGGGCGGCCTCAACCGCGAGCGGATCCTGCTGGCGGCGATCTTCGTCGGCCATGCCCGGCGGGCGCTCGAGGACACGCTCGACTACATCCGCGAGCGCGAGCAGTTCGGCCGTCCGGTCGGCAGCTTCCAGGCGCTCCGGCACCGCTTCGCCGACCTGGCGATCGAGGTCGAGTCGTCGCGGATCCTGCTCCACGAGATGGCGCGGCGGCTGGAGGCGGACCCGCGCCGGGTCAGCCCGCGCGAGGCCTCGATGCTGAAGGTCAAGGTGACCGAGACCGCCAAGCGGGTCGCGCTCGACGGGATGCAGATGATGGGCGGCTACGGCTACGCCAACGAGTACGGGATGGAGCGCCACGTGCGGATCGCGCTCGCCTCGACGATCTACGGCGGCACCAACGAGATCCAGCGGGACATCATCGGCAAGAGCTACGGGCTCTGAGCCGGCCGCGCGGGAGCCGGCGCGGTATCGGGTCACATTGTCTGGACAGACTGTGCGATACTGCGGTCGTTCGACCGGAGCAGTCAAGGAGCCGTCCGTGAACAGCGCACCCGACCACTACGACGTCCTCGTCATCGGCGCCGGGATGGGCGGCGTCTGCGCCGCCGCCCGGCTGGCCCACGCCGGTCAGCGCCCGCTGCTGGTCGAGCGGCTGGACCGCGTCGGCGGCCGCGCGTCGACCTTCGACGTCGACGGCTTCAAGGTCAACACCGGCGCGGTCGCGATCGAGTACGGCGGGACGATGGAGCAGACCTTCGTCGACCTCGGGATCGGCGAGCGCTTCGCGCTCCGCGACCCGCAGCCGGCGAACCTGTTCCAGGTCAAGGGCAAGACGGTCAACCCGGCCAAGGGCGGCTGGAAGTTCCTGATCGACCAGATGACGAAGAAGGGCGCCGGCGTCCTGCAGAAGCTCGGCGGCGCCCGCAAGGGCGAGCTGCCCGAGGAGCAGGTGACCCTGGCCGAGTGGGTCGGCGGCGCGACCTCGAACGCGACCGTCCACCGGCTCTTCCGCAACCTCTCGGCGGCGATCTTCGCGGTCAACGCCGACGAGATCCCGGCCAAGGCGTTCCTGACCTACTTCACCCAGAAGGGCGCCTTCAAGCACTTCGGCTTCCACCCCGAGGGCACGATCGGCGTCACCCGCGCGCTCTCCGACGCGGCCGTCGAGGCCGGCGGCGAGCTGTGGCTGCGGAGCGAGGTGACCGCCCTGCAGGTCGAGGACGGCCGCGTCACCGGAGCGACGATCTCGCGCGCGGGGGAGGCGGTGCAGGTGACCGTCGGCGCGGTGATCTCGAACGTCGGCCCGGTCGCGACGATCGACCTGGTCGGCGAGCAGGCGCTCGGCGCCGAGTACGTCGCCCGGATCCGCGAGCGCTCCAACCCGAGCGCCAACATCATCATCCACGTCGCCAGCCGCGAGCCGCTGATCGACGCCCCGGGGCTGCTGCTCTGCTCGGACACCGACCGGGTCTGCAACCTCGGCAACATGACCGCGACCTGCCCCGAGCTGGCGCCCGAGGGCTGGCACCTGACCGTCGCCTACGCGGTCCCGATCCCGGCCGTCGGCGACTTCGACGCCGAGCGCGAGCTCGAGCTGTCGCTGCAGGAGCTGCGCGACACGTTCCCGGTGATGAACGACCCCGAGACGCGGGTGATCGACGTCCGCGTGATGCGCGGCGACTGGCCGGCGCAGCGGGCCGTCTCCGGCTACGAGCTCCCGCGCGAGACGCCGCTGGACAACCTCTTCAACGTCGGCGACGGCGTCCGCGACTACGGCAGCGGCGGGACCCAGTCCTGCGCCGAGACCGCCAAGGCCGTGGTCGACGAGCTGCTCGGCGGCGTCCCCGCGCCCATCCCCTCCTGATCCGCACCACGACGAGGAACCGACCGATGACCCCGACCACCGTGCCGGCCGACAGCGCCGCCTGGGACGCCCTGATCGAGCCCGACCGGGTCCACGGATCGCTCTACACCGACCCGGCGATCTTCGACGCCGAGATGGAGCGGATCTGGTACCGGACGTGGGTCTACGTGGGCCACGAGAGCGAGGTCCCGCAGCCCAACGACTACGTGGTCAAGTCGATCGGCCCGCAGCCGATCATCATGAGCCGCGACAAGCAGGGCGAGATCCACCTGCTGCTCAACCGCTGCACCCACCGGGCGAACCTGGTCTGCGACGCGGCCAAGGGCAACTCCAGCGCGTTCCGCTGCCCGTACCACGGGTGGACGTTCTCGAACACCGGCAAGCTGCTGGGCTACCCCTTCAACTCCGGCTACGGCGGGACCGAGGAGAAGAGGAACCTGGGCCTCGGCCGGGTCGCGCGGGTCGCCAGCTACCAGGGCTTCGTCTTCGGCTCGTTCGCCGAGGAGGGCCCGACGCTGGAGGAGCACCTGGGCGGGGCGACCGACGCCTTCGACCGCCTGGTCGAGCTGTCGCCGACCGGCAAGCTCGACATCAGCGCCGGCTGGCTGCAGCACGAGGCCAAGGCCAACTGGAAGATGCTGGTCGAGAACGAGACCGACGGCTACCACCCGCAGTTCGTCCACGCCTCGATCTTCAGCGTCGCCAAGAGCGGGATCGGCGACCTCTACGGCGAGAAGTCGACCGCCGTCTCGCGCGATCTCGGCGGCGGTCACACCGAGAACGACCTGCGCCCCGAGTTCCGCCGGATCGACGAGCCGATGGGCTGGTTCGGGACCACCGCCGACCGGCTGCCGGAGTACGTCGAGCACCTGCAGGCGGCCCGGGGCCCGGAGCGCGCGCGGGAGATCATGATCGACGGCGCGCCGCACGTGATGGTCTACCCGAACCTCTTCATCGCCGAGATCCAGCTGTTCGTGATCCAGCCGCTGGCGGTCGATCGCACCGTCCAGCACGTGACCGCGATCCAGTACGAGGGCGAACCGCAGCTGAACCGCCGGATGCTCCAGCAGACGATCGGCTCGGTCGGCCCGGCCGGCCTGCTGCTGGCCGACGACACCGAGATGTACGAGCGCAACCAGCGGGGCGTCCACGCCCGCACCCCGGAGTGGCTGGTGCTCAAGCGCGGCACCCACCGCGAGCGCCGGGACGGGGACGGCTTCACGATCGGCGACGCGACCGACGAGGTCCCGCAGCGCGCGATCTGGCGCCACTACCGGGAGCTGATGGAGGCCGGCGACGGCGACGGCGCGGTGGCACCGCCCGCGGTCCCGACGGCGAACGGGAGCGTCCGATGAGCGCGACCGCCGCGACCGCGACCGCCGCCGCCGAGCTGCTGCGCGAGGTCGAGCAGTTCCTCTACCGCGAGGCGCGGCTGGCCGACGAGCACGAGTACGACGCCTGGGAGGCCCTGTGGGCCGACGAGGCGATCTACTGGGTGCCGGCCAACGGCGACGACATCGACCCGACGCGGCAGATGTCGGTGATCTTCGACAACCGCTCGCGGATCTCGACCCGGATCAAGCAGCTCCACACCGGCAAGCGCCACGCCCAGACGCCGCCGTCGGCGCTGCGGCGCCTGATCACCAACGTCGAGCTGCTGGATCCCGACCCCGAGCACCCCGACGACGTCGCCGTCGGGTCGAACTTCCTGGTCTACGAGTCCCGCGAGCGCGGCGTGACGCTGTGGGCGGGCCGCTACGAGCACCGCCTGACCCGGACGCCGGAGGGCGAGCTGCGGATCGCCTACAAGAAGGTCCGGATCGTCGGCAACGACCGGCCGCTCCACACCCTCGCCTTCCTGATCTGATGAGCGCCGCGATCGCCATCACCGGGCCGGTGGCCGCGAGTGGCGCACGCCGGGAGCCCGGCCGATGAGCGAGCGTCGCGAGCGCTCGCTGCCGCTCGGCGAGGCCGCCGCGGGCGACACCCCGGTCGAGCTGGTCAGCGAGTTCGCGGCCGTCTCGCTGGTCGTCGACCGCGACGGCAACGGCCCGCGGCTGCGGATCGAGGACCTGAAGACCGGCCAGGTCGGCTTCCTCGACCCGCTCGAGCTGGAGACCCTGGCCTGGCTGCCCGAGGGCGCCTTGCACCGGTTCCTCGACCCGTCGTTCCACCGCTGGCGCGAGGAGCGGGAACGGGGCTAGGGCCTGCCGCGTCCCGCCGGGTGGCGGGACTTCCGGGCGTGCGCGGCTCGCGTCGCTCGTCGTCGGGGATGGCGGGCGTGGGGCGGGGTGGCTCGGCATCGAGGGCGCGCACCGGGCGCCACCCACCCCGACCCTCCGCGCGCTAGTCGGCGTAGAGGCCCTCGATCGTCGCCGCGTACTTGGCGTCGATCGGCTTGCGCTTGAGCTTCATCGTCGGGGTCAGCTCGTCGCCTCCCGGCTGCCACTCCTCGGCCAGCAGCTCGTAGCGCTTGATCTGCTCGACGCGGGCCAGGCGCTGGTTGGCCTGCTCGACCGCCTCGGCGATCTGAGCGCGGACGCCGGGGTCGGCGGCGACTGCCTGGACCGAGGCGTCGGCCAGGCCGTGGGTCCTGGCGTGGACGGCCGCCATGTCGGGGTCGAGCACCAGCAGCGCGACGTTGTAGCGGCGCTGGTCGCCGATCACCGCGACCTGGCCGATCAGCGGGCTGGCGCCCTTCAGCACCTGCTCGATGTTGGCCGGCGACATGTTCTTGCCGGCCGCGTTGATGATGATCTCCTTCTTGCGGTCGACGATCCGGATCGACCCGTCGTCGTCGATCGTGACGATGTCGCCGGTGGCCAGCCAGCCGTCGGCGTCGATCGCCTCGGCCGTCTTGTCGGGCTGCTTGCGGTAGCCCTGCATCACGATCGGGCCCCGCAGCAGCAGCTCGCCGTCGTCGGCGCGCTTGGCCTCGACGCCGGGGATCGGCTTGCCGACGCTGCCGATCTTGGCCTCGGCCGGCGGCACCGCGGTGGCGGCGCAGGTCGCCTCGGACATCCCGTACAGCTCGACCAGCGGCAGGCCGATCCCGAGCAGGAACTCCTGGACGTCGAGCGACAGCGGAGCGGCGCCGATCAGGATCCAGCGAGCCTGGTCGAGCCCCAGCTTCTGGCGCAGCTTCGACAGCACCGCCTCGTCGAGCGCGGCGTGCTGGGCGGCCAGCTCGGCCGGCACCGGCTCCCCGGCCTGCTCCAGGCGGACCTTCTCGATCCCGACCCGGATCGCGGCCTGCAGGCCAGCGCGGCGCTGCTCGTCGGGCTCGGCGGCGATCCCGGCCTCGAGCGCGGCCTTGAGCTTCTCGACCACCCGCGGGACGCCGCCCCAGATCGTCGGGCGCAGCGCGGGCAGGACCTGGGCGACCGCGCGCGGATCGTCGACCGAGGTCACCTGGACCCCGAGCATCAGGTTGTTGTAGTGGGCCGACCAGCGGTCCGCGGCATGGGCGGAGGGCAGGTACGACGTGATCCGGTCGCCGGGCCGGATGTCCATCACCGAGGCCATCGCCCGCACCTGGTGGACCATGTTGGCGTGGGTCAGCTGGACGCCCTTCGAGGGGCCGGTGGTGCCCGAGGTGTAGATCAGCGTCAGCACGTCGTCGGGCCGCACGGCGCGCCAGGTCGCCGCGAAGTCGAACTCCGGCGCCTCGCGCGCCTCCAGCTCCTCGAGCGCGATCGCGCCCTCGGCCGGGCCGTCGACGGTGACGAACGTCGTCGGGCGCTCGCGGCCGGCCGCCGCGGCGCGGGCGCGGTCGAGGAACACGCGCTCGGTGACGACGACGTCGCTGTCGGCGTTCTCGTACAGGTGCGCGATCTGCTCGGGCGCGAGCGTCTGGTAGATCGAGAACGGCGTCGCGCCGAGGTGGAAGGCGGCCGTGTCGACCAGGTGGAACTCGGGCCGGTTGACGAGCAGGATCGCGACCGTGTCGCCGCGGCGGACCCCGAGCGCGTGGAGGCCGCGGGCGATCCGCTCGACCCGGCGGGCGTACTCGCCGAAGGTCAGCTCGAGCGAGCCGTCGGCGTTGCGCAGCGCGACCTGGTCGGCGTAGGCGGCGGCCGTCGCCTGGAAGGCGGCCGCCAGGGTCGTGGCGGTCGGATCCGCCTCGACGACGTCGACGCGGCTGGGCGTGGCGGTGGTGGCCATCGGTGGTCTCCTCGGCTGATCGACAGGCTGCACGGCCACAATGGCCGGACAGAATGTCCAGCGATTGTAGACGGCCGGGGCCGCGGCGGGGGATCGGTTGCAATGCGCCAAGAGGGCGCTGGTGCGCCACATCCTGGGCGTGAGGGCGGGCCGGGCGCGACGTTCGCCCCGCCGCCCCGCCGCCCCGCGACCCGCCGCCCCGCGGGCGTACGGTCAGCTGCCGCGGCGCTGCAGGATCCGGCTCAGCAGCGCGAAGCCGGCGAGGGCCCAGGCCGCGAGCACCGCGACGGCGAGCAGGTGGTTGCCGAAGACGTCGTGGTCGAGCGCGCCGTCGACGAGCAGCCGCATGCCCTGGGTCGTCGGCAGCGCCTGCAGGATGCCGTCGGCGACCGGCGGCAGGTTGGCGCCGGCGAGGAACGCCGGCGTCAGGATCGGGAACAGCAGCAGGCCCATCCAGGTGTTGAGCTTGTCCGGGCTGCGGAAGAGGTAGGCCAGCCAGAGCCCGAAGCCGACCAGGGCGACGGCCAGGCCGAGCGCGCCGAGCACGAACAGCTCCGGCCGTGGCAGCGACAGCCGGGTCAGCAGCACCGTTCCCGCCGTCGCGACGGAGCCGTAGATGATCCCGACGAGCGCCTTGGCGGTCAGGATCTCGTTGCCGCGCGCGGCCAGCAGCAGCGCCTCGAGCGTCCGCTTGTCGATCTCCTCGGCGAGCACGATCGGCGTCACCAGCAGGCCGATCATGCCGAGCAGCATCGCGACCGCGGCGATCGCGAAGTAGCGGCGCAAGCCGAGCGCGTCGAAGACCGACTGGTCGGCGGCCGGCACGGCCCGCAGCGCGACGGCGACCGCCGGCGGCCGGTCGGCCAGCCGCGCGACGGTCGCCGGCACCAGGTCGGCCAGGCTCGCGACCGTCGGCGAGGGGGAGGGCCGTCGACCATCGCCCCGCGCTC
>NZ_AGUD01000190.1 GCF_000240225.1 Patulibacter medicamentivorans
GGGCGTCGCCGGCGGCGGCCGGCGAGCGCTCCTCGGACCGGCCGCTCAGCCGGCCGCCGGCGAAGGCGGCGGCCAGCAGGACCAGCAGCGCCGCCACGAGGGCGGCGCGACGGCGACGCGGAGGCGTCATCCAGGGGCGGTTCGGTGGGCCCGGCCGCCGATCGGGTCGGGCGCGCCCGACCCGCGGGGTCAGACGGCGGAGACCGCTTCCTCGTCCTCGACCCGGAACGACGAGCCGCAGCCGCAGGCCGCCACGACGTTCGGGTTCTCGACCTTGAAGCCGGCGCCGGTCATCGCGTCGACGTAGTCGATCGTCGAGCCGGTGACGTAGGGGAACGACTGGCGATCGCAGAGGACCGTGATCTCGTGCGAGTTGAAGGCCATGTCGTCGTCGCGCTTGCTGTCGAACGCCAGCACGTACTGGAACCCGGAGCAGCCTCCGCCGCGGACGCCGACGCGCAGTCCGCCGTCGCCCTCCTGCGGGTTGCTGTCGAGGAACTCGCGAACCTTCTCCGCGGCCTTGTCGGTGATCGTGATCATTGAGCGTCTCCGCGTACGTCAGGCGCGGGTCCGGGGTCCTTCCCGAGGCCCTGCGCTCCAATACTTCACCGAGTGTAGCGACCCCTGGCATCGGGTCCAGCCGGTCGCCGTCGCCCCTGTGCCGTCCTCAATGCTTCAGCAACTGAAGCGCCCGCACGCGGAGTGTCTACTCTGTGGAGCAGATGCCTACGGCCGATGAGCTCAAGCAGCGGATCGAGACGGCGCTTCCCGGTGCCACCGCCGAGGTCGAGGGCGCCGATGGCGTCCACTTCCAGGCGGTCGTCCAGTCCCCGGACTTCGCCGGGCGCTCGCGCCTGGAGCAGCACCGGATGGTGATGGACATCTTCGCCGGGGAGCTCGGCGGATCGATCCACGCGCTGAGCCTGAAGACCAAGACCCCGTCCTGAGGACCCCATGAGCGAGCAGACCCCGAACCCGCTCCGCGACGCGATCGCCGAGGCGATCAGCGAGAACCAGATCATCCTCTTCATGAAGGGGACGCCCGAGGCGCCCGCCTGCGGCTTCTCCGCCCGCGCGGTCGGGACGCTGCAGGCGCTGGACGTCTCGTTCGCCAGCGTCGACATCCTGCCCGACCCGCGGATCCGCCAGGAGCTGTCGGCGATCTCGGACTGGCCGACGATCCCGCAGCTGTTCGTCGACGGCGAGCTGGTCGGCGGCAGCGACATCGTGCTCGAGCTGTACGAGAGCGGCGAGCTGGCTGAGATCGTCGGTGCGCCCGCCGCCTCGGCCGCCCCGGCCACCCCGGCCGCGGCCGAGACCCTGCTGCAGCCCGAGAACCGCCTGGGCTGAGCGCGGTGCGGGCGGCGCGGCTGACGGTGACCGTCGGCGCCGCCACCGCGGCGGCGCTCGCCGTCGCGACCGTGCCCGCCCTGCGGGTCGATTCGGCCGCGGTCGCCGCGG
>NZ_AGUD01000189.1 GCF_000240225.1 Patulibacter medicamentivorans
GCCGCCAGCGCCGCCTCGGCGACCCGTTCCGCGGCGGCCCGCCGCTCCGGCTCGCTCTCCAGCTCCGCGACCTGCGCCCGCAGGGCGTCGAGCGCCGCGGCCCGCTGGACGGCCGTCTCGCGCAGTGCCGCGAGCTCGGTCAACCGCCCGTCGAGATCGCGGATCCGCGCCTCGGCGGCGACGGCGCGCTGCTCGGCCTCCTGCTGCGCGGCGCGGGCGCCCTCCAGCTCGCCCTCGATCGCCGCCAGCCGCGCGCGGGCCTGCTCGACCGCCATCCCGCCGCGCTGCTCGACCTGTACCAGCTCGCGCGCCAGGCGTTCGCGCTCGTCGGCGAGCCCGTCGCGCTCCTCGACGAGCGCCGCGACCTGCTGCTGCCGCTGCCGCAGCTCCTCGGCGAGCGCCTCGCGCGCGGTCCGGGACTCCAGCTGGACCCGCTCGCTGCGGTCACGATCGAGGGTCAGCGACCGCAGCGCCGCGCGCAGCTCGCGGCGGGTGGTCTCCAGGCGCGCGGTCTGGGCGGCGGCGAGCTCGCGGGCGACGGTCTGCTCGCGGGTCGCCTCGGCGGCAGCGGCGAGCGCCGCCTCCCGCTCCTCCGCGACGGTCGCCAGCTGGGCCTGCAGCTCCGCGGCGGCGGCCTGGGCGCGCTGCTCGCGGCCGGCCTGGTCGCGCAGCGCCTGGTCGG
>NZ_AGUD01000188.1 GCF_000240225.1 Patulibacter medicamentivorans
TCGAGGTCGCCGCCGAGCCGCTCGACGGCGCCGACGGCGTCGCGGGTCGCGGCCAGGGTCTCCGGGAGCGCCGCGACGGTGCGGCGCAGGTCGGCGGATCGCGCGCCGCCGACCGCGAGGGTCGCGCGGGCGGCGGCGATCGTCCGCCGCAGGGTCTCGTCGCGGCGGCCGACGGTCGAGAAGAGCACGTCGAGGTGGCCGACGAGCCGCTCCAGCAGCAGCCGCCGGCGGGCGAGCTTGGCCGTGACGGCGTCGGCCGAGCGGGTCAGCGGCTCGATCTGCCGCAGCGCCGCGGCCAACGGCCGTCCGCGCCTGCCGCCGACGCCCTGATCGAGCTGGCCGACCAGCAGCTGCAGGTAGGTGCGGGTGTCGGCGTCGAGCGTCGAGACGACCCGGCTGAAGGGCACGCTGGCCGCGGTCGCGTCGACGCCGATCCGGTCGCCGTCGGTCAGCGCGCGGCCGTCGCGGCGACCGGGGGTCAGCTCGACGACCAGGTCGCCGAGCTGCGAGCGGGGCCGGATCGTCGCGCGGGTCCCGGCGTGGAGCTTGCCGGCGGTCCCGTGGTCGAGTCGCAGCGACAGCACGGCGCGCCCGTCGCGGTGCGCGATCCCGGTCACCCGGCCGCTGTCGACGCCGGCGATCGTGACCATCGCCTCGTCGCTCTCGCGCAGGCCGCCGGCGTCGGCGACGGTCGCCTGCACGGTGTAGCCGGCGCCCTCGAACGGCCAGGCGCGGTTGATCTGCAGGACCCAGCCGACCAGCGCCAGGCCGACGAGCCCGAGCAGGACCAGGACGGTGCGGCCGAGCGGCGGCAGCGGCCCGCCGGCCGGGCGCAGGACGCGGCGGCGAGCGCTCATGGCGTGCACAGCTCCAGGCCGGAGAGCAGCTTGCCGAGGCCCGCGTCGAGGCCGCTGATGGTGGCGCAGGGCGGCAGCGGCACGCCGAGGCCGGTCAGGAACCGGATCTGGAAGCGCATGAAGTGGCCCTCGCCCTGCTGCAGGCCGTTGCGCGGATCGGCCGGCTGGAAGTAGCGCGAGGCGCCGCCGCCGCCGGCGAACATGTTCAGGAAGGCCAGGTACGAGGGCAGGCCGAGCGTCGGGGTCGGCTTGGCGAGCGCCGGCAGCAGCGACCCGTCGAGCGTCCGCAGCGTCGGGGCCAGGCGCGCGACCAGGGCCCGGGTCGCCGGCGCGGCGGCCGCGGCCCGCTCGAGGGCGGCGCGGCCGTCGCGC
>NZ_AGUD01000187.1 GCF_000240225.1 Patulibacter medicamentivorans
CGCCCCCCCCCCCCCCCCCCCCGGCAGCGAGAGAGACAGCGTCTCTTGACAGTCGGAACGGGCCGGGCTAATGTGGTGCCGACAGTGCGTCTGGACGTATTGTTTCCGTTGGTTGCGTGAGGGAGAGGAAGCACCGTGATCGAGCAGTCCACCACCGTCAGCGGGCCGCCCGTCGTCGAACGTCCCCCGGGGACCGCTCGCGCCGGGGGCCGCACGCCGACCGCGGCCGCGGCCGCGGCCGTGGAGGCGCCGGAGCCCGAGGTCGCCCGGGCACGGCGCGGCATGATCGTCCTGTGGGCGGTCATCGGCGCGGCGTGGACCGCGTTCTGCGTCCAGGCAGGGGTCCGCTGGGTGCTCTCCGACGACTTCGGGCCGGCCGCGTTCGCCGACGACCAACGGATGCCGGACTGGTCGTTCTGGGCGATGCGGACCGTGGAGATCTTGAGCATCGCCCTGGCGCTCTGGATGATCTGGATCTACCTACTGCGGCCGCTCGTGCGCAGCCGGCGCCTGACCCTCGACGGGATGATCGTGATCGGGTCGCTGCTGCTGATCACGATCGACCCGATGATCAACTACTTCCACTACACGTTCGCGTGGAACGCGCAGGCGCTCAACCTCGGGACCTGGCACTTCACGTTCCCGTTGGCGTCGGAGGACGTGGGGGTCTACGCCGAGGGCCTCGCCTGGGCCGGCCCGATGTACCTGTACCTCGGGACGGGCATGGCGGCGCTGATGATCCGGATCATCACCTGGATGCGCCGCCGCAATCCCGCCGTCTCGAACCTCCGGTCGTACGGCACCGCGACGCTGGCGATGCTGCTGCTCGACCTGGTGCTGGAGATGGCGCTGGTGCGCTCGCACGTCTACGCGTTCCCGCGGACGATCGAGGCCTTCACTCTGTTCCCCGGCAGCGAGTACCAGTTCCCGGTCTACGAGAGCCTGTTCGTCGCGCTGTTCGCCCTCGGCTTCTGCGCCCTCAGGATGTCCGCGATCGAGTCGCCCGACGGCCTGTCCTTCGTCGAGCGCGGGGTCCAGCGGATCAGACCGGGAGCACGGACGGGGACCCGCCTGCTGGCCGTCATCGGGTTCTGCTTCGTCTGCGGGTTCCTGAGCTACTTCGCGACCTGGAGCTGGGTCTCCAACAACGTCGACTCCTACAACCCGAAGGTGCCGTCCTACATGCTGCCGACCCACCCCGGCGGCAGCTGACCGCGGCCGGCGGTCAGCCCTCGGCCACGTCGGCCGTCATCGGCGGTCCGAGCAGGCTTAGGAGGTCGGCGACCTGCTGGCGGGACGGCGCTGGCAGGCCCTGGCGCAGGACGTTGAGCATCAGTCCCTCGGAGAGCATGAACGCGGCGGCGGCCCGTCCGAGGCCGTCGGTCGCTGGTCGTCCGCCGAGTGGTTGGACGGCCTGGGCGATCGTCGCGAACTGCCGACCGATCAGCGGTTGCAGGTCCGGCTCGTGGGACGCCGCCATGAAGAGCTCGATGCGGGCGATCGAACGGGGGCGGTGCTCGTCCTCGAGCCAGTGGACGACGAGGCCGGCGACCGCCTCGGCCGTCGCGGCCGGGTCGTCGCGGAGGCTGTCGGGCACCGCGGCGACCATCGCCTCGATGTCGGCGAGGTCCAGTGCGTAGAGCCGCTCCAGCGCCAGCCGCAGGATGTCCACTCGGCGGCGGCAGTAGTACGAGGTCGAGCCGCGCGCGATGCCCGCCTGGTCGTCGATCCGGTGGTGGGTCAGGGCCCGCACGCCGTGCGCTCCCACCAGCGCCAGGCACGCGTCTGCGATCAGGCGACGTCGCTCGTCCATTTGACTGCCACGCTATCCGGCTGGTAGTCCTCTGCAAATGCAGAGCCAGGGGGGCGACACCGCCAAGGGCCTCGACCGTCGGACGCTCGTGCGGGCCGGAACGGCGTTGGGCGCCGTCGCGATCGGGGCCCGTCCGGCGGCCGCGGTCGCCTCCGCCGCGCCGCGCTGCGCCGATCGTTACCTCGGCTACCGCCCGGCCGACGAGCGCCAGCCGTACGCCAAGTACATGAAGGATCGCGTCGATCCGCCGCAGCCCCAGGTCCCCCGCGCGCTCGCCGCCGCCGCGCTGCCGAGCCGCCAGGTGCCGGAGCGCCAGGCGCTCTCCGCCGAGCTCCACGATCCCGGGTACGCGCCGGTCGAGACCGGGTTCGGCCGCACGCGGAGCGGCGAGATCTGGGTCGCATGCCTGACCGACATGCCGCGCGTGGCGCCGGCGATGTGGGACTGGTGGTTCGCCTGGCACAGCTACGACGGCGCGCGCTACAAGCTGTGGCATCCCGAGGCCCACGCCTACGCCGCGCTGCGCAGCGATCGCCGCGCCGACCCGTCGCTCACGGATCGGCAGCGCTACCGCGGCAACACGTCCTACGTCGACGAGTACATCGGCGGGCGCCTGGACCAGCTCGCGATCAGCTTCCAGGACCCGGCCCGCTACGGGATCGACGAGCGACGCTTCGACGGCACCGTCATCTGCGGCACCGTCGGCACGGCGCTGCTGCCGGTCAACGTCGGGCTGCTCGTGCACCAGGTCCGCCCGACCGCGCGGGGAGCCGAGATGCGCAGCCGCTTCTACCTCAACGTCCCGGGGCTGCGCGGCCTCGATCCCGCCGGGATCTCGTGCGCGGTCCGCCGCGGCGCGGTGCTCCCGCGGTCGATCACGTTCGACCTGCGCTTCGGCGCCGCGCTCCTGCGCCACTGCGGCGAGGAGATGAACCACCTCGCACGGTTCCTGCCCGAGCTGCACGCCGAGTTCGGCGGATCGCGCTCGTGAGCCCCGCCGCCGGCGTCGCCGGCACCGCGAGCTCGGTGTCGCCGGTCGCGGCGACGAAGGCATCGACGAGCGTCCCGCGAACCGCCGTGCGGAGTGGGTGGGTCCCGGTGCGCCAGCGCCGCACCAGCGAGCGCCCGCGACGGTCCCGCTCGGCGATCACGTTCCAAGTGCCCGGCAGCGTCGCGAACACCGGACTCGTGCCCCGTGTCGCCCACGCCAGCCAGCGCTCCTTCTGGCTCTCGCAATGCACGAACGCCGGCCGCGCACCCAGGCGGGCTGTCGGCCACGGTCTGGACCCGCGACCGCGACCGCGGGCTGCAGATCGCCCAGCGGCTCGAGGTCGGCGGGGTCAACGTCAACGACGTCTACGCCAACCTCTTCGCGCTCCCGCTCCCGCACGGCGGCTGGAAGACCTCCGGCCTCGGCGCCCGCAGCGGCGGCGCCGCCGGGGTCCTCAAGTACTGCCGCCGGCAGGCCGTCACCGTCAGCCGCCGCTTCGGCAGCGAGATCGAGGCGAGTGCGGTCGCTTCCGGGTCCACACCCTTCCACGGCCGCCGCTGGCCCGTGAGTCGCACCGGTACCCGTACTCGTGGATGCGCGGGACAGCGCTGGCCCGCGCGGTCAGGCTGCTCGGCGCCCCCGGCTGGCGCGGGCGACCGCGCCGAGCCGCGGCGACGGTCAGTGGCGGTCGGCCGCCTGCGACAGCGTCTCCACCAACAGCGGGCGGACGGTCGACCAGGCGTCGATCCGGCGGCCGTCGAGCTGCGGCTCGAACAGCTCGGCGACGGCGACCCCGCGGACGGCGTGGAGCACGAGCTCCAGCTCGGGGGCGAGGTCCTCCGGGGCGCCGAGCTGCTGGATGGCGTCGCGCAGGAATGCGCCGCTGACGTCGCGCAGGTGACGCTCCAGCGGCTCGAGGTGGCGGCGCAGATCGGGGTCGTCGGAGGCCGCGATCCAGAGCTTCAGCACGGCCCGGAAGAGGTCGCTGGTGAAGTCCTCGTGGAGGATGTCGACGAGCGTCCCCGCCGGGTCGTCGGTCTCGTGGATCCTCCGGGTCCGCCGCCGCATGGTCGCCACCCGCCGGTCGGCGAGGTGCTCGATCGCCTCGGTGATCAGCTCGGCGACGTGCGGGAAGTGGTGCGTCTGCGCCCCGCGCGAGACTCCCGCCAGCTCGGCGACGCGGCGACCGGTCGTGGCGGGGATCCCGCCGTCGACGAGGCTCTCGATCGTCGCGTCGAGCAGCTTGCGCCGGGTCTCCTCGCGGCGTTCCTCCTGCGTCCTGCGCGGTGCCGGGCTCATCGCGTCGCCCGTTTCCGGGCCGCCGAGGGCAAACTTGCGAGCGTCATTGTTCGTATGTTACGCTCACGACGGAGAGAGAGGCCAGCGGGGTGCACCCCGGGCGACGCCTGCCGTCGTTCCGAGAACCCAAGGAGAGAGCTGTGCCGACCGTCGCCGGAACGCTGACCAATGCAGCGAGCCGCACCCCCGATCGTGAAGCCCTGGTCTTCGGTGACCGGCGCTGGACGTACCGCGAGCTGGACCGCGAGGTCAGCGGTGCCGCCGCGACGCTCCAGCGCCACGGCGTGGGGCGGGGCGACCGCGTCGCGCTCGTGTCGGCGAACTCCGATCGCTTCGTGGTCGCGTTCTACGCCGCCTTGCGGGCCGGCGCGATCGTCGTGCCCGTCAACCCGGCGCTCGCCGTGCCCGAGCTCGAGCACGTGCTCGCCGACGCCGAGTGCCGGCTGGCGCTCGCCGACGCCGCGGCCGCGGCGAAGCTCGACGGCCTGACGGACGGGCGGGGCACGACCGTCGCCGTGCTGCGGCTCGACCGCGCCGACGGGCCCGACGCGCTCGTCGGCGACGAGCCGGGGGCCTTCCGCGAGGTCGAGGTCGCGGAGGACGACGACGCGCTGATCATCTACACCTCCGGCACGACCGGCAAGGCGAAGGGGGTCCTGCTCGATCACCACCGTGTGATCTGGGTCGGCGTCAACGCGATCGCGGTCGCCAAGCTGACCGACGGCGCCCGCCTGCTGCATGTGGCGCCGCTCTACCACGCGGCCCAGCTCGGGATCATGCTGATCAGCGGCACGATGCTCGGCGCGACCCACGTCGTGCTCGCGGCGTTCGAGCCCGGCCGGG
Source organism: Patulibacter medicamentivorans (assembly GCF_000240225.1). Classification (GTDB taxonomy): domain Bacteria; phylum Actinomycetota; class Thermoleophilia; order Solirubrobacterales; family Solirubrobacteraceae; genus Patulibacter; species Patulibacter medicamentivorans. The sequence continues at coordinate 4,947 of NZ_AGUD01000187.1, forward strand.
TGCTCGAGACGCTCGAGCGCGAGCGGATCAGCTCGTTCTTCGGCGTCCCGACGATGTTCGAGCTGCTGCTGCGGCACCCCGAGCTGGCGCGCCGCGACCTGTCGGCGTGGCGGACCGGCATGTTCGGCGCGGCGCCGATGCCGGCCGCGACCGTCGCACGGCTGCTCGACGCGCTGCCCCATGTCGAGGTGATGCAGCTCTGCGGCCAGACCGAGGCCGGGCCCGGCGGGATCTACTCGTCCTTCGACGACGTCCGCGAGCGGCCCGACGCCAGCGGCCGCACGCCGCTCCCCAACACCGAGGCCCGCGTCGTCGGCGAGGACGGCCGCGAGGTCGGCGACGGCGAGGTCGGCGAGCTGCTGCTGCGCGGCGAGACGATCATGAAGGGCTACTGGCGCAACCCGGAGCAGACCGCGGAGGCGATCCGCGACCGGTGGCTCCACACCGGCGACCTGGTGCGCCGCGATGTCGGCGGCTTCATGACGATCGTCGACCGGGCGAAGGACCTGATCATCACCGGTGGGCGCAACGTGTACTCGGTCGAGGTCGAGAACGCGGTGGCGGCTCATCCGGCGGTGCTCGAGTGCGCCGTCGTCGGGCGCCCGCACGAGGTCTACGGCGAGAGCATCGTGGCCGTCGTCGTCGCCCGCCCCGGCGAGCGCGTCGACCGCGACGACCTGCGGGCGTCGTGCGCCGAGCTGATCGCCGACTACAAGCTGCCGCACGACGTTGTGCTGGTCGACGCCCTGCCGCGCAACGGCTCGGGCAAGGTCCTCAAGCGCGTCCTCCGAGAGCGCGTCGCGGTCCCGGTCTGAGGACCGCATGCTGCGGAGGGGGATGCTCGCCGCGACGGTGGTCGTGGCCGTCGCGGCCGTGCTCGCGTTGCGCGGTGGCGGCGAGGCGTACCGGGTCTCGATGACCGTCGTCGACGCCGGCCAGCTCGTTGACGGCAACGAGGTCCGCGTCGCCGGCCGGGTCGTCGGCAAGGTCGACGGGATCGAGATCGCCGACGACGGACGGGCCCGGATCGGCCTGCGGATCGACGACGAGCGGTTCCGGCCCCTCCACCGCGGGACCCGTGCCGTGCTGCGCAACAGCTCCCTGTCGAGCGTCGCAGGCCGGTTCGTGAGCCTCGAGCCCGGACCCGACGACGCTCCAGCGATCGCCGATCGCGGCGCGATCACGGCCGAGGACGTCCGCGCGATCACCGACATCGACGAGGTCCTCAACGCCTTCGACGGCGTGACGACCGACGCGCTGCAGACGATGGTCGCCGGCACCGCGACCGCGTTCACCGGGGTCGAGCGCGAGGCCCAGCGCGCCGTCCGCGATCTCGACCCGGCGATCCGCGAGGTCGGCGAGCTGACCGCCGCGCTGAGCGCCGACCGCCCGGCCCTGACCGGGCTGCTCGTCGACGGCGCTGCCACCGCGACCGCGTTCGCCGAGCGCGGCGACGACGTCACCGCCGGGATCGCCGACGCCGCCACGACGCTCGGGGCGACCGCGTCGCGGACGCGCGAGCTGCGGCGGATCGTCGCCCGCGCGCCGGCGACGCTGACGGCGGCCCGACGCGCGTTCGCCGGGCTCTCGCCGCTGCTGCGCGAGGCCCGGCCGGTCGTCCGCCAGGCGGCCCGCTCCGGCCGCCCGCTCTCCCGGGTCCTGCGCCGCGTCGTCCCCCTGAGCCGCCGGACCACGCCGGTGCTGCGCGACCTGCGCCGGACCCTGCCACCGCTGACGACCGCCCTCGAGCGGCTGCCCGCGCTCGCCGACGCCGGCGTACCCGCGCTGCAGGCGACGACTGCCGCGCTGCGCCCGCTGCGGCCGGCGATCTCCGACCTCCGCGCCTACACGCCCGACATCGTCCACGGCCTCGTCGTCGGATTCGGCGGCAAGGCCGCGTCGATCTACGACGCCAACGGCCACATCGGCCGCCTGGAGCCGGTCTTCGACATGGCGACGATGCCACGGGCGCTCGACGGGCTCTGGCCGCTGGCGGCGCCGCTCGACGGCCTGCTCGGGACGACGCTCGGCGGCGTCTCGACCGGCAACCTCCGCCGCTGCCCCGGCGCGGCGACGCAGCCGCCGGCCGACGGCAGCGCCCCGGTCCGCGTTCCCGGATGCGACCCCACCCAGGTCCCGCCCGGCACCGCGTCCGGCCGAGGTGCCCGATGACGCGCCGGCGGCGGCTGGCCGCGCTCGCGGCCGGCGGACTGCTGCTCGCCGGCTGCGGCAGCGACGGCGGGACGGGGACGACGACCCGGATCGACGCGCTCTTCGACAACGCGTCGTTCCTGACCTCCGGGCAGGAGGTCCGGATCGCCGGCGCACGGGTCGGCCAGGTCACCGACGTCGGGCTGGCGGCCGGCCGCCGCGCGCGGGTCTCGCTCGCGGTCGACCGCCGGTTCGCGCCCTTCCGGGCCGACGCGACCTGCACGATCAAGCCGCAGTCCCTGATCGGCGAGCGGTTCGTCGACTGCGATCCCGGCACACCGGCGGCGGCGCCGCTGGGCGAGCGCGACGGCGTGGCGGTGCTGCCGGTCGCGCGCACCCGCAGCCCCGTCGACCTCGACCTGCTGGTCGCGATGCTCGGCCAGCCGACAAACGTCCGCCTGCAGCTGCTGCTGAACGAGCTCGGCGCTGCCGGCGCGGCGCGCGGGCCTGCGCTCGCGGCGAGCATCCGCCGCGCCAACCCGGCCCTCGAGCACGCGAACGCGGTGCTCGGGATCATGGCCGACGAGCGCGTCGCCGTCGACCGGCTGCTGCGCGCCGGCGACGAGGTGCTGTCCCACCTCGACCGCCGCCGCGGCGACCTCGGCCGGCTGCTGCGCTCCGGCGACGTCGCGCTCGCCGCGACCGCCCGCCGCGGAACGGCGATCGAGGACGCGATCGACCAGCTCCCGGGAACGCTCCGCAGCGCCCGCCCCGCCCTCGAGCGCTTCGCGGCGCTGACTCGCGCCGCCCGCCCGGTGGTCGCCGACCTCGGCACCGCGGCGCCGCAGCTCGAGACCGTCGCCCGCGACCTCGGGCCGTTCTCCCGCGCGGCCCGCCCCGCCCTCCGCCGGCTCGCCCCGACGCTGCGCCGCGCCCGGCCCGTCCTGATCGCCACCGCCCCGCGCGCGACGGCGCTCGCCTCCGGGCTCGAGCGGCTGGCGCCGGCGATCGGCGAGACCGCGACCCTGACCGCCAGCCTCGAGGCCAACGGCGTGCTCCAGCGCGCGCTCGTCTTCGCCTACCAGGTGGCGCTGGCGACCGCGCGCTACGACGACGTCTCGCACATCCTGCCGGCGCGCCTGAACGTCAACCCCTGCATCATCCAGACGAGCGTCGCCCAACCGGAGTGCTCGTCGCGCTTCACCGACCCGGGGACCGTCGGCGGCGACGGCGGCCGGGCGCTCGCGCGGCGCCTGCGGGCGATCCTCGGCGACGGAGGTCGCGAGCCGGGTCGCCGACCGGCGGCGCCGGCCACGCGCGAGCGCGACGTCGCCGCTCGCGCGGCCCGCCAGCGGGAGGCGGGACGATGAGAGCTCGTCGCTCCTCGCTCGCCGCCCACCCCGGGCTGATCGGGGCCGCGGCGATCCTGCTCGCGATCGTCGCGACGGTCCTCGCCTACAACGCGAACAGCGGGCTGCCGTTCGTCGCGACCTACGACCTCCGCGCCGAGTTCGCCGACAGCCGCCAGCTGGTGACCGGCGACGACGTCCGGATCGCGGGCAAGCGGGTCGGGTCGGTCGTCGCGATCGACCCGGTGCTCGACGGCGATCGCCCGATCGCCCGCGCCACGCTGCGGCTCGACCGCGACGTCGCCGAGCTGCCGGCCGACACGACCGCCCGGATCCGGCCGCGCGGCGTGATCGGCGCGAAGTTCGTGGAGCTCGTCCCCGGACGCAGCCGCCGGACGCTGCCCGCTGGCGGCACGATCGCCGTCGCGCGGACCTCCGCGTCGCTCGACCTGCAGGACCTCAACGACACCTTCGACCGCGCGACGCGCCGAGGATTCCGGACGGTGGTCCGGGCGATGTCCGACGGTCTCGCCGGCCGTGGGCAGGCGCTCGGCGACGTGATCGACGCGACCCCCGTCGCCGCCCGCCGCGCCGCCACGGTGCTCGCCGCCCTGGCTGATCCGCGCACCGACCTGCGGGGGCTGCTGCGGCACGGCGCCGGCCTCGCCGAGGCGCTGGCCCCGGTCGCCGGCGACCTCGCCGCGACGGTTGGCCACCTGGCCCGGATCGCGGACGCGATCGTCCGCGAGCGGCGCGCGTGGCAGTCCTCGCTGGTCGAGCTGTCCGCCACGCTGCGCGCGACCCGGACCGCCGCGCGCCGCCTGACCCCGATCCTCGCCGAGGCGCGCGCGCTGGTCGTCGACGCCCGGCCCGCGGTGGCCCGCCTGCCGCGAG
>NZ_AGUD01000186.1 GCF_000240225.1 Patulibacter medicamentivorans
CGCGCCCCGGCGGCGGCTGGGTGGTTCGCCCGGCGCGCTGCCCCTGAGCGCCCGGGGCCGGCTCCCGAACCCGCGGCCCCCTCGCGCGGGGCCGCGGATCGGCGAGCGGGCGTCACCGCTGCGCGGCGGCGCGCCGGCCTGTGGGATCCTGCCTGCGTGCCCGTGTTGCCTGTGGGAGCGGTGTCGGCCTCGCTGGTCGTCGTCCTGATGGCGTTGGCGATGATCGTCGCGGTCGTCGGCCACCTGATCAAGATCCGCGGCGTCGTCGTCGCCGGGCTCGCGCTGCTGTTCGTCGCGACCTTCGCGATGGTCGTCGGCGGCTTCGGCGCCTGGCGCGACAGCCCCGGCCCCGCGCCGGACCCGCTTCGCGGCGACGACCGCCGACTGCCGCCGAACGAGTCGATCGGCGACGCTCGCCGGCAGCAGCAGCAGCGCCGCGACGGTCAGCGCTAGCGCGGCTGGTCCCGGCGACGGCGGCGGTCCCGCCGCTCGTCGTCGGCGGGCGCGATCCGGGTCGGATCGTCCTGGCGCGGGACGTGGCGGGTCGGATCGTCCTCGCGCGGGACGTGACGGGTCGGATCGTCGTCCCGCAGCACGTGGCGGGTCGGATCGTCCTCCGCCCAGCTGCCGTGCGGCGGCCGCTCCCGGCGCGCCGGCGGCCGCTCGTGGGAGCCGCTGTCGAGGCCGGACTCGCGCAGCAGCCGGGCGGCGTCCTCGCGGCCGAGCGCGCGGGTGGCGTCCTGCCCGCTCGACGGTCCGCGGGGCGTCCGCGAGCGCCGCTCGCCGGCAGGATCCGAGGCGGCCCAGCCGTCGTCGCGCCGCGGCG
>NZ_AGUD01000185.1 GCF_000240225.1 Patulibacter medicamentivorans
CGGCGGCGTCGACCGTCCGCCGCAGCTCGTCGGTCGCGCCGGCGAGCTGCTCGGCCGCCCGCGGCGACGCGGTCGCCGCGCCCCAGCTGCGCAGCGTGCCCCCCAGGTGCCGCCGGGCCGGCGCGTCGAGCATCTGCAGCGCCTCGTCGATCTCGACCGCGGGGCGGACGGCCGCGACGGCCAGCGTGGCACCGCTGCGCAGCGCGCCCCGGCGCGAGGTCCCGGGGTCGAGGTCGACGTAGCCCTCGCCGAGCGGCGTCTTGGTCCCGATCCGCAGCGTCGCGTCGCGGTGGACGGCGACCGGCGTGCCGTCGAGCGCGAGGGTCAGCAGCGCACGGCCGTCGGAGCGCTCGATCCGCCGCACGTGGCCGACCACGACGCCGCGGACGCGGACGTCGGAGCGGGTCGCCAGCGCCTGCGTGTCGGCGACGCGGGCGCGCAGCAGGAAGGGATCCCGCAGCTCGATCGCGGGTCCGCCGAAGCGGCCGGCCAGGAACAGGAAGATCGCGATCCCGGTCGCGAGGAAGAGCAGCAGCAGCGCCAGCCCGCCGCGCGAGACGTGGCGGCTCACCGACCGGCCCTCCCGGCGGGATCGGCCTTCGGCGCCGCCGCCCGCTCGGCGGTCCCGGACAGGCCGGGGACCAGGAACGGCACCAGGCAGGCGAAGGCGTTGCCGTGGCAGGCGCGCAGCGCGGCCTGCACCACCTGGCGCTTGGCGTCCTCGCGGGCGGCGCCCTTCAGGTCGGGCGAGAAGCCGAAGTTGGCCATGTCGAACGGCTCGAAGAACCCGAGCCCGCGCAGCAGCGTGCCGTTGGCGTCGGCGGTCGAGAAGATCCCGCTGAAGCGCTCGCCGAGCAGGCCGATCCCGTCGCGGTTGCGGTCGATGTCGCGGACGATCGGGTCGAGGCGGCCGACGGGGCGCTCGAGCCCCAGGACCGCGGTCGCAAGCGCGTCGGCGCCGTCGCGCGCCGCGCCGAGGGCCGGGCCGGTCGCGGTGGCCGTCGACTGCAGCTCGCCGAGCAGCCGCGAGAGGCCGGGCAGCGCCTGGCGGGTGGCGGACAGCGTCGCCGGCAGCGCGCGGGCCAGGGGG
>NZ_AGUD01000184.1 GCF_000240225.1 Patulibacter medicamentivorans
CCGCGCCGGCGTCCGCGCCCGAGCGCGCCGCGGCGGGCGCCGAGCACGCCGTCGTTCGCCTCCGCCCGCGAGGTCGCCCGCGCCGACGGCGCCCCGCGCCTGCGGCTGGTCGACCGTGACACGCCGGAGCGGGCCGATGCGTCACGATCCGCGCGTGACGCAACGGACGTTCGTGATCGCAGCCGGCGGGACGGCCGGGCACGTGGTGCCGGCGCTGGCCGTCGCGGACGAGCTGCGAGCTGAGGGCCACCGGGTCGTCGTCGTCGGCGGCGACCGCGAGGAGGTCCGGCTGGTCCCGGAGGCCGGCTACGAGCTGCGCCGGATCGACGTCCAGGGGCTGAGCCGCTCGAACCCGCTGAAGGCGGCCCGCGCCGGTGGCAAGGCGGTCCGGGCGACGGCGGCCGCGCGCCGGATCCTGCGCGAGCTGGAGCCGGCGGCGGTGATGGGCGGCGGCGGCTATGTCGCCGGCGTCGTCGGCGCGGCGGCCGCGTCGCTGCGGATCCCGCTGGTCCTGACCGAGGCCGACAGCCACCTGGGGATCTCCAACCGGCTGCTGCACGGCCGGGCGCGGCGGGTCTGCCTGGGCTTCCCGATCGCCGGCCGTGAGGAGCCGACGTTCCTCGTGACCGGTCGCCCGGTGCCGCCGCCATGCACCGATCGCGCCGCCGCCCGGGCGCACTTCGGGCTCGGCGAGGAGCCGGCCGTGCTGGTCTTCGGTGGCTCGCTCGGGGCCCGCAGCCTGAACGAGGCCGCGATCGCCGGGCTGACCGATCCGGCGGTGGCGGTCCTGCACGCCAGCGGCCGGCGCGACCACGCCGACCTGGTCGACCGGGTCACCGATCCCCATCCGCCGGGCCACTACCGGCTGTTCGACTACCTCTCGCCGCTCAGCCAGGCGCTGGCGGCCAGCGACCTGGTCGTCGCCCGCTCGGGCGGCTCGATCGCCGAGATCACCGCGCACGGCAAGCCGGCGATCCTGGTGCCCTACCCGCACGCCGCGGCCGACCACCAGACCGCCAACGCCCGCTGGATGGAGCAGCAGGGCGCCGCGATCGTGATCCCCGACAGCGAGCTGAGCGCCGAGAAGCTGCGCCGGACCGTCGACGGGCTGCTGGCCGACCCGGCGCGGCTGCGGGCGATGGCCGAGGCGTCGGCGGCGCTGGCCCGGCCGGACGCCGCCGCGGCGATCGCCGCCGAGGTGCTCGCGGCGGGCGGCGCCGGCTGAGG
>NZ_AGUD01000183.1 GCF_000240225.1 Patulibacter medicamentivorans
CGGACGCAGGCCGCGGCCGGCGATCCGCTCGCGACGGCCTCGTTCGCCGCCGCGGTCGCCGCCACCGAGCGCCCGGCCGAGCGGGTCGCCCTCCACTACGACGCCGCGATGGCCAGCTGGCAGGCGGCGGACTACCCGGGCGCCGTCGACGCCTTCGACCGCGCGCTCGCGGAGCTGCCCGCCGACGCCCGCGAGGAGCGCCGCCGGATCCGCGCCGCCCGGCTCGGCGCGCGGTTCCTCGACCCGCGCCGCGACGAGACGCTCGAGGTCGACGAGCTGCTCGGCGACGGTCGCGCCCAGACCGCCGACGATCGCGGTGCGCTGGCGATCGCCTCGCTCTCCTGGCTGCTGTTCCTCGAGCGCGACGCCGCCAGCTGCGCCGCGCTCGCCGAGCGGGCCTGGGCCGGCGGCGAGCTGCTCCGCGACCGCGGTCCGGGCGACCCCGCCTGGCACTACGTGACCGGCGCCTTCACCGGCAGCGGCCATCCCGAGCGGACGCTCGAGGTGGCCGACGCCGTGCTGGCCGAGGCCGGACGCGTCGGCGACCCGATCGCCGCCGCCAACGTCTCCTACGTGCGCTCCTGCGCGCACCTCGTCCGCGGATCGCTGGCCGACGCGCTGGCCGACGCCGAGCAGGCCCTGGCCGGCCGCGAGCATGGCTGGCAGCAGTACGTCGGAGCGAGCGCCGCGGTCGCGGTCAAGGTCCTGATCGAGCGCGGCCAGCTCGACACCGCGACGGCGCTGCTGGACGAGGTGGTCGGCGGCGGCCTGCCGCCCTCGCTGGCCTACTCCAGCCTCCACGAGGCCCGTGCCCGGTTCCTGCTCGAGGGCGACCGGCCGGACGAGGCGTGGGCGGCGATCGAGGACTCGCGGACCGCCTCGCAGGGCTTCTCGACGCTCCTGCTGAACGAGTGGCGGACGACCGGCGCCCGGGTCCGCCTGGCCCTCGGCGACCGCACCGGCGCCCTCGCGCTGGCGGCCGAGGAGGAGGCGCTGGCCCGCCGCTGGGGTCATGCGCGGATGCTCGGCCTGGCGCTGCTGGCCGGCGGTGCCGCCGAGCAGGGAACGGCGGCGGTGGCGCGCCTGCGCGAGGCGGTGCCGGTCGCCGACCGCTCCGGCGACCGCGCGCTGCAGGCCGAGGT
>NZ_AGUD01000182.1 GCF_000240225.1 Patulibacter medicamentivorans
GCCGCCGCTCGCCGGCCGACAGCGGCAGGCCGCCGTCGCCGAGCGGCGTCTCCAGGCCCGCCGGCAGGGCCCGCAGCAGCGGGCCGAGGCCGGCCGCCTCGAGCGCGCCGCGCAGCTCGTCGTCGCTCGCGCCGCGCCCCATCGCGACGTTGTCGCGCAGCGATCGCGGCAGCAGCACCGGGTGCTGGGGGATCCAGGCGACATCGGCCCGCCAGCGCTCGAGGTCGACCTCGGCCAGCGACGCCTCGCCGCAGAGCACCTCGCCCTCGTCGGGCGCGCGGAGGCCGGCCAGCAGCCGCAGCAGCGTGGTCTTGCCCGATCCGGACGGGCCGGTCAGGACCGTCACCCGTCCGGCGCGCAGCCGCAGGTCGACGCCGTCGAGGGCCGGGCGGTCCCGGTCGCCGGAGGCGGTCCGCACGCCGCGCAGCAGCAGGTCGTTGCGGGCCGGATCCTCGGCCAGCCGGCCGTGGCGTCCGCTGGGGACGACGGCCGGGCGCTCGGCGGCGGCGGCCAGGTCGCGCAGCACCGGCTCGGCGTCGGCCGCCGCGTGGTACTCCGCCCCGAGCCGGCGCAGCGGCGCGAAGACCTCCGGGGCCAGCACCAGCGCGGCGATCGCGGGCGCGAAGCTCATGTCGCCCTTGGCCAGCCGGATGCCGCAGGCGACCGCGACCAGCGCGGTCCCGAGCATCGCCACCAGCTCGAGCACGAAGCTCGACAGGAACGCCTCGCGCAGCACGGCGACGGTCCCGCGGCGGTAGCGCTCCCCGGCGGCGCGGACCTGCTCGACCTGGAACCGCTCGCGGCCGAAGGCCCGCAGCACCGGCAGTCCGCGGAGCACGTCCAGCAGGTGGCCGTCGAGCAGCTGCAGGGCCGCGTGACGGCGGTCCGTGGCGCCCTGGGCGCGCAGCCCGACGAGGATCAGGAAGATGATCGCGACCGGCAGGGCGACGGCCAGCAGGCCGGCGCTGACCGGGTCGACGACCGCGACCGCGACCAGCGCCAGGAGCGGGCCGACGGTCGCGACGGTCCGCTGCGGCAGGTAGTGGCCGGCGTAGCGGGCGACCGCGTCGCTGCCGTGGACCGCGGTCGCGGCGAGCGCGCCGGGACGCTGGTCGCCGGTCGCGGCCGACGCGAGGGTCGCGTCGACGACCCGCGCCCGCAGCGCCGCGACGGCCCGGCGG
>NZ_AGUD01000181.1 GCF_000240225.1 Patulibacter medicamentivorans
GCGACGCGCTCCAGGGCCGGGGGCAGCGTGGCGATCGCTCGGCGCAGGCCCGCGGCGCCGCCGCGGGCCAGCGCGCCCGACAGGCCGCGCAGCGCGGCGCGGACGTCGCGGCGGCCGTTGGCGTCGAAGAGGCTGAAGATCTCGTCGGTGGCGACGTGGATCGTGGTCGCCGACGGCGGCAGCGGATCGCCACCGAGCGGCGGGGCTCCGGGCGTGCCCGGGGCCAGGTCGAGGAAGAAGTTGCCCTCGAGGAACAGCCGCGGCCGGATCTTCACCGTCGCGTCGCGCCGGACGACCGGCGCGTCGTCGCGCAGCTCGGCGGTCAGCTGGGTGAGGCCGGGATGGTCGGGAACCGGGTCGATCGCGGTCAGGCGGCCGACGTCGGTGCCGGCGACGCGGACGCGGATCGCGCCGGCGGCGCGCAGCGCCCCGGCGTCGCGGGTCAGCAGTCGCAGGGTGGTCGGCGACGATCCCGGCGCGCGCATCCCGAACGCGAGCGCCAGGCCAAGGGCGGCCACCGCCACCATCGCCAGGCCCCAGCGGCGGGCGCTGCGGTGCTGGTCGCTGCGGCGCGGCGCGCTCATCGGTCGCCTCCGGTCCAGGGGGTCGTGGGGTTGCGCGCGGGCGCCGACCCGGCGGTGCGCCCGATCCACTGGCCGGGCAGGTAGCGCTCGTTGCCGATCGGGCAGCCCTCCGACGGGTCGGCGTAGGTGCTCGCGTGGGTCTCGGCGTCCGGGGCGCCGACCCGCAGCGGCGGGGGGAGCGGCAGGACCGGGAGCATCTGGTACCAGTTGCCGTAGCGGTCGCCCTCGCTGGTGATCCCGGTCGTCCCCTTGAAGAACAGGCCGACCCCGTTGCAGCGGGTCTGCAGCGGCGTCAGCCAGCGCATCAGCGGGCTCAGGCGGGTCCCGAGCGGCGCGAGCAGGCCGAGCCCGTCGGCGGTCGGCCGGTCGTCGGCGACGCGGCCGAGCGTGACCAGCGCGCGGTCGACGCGGCCGGCGAGCGCCGGGACCCGTCGCAGCACCGGCGTGCCGCTGACGAGCGCGCCGTCGAGGGCCCGCAGCGCTCGCGGCAGGCGGGCC
>NZ_AGUD01000180.1 GCF_000240225.1 Patulibacter medicamentivorans
GGTCGCGAGCCGCAGCGGCCCGCCGCAGGGCCGCGCGCCGGCGTGCGGCCGCCGAGGCCTCCGCCGGCACCACGCAGGCGACCGCCGCCGCGACGACCACCCGCACGCCGGTCCAGCAGAGCAGCACGCCCGCCACGTCGACCCCGTCGTCGAGCAGCGGATCCGGCAGCAGCTCGAGCGGCAGCGGCTCCTCGCGTCCCTCTCGCGCCGCCCGCTCGTCGAGCCCGCCGGCGGCGCCGTCGCAGGTCACCCCGTCGATCCGGCAGGACACCCCACGCTGACCAGAGGCGCCTGCCCCGGGGTCGCTCCGCCGGTCCATGCTCCCCAGCCACTAACCTTCGTAGATCGGTGAGCGGTAGGTCGACATCGACGCACGGAGCGGTCACCCCGCAGGGGATCCGTGATGCCGAGCCACTCGTCCTCGCGCTGCTCGTGGAGCGGCGTGCCGGACGCGTGCTCGCGTACGGAGACGAAGTCGCACGTCCCGACCTGGCCCTGCAGGCGGCCAGCGAGGCGTTCGCCGCCTTCCGGATCGCCGTGGCGACCGCCGACCAGGCCGACGCCCTCGATCCCGAGGCCGCGCTGCTGCACGCCACCCGCGAGGCGGCGGCCCGCCACGCCGAGAACCCGTACCGGCCCTCCGGCCGCGAGCGACCGGAGCGGCGGACGACCGCCTGCGAGCTGATGCCGCGGCTGCTCGTGGCCTGGACCGAGGGACGGCTGTCGGTCGAGGACGAGCAGCGGCTGGTGCGCCACCTGCGGCGCTGCCCCGACTGCCGGGCGCTGAAGGACGCCTTCGCGCGCGCCGAGGAGCGCTACCGCGGGGGGTCCGGGGCGACCCTCGACTCGACCGAGACGAGCGTGATCGTCTCGACGATGGCCGCGGTGCAGATCCCGGTCGCCGGCGCGGCCCCGGCCCCCGAGCCGACCGCCGCCGAGGGCGCCGCGCCGGCCCCGGACGCCAGCCCCGAGCCGCCCGTGGCCGCCGACGCCGCGGACCTCGCCGACGT
>NZ_AGUD01000179.1 GCF_000240225.1 Patulibacter medicamentivorans
GCCCAGACCAGCTCGGCCAGCGGCACGTCGGACCCGGGGGCGACCGGGCGCGCCAGCGCCGGGTCGCGGTCGGCCAGCGCCATGATCCGCGGGGCCTCGATCCCGTGCCGCTCGACCAGCCGCCGCGGCGCGGCCAGCCCCGACAGGGTCCGGCGCGGGGCCGCGCCGACCAGCGGCACGCCGGTGGTCCGGCAGGCCGGCGCCTCGATCCCGGCCTCGGCCACGGCCCGGTCGAGCGCGTCCTGTGCCATCCGCCGGTAGGTCGTGAGCTTGCCGCCCGTGATCGTGACGGCGCCGCTGCTCGCGACGTGGACCACGTGGCGCCGCGAGAGGTCGGCGGTCGCCCCCGCGTCGCCGGCCACCAGCGGGCGCAGGCCGGCATAGGCGCCGATCACGTGCTCGGGCCCGATCGGGCGCCGGAACGCCGCCGAGGCCCCCTGCAGGAGGAAGCGGCGGTCGCCCTCGGTCGGCTCCGGCAGCTCGGGGATCGGCCCGTGGACCGGGTCGTCGGTCAGGCCCAGGATCACCGTGCCGTCGGGGCGCGGGATCACCAGCAGGAAGCGTCCCGACTCGCCGGGGACGGGGACCGAGACCTGGGCCCGCAGCTGGCCGCCGAAGGCCGACGGGTCGAGGACCAGGTGCGATCCGCGGCTGGGCTGCAACCGCACCCCCGGGTCGAGCTCGCCGGCCCAGACGCCGGTCGCGTTGATCACGGCCCGCGGCGCCAGGCGCAGCGTCTCGCCGGTCTCGCAGTCGACCGCCTCGACGTCGCCGGGCGCGGCCCGCCGGACCTCCATCCCGGGCAGGATCGTCGCCCCGTGGGCCGCCGCCGTGCGGGCGATCGCGACGACCAGCCGGGCGTCGTCCTCGAGCTGGCCGTCCCAGCCGAGGATCGCCCCGCGCAGCTCGCGGTCGGCGAGCCCGGGTGCCAGGTGGAGCGCCTCGGCGGGCGTGACCCGCCGCGCGCGCGGCAACGCCGCGGCCGGCGTGCGGGCGGCGGCGCGGAGCGCGTCGCCGAGGCCGAGGCCGACCCGCAGCTCCGCTCCCTCGACCCGACCGACGCCGTGCGCCAGCGGGATCAGGTACGGGAGCGGGCGGACCAGGTGCGGGGCGGTCCGCGTCAGCAGCACGTGCCGCTCCCGGGCGCTCTCGAGCGCCAGATCGACGGCGCCCGAGGCCAGGTAGCGGAGGCCGCCGTGGACGAGCTTGCTCGACCAGCGGCTGGTGCCCCAGGCCAGGTCGCGCCGCTCCAGCAGCACCACCCGCAGGCCGCGGGTCGCGGCGTCGAGCGCGACGCCGGCGCCGGTCACGCCCCCGCCGACGACCACCAGGTCGACCGCCCGGCCGTCCCCCAGCCCCGCCAGCTGGCGGGCGCGGGCACGGTGATCGAGCGCACCGGGGGCCGTGGGGAGGTCGAGCGCCATGGCCTCATGTTGACTTGTGAACAGATTTTGTGCAACTGTTCACCTCGTCGCCGTCGTTCCCGGCCTCGCGAGCGGGTAGGGTCCGCCCCGTGATCGGCCGCTCCCCGCTCGCCGCGCTGCGCCACCGCGCCCTGCCCGCGCTGCTCGTCGTCACGGCCCTCGCCGGCGGCGGGGCGCTCTCCGGCTGTGGCGGCCAGGCCGAGGAGGTTCGCCAGGCCGGGGCCTACGCGGACCGCGTCAACCGCATCCAGCAGACCTTCGAGCAGGACCTCCAGCGTCTCAACAAGACCGTTCCGCTGGCCGACAAGCGAGCCGACGTCGACCGGGCCGTGCGGCGGCTGCGCGACAGCATCGACGGCGTCGAGCGCCAGCTGCAGGGGGTGAAGCCGCCGTCGGTGGTCGCCGACGCCCACGCCGCGCTGGTCGAGGCCTTCGCCCGCTGGAAGGCGCCGCTCGACGAGTTCCGCCGCTCGCTGCGCGATCGTGAGCCACGCGCGACGCTGCGGGCGAAGACCCGCTTCGACACCGAGACCGCGACCGTCGAGGCGCGCGTCAACGACGCCCGCCGGCGGATCAACGAGGGCCTCCGCAGCCTCGCCGACTGACCTTCCATGCCGCCGTTCGCGATCGTCCTGCTCCTGCTCGTGCCGCTCGCCCTGATCGGGGGCGGTGCCGGCGTGCTCGTCGACGACGGCAGCTGGTGGCCGGGCGCCGCCGGCGCCGCCGCGGGCGCCCTGGTCGGCTCGATCGCCGCCCTGCTGGTCCTGCGCCGCAGCCGGCGGGTCCGCGACGGCGCCGACGCCCAGCGCCTGACCGGCCTGCCGCTGGTGGCCCACGTGCCGCCGCCCGGCTCGAGCGAGTCCGACCGCCGTCGCCAGGAGGAGGCGTTCCGGATGCTGCGGGCCGCGCTCCAGCTCGCCGCCGACCCCGCGGCCGAGGGCGGACGGACGGTCGCGGTGACCTCGTCGGCCCCGGGCGAGGGCAAGACCACGATCGCCGCCGGCCTGGCCCGTGCGCTCGCCCGCGCGGGTCGACCGGTGATCGCCGTCGAGGCCGACCTGCGCCGGCCCGGGCTGGCCGCGGCGCTGGCCGGTGGCGAGTCGCCCACGTACCCGCGGGGCCTGACCGCCGCGCTCGTCGGCGGCGTCCCGGCGGTCGACCTGCTGGTCGAGGTCGAGCCCGGGCTGCGGCTGCTGCCCGCGGGCGAGCTGCCGCCGAACGCCCCCGAGCTGCTGGGCAGCGCCGACGGCGCGCGGGTCCTGGCCGAGCTGGCCGGGCTCGACGCGACGGTCGTCCTGGACACCGCCCCGCTGCTGCCGGTCGCCGACACCCGCGAGCTGCTGGCCCACGGCGCCGTCGAGCGGGTGATCGTCGTGGCCCGCCCCGGCAAGGTCCACCGCGCCGAGCTGGCCGAGGCCGCGGCGCTGCTGCCCGAGGGCCTCAGCGCGGTGCTGGCGGTCTCCGGCCGCACGAGCACGCCGCGCAGCTACGACCGCTACCTGCGCGACGCGACCTAGGCGGCGCCGGCCGCGGCCAGCACGGCGTCGGGGTCCTCGACCCCGTAGCCGGCCGCCAGGCGCTCGCGGACCCGCTCGGCGGGCATGCCGCGCTGCAGCAGCTCGCGGGCGACGAGGACCGCGCTACGCAGAGGCGGCGGGCCGTCGGACGGCTCGACCGCGTCGGCTCGGGCGGCGGGCGC
>NZ_AGUD01000178.1 GCF_000240225.1 Patulibacter medicamentivorans
CGGCGGAGGGCTAGCGGCGTGCCCGTCGCCGGGCGTCGTGCTGGGCCGCCCGCCGCGCCGCCGCGGTCGCCAGCGAGGGCGCCCGTCGGCGGGTCGGCCTGGCGGCGACCGGCCGCATCCCGGTGGCGCGGGCGAACGACGCGACCACGCCCGCGATCTGCTCCATTCCGGTGGCGCTCGGGTGGAGGCTGTCGCCGAGGAACGAGAGCCCGGAGAGGATCGGCCCGTTGACCCAGGCGTCGGCACCGGCGCAGAGGTCGTGTCCGCGGCTCGGGGTCCGCAGGTCGACGTAGCGGACCGGGCCGGCGCCGCGGTCGAGCGTGGCGACGGCGGCCCGCTGCGCCTGGTCGTAGGCGGCCAGCAGCCCGTCGAGGTAGGTGATCTCGGCGTCGTCGAGGCTCCAGGCCAGGCCGATCGGGCCGGCGCAGCCGGGGCTTCCGGCCCGCGGCACCACCTGCGGGTAGCCGACGACGGCGATCGTCGCGTTGGGAGCCCGGCGGCGGATGGCGGCCACCGCGGGCCGCAGCTTGGCGGTGGTGCGGGCGGCCGTCACGTCGTCGGGCGCCAGCCACAGCGACCGCTCGTCGTCACCGGCCAGCAGCGACGCCACGAGCTGGGCCAGCCCGCTCGGCAGCAGGCCGGTCAGCGCCTCGGGCAGCAGCTGCGCGATCGGTCCCGTCCTGCGCCCGGGACCGCACGGCGCGCCGGCCCGGATGCAGCTGGCGAGGACGCCGTAGAGCCCGTCGTGGGGCTTGTCGACCCAGCTGTCGTTGCCGCCGATCGTGAAGGTGACCGCGCGGGTCCCCGGGCCGAGCGCCCGGTCGTGGTCGGCCCACCCGATCTGGTCGAGGACGCTGACCGGCCCGCCGTCGTGCGCCCGACCGGCCGTCGCGCCGGCGCAGCTGTAGTCCGACCAGCGACCGCGCCGCTCGATGCCGAGCCCGAGCGCGGCGGCGATCCGCGACGCGTAGTTGATCGACGAGCGGCCGCAGCCCGGCTCGCGCGCGGGGCCCAGTCCGGGCCCGGACGAGTAGGAGTCGCCGAGCGCGACGTAGTCCTGGCCGTCGGAGGCGGCCAGGGCGCGGCCGGCGGGAAGGGCGAGCAGGCCGGCGACGGCGATCGCGGCCACGACGACCATCGCGGCGATCGCCCGCCCGGCGGGCGTCGGGCCACGGCCGCTCGGGGAGGGCCGGACGGTCGGGTCGGGGTGCCGCACGCGCCGAGCGTATCCCGCGATCGCTCCGGAGGCGACGCGATTCCGTGATCGCCGCCCGCCCGACCGACCGCCGAGGCGGCGCAGGCCGAGGCGGCGCGACGGTCGGGCGGCCCGC
>NZ_AGUD01000177.1 GCF_000240225.1 Patulibacter medicamentivorans
GACCGAGACCGCCGCCGACCGCGACCGCCAGCTGCTGCTGGGGGCGCTCGAGGCCGCTCGCGAGGAGATCCACGGCCTTCGCCGCAAGCTGGCCGAGGCGCGGCTGGACAGCGCCGACGCCGACGCCGGCGGCGCCCGCCGCCGCGACCGCGATCCGGCCGCCGGGGGACCGCGTCCGGCCGATCCCGAGCAGCTCGCGCGGCTGGCGATCCCGGTCGCCGTCGTTCGCGACGCGACCCGGGCCCACCACCTGGAGATCGTCGCCGCCTGGTTGGCGCGCGACCACGACGCCGGACGGCTGCAGCGGCCGCTCGGCGCGCTCGCCCTCGGCCCCGACTACGTCGAGGCGGTGCACGCCCACGAGGACCGGGTGCCGGCGGCGGCGGTCGCCGCGATCGCCGCCCGGATCGCGTCCGGCAAGCTGGGCGAGGCCGACGACCTCGACGTCCGCCCCGAGCTCGGCCGCGAGGGCGCCCCGGAGCGACGCGCGGACGACGGCGCGACGGGCTGGTCGTGCGCGCTCGGCGAGGACGGCGACCTGCGGCTGCGCTGGTGGACGCGGGACGACGGCGCGATCGAGCTGCGCGACCTGGCCGGTTGACCCCGATCCCGCGCCGGCGTCCTGATCGGCGAGCCCTGGCGCCGGCAGGCGCGCAGGACCATACTTATGGCGTGCGATGGTGGGACAGAGGAAGCCTTGACCTGCGTCTGATGGCATCGCTGCCCTGCCTGCCGAGCCGATCGCCCCGCCACCGCCGGCGCGCGATCGGGCCGCGCGCGAAGGGCCTGCACGATGAGCACGGACTCAGCCGGTCGATCCCCACGCCCTGACGGGGAGACCCGTCCGGACGAGGACGCCCGCCCGCTGCCGCGGCGGGCCCGCGACGGCGCGCCGATCGCCGCCCTGACGCCGGTCCCGGCTCCGAGCGGGCCACCCGCGACGCTCGACGACGTCGCCGCGCTCGCCGATCGGCTGCGACAGAGCGTCCGGCGCGGGATGCGGATCGGCGACGAGACCCTCGACGTGGTCCTGGCGACGCTGCTGGCCGGCGGCCACCTGCTGATCGAGGATCACCCCGGCGTCGGCAAGACGCGGCTGGCGCAGAGCCTGGCGCGGGCGATCGGCGGGTCGTTCGCGCGGGTCCAGGCGACCGTCGACCTGCTGCCGGGCGACGTGATCGGCGCCAGCGTCTGGCGGGCCGACAGCGGGACCTTCGAGTTCCGCCCCGGGCCGGTCTTCACCAACGTCCTGCTCGTCGACGAGATCAACCGCGCGACCCCGAAGACCCAGTCGGGGCTGCTCGAGGCGATGCAGGAGCGGCAGGCGACCGTCGACGGCGTCGTGCACCCGATCGCCGCGCCGTTCCTGGTCGTGGCGACGCAGAACCCGACGGCCGGCTTCGACGGCACCTACCCACTGCCTCCGGCGCAGCTCGATCGGTTCCTGGCGCGGGTCTCGCTCGGCTATCCCGAGGCCGATGCCGAGCTGTCGCTGCTGCGGGGCGAGGCCTCCGGCGACGTCGTCGCGGTCGCCGCGGGGGGCGACGTCGAGCGCGCCCAGGCCGCCGTCGCCGCGGTCCACGCCAGCGACCTGCTGCTGCGCTACCTGCTGAGCCTGCTGCGGGCGACGCGCGACCATCCGCTGGCGACGGTCGGGGCGAGCCCCCGCGCCGGCCTGCTGCTGCTGGCGGCGGCGCGAGCCCGGGCGGCGATCTCCGGGCGCGACTTCGTGCTCCCCGACGACGTCCAGACGCTGGCCCCGGCGGTCCTGACCCACCGCGTGCAGACCGCGACCGGCGACCCCGACGTGGTCGCCCAGGTCGTCGCCGACGCGCTCGCCGCGACCCCGGCGAGATGAGTCCGGCGGCGGCACCGGCGGCGACCGGGCGTCGTCGTTCGCGCCGCGCTCCGCCATGGCGCGCGCTGGGGCTGCTGGCGGGCGGCCTGGGGGCGTTCGCGCTCGCCGGGCTGCTGGGATCGGCGGCGCTGTTCGCGGTCGGCTCGGCGGCCCTGGCGGCGGTCGTCGGCGGCGCGCTGGTGGTCGGGCTCGGCGTCCGGCGGATTCGGGTCGCGCGCCGGATCGCGACCACCGAGCTGCGCGAGGGAGAGTCGCTGCGAATCGTGATCGAGGTGCTCCGCTCGCCCGGGGCAGCCGTCGACCTGGAGCTGCTCGACGGCGGCGGCCGCTGGGTCGGGGTGCCGGCCGCGGGCCGCGCCGTCGACGTCGCGATCGAGCGCCGGGGGACGTTCGCGGTCGCGCCCTCGCTGCTGCGGATCCGCGATCCGCTCGGGATCGTGGCGTGGCGGATCGCGGTCGGGGAGCCGCAGCCGGTCACCGTCCTGCCGCTGCCGACGGCGGTCGGCGAGCGCCACGCGGCGGCGCGGGCGGCCGGTCGCGACGTCGAGCCCGACGGCCTGCGGCCCTACGTGCCCGGGACGCCGATCGCCCGGGTCCACTGGCGATCGCTGGCGCGCGGCGGCGAGCTCCACGAGCGCCGGCTGGGCGCCGCGCCGAGCGACCTGCCGCTGGTGGTCGTCGACACCGCG
>NZ_AGUD01000176.1 GCF_000240225.1 Patulibacter medicamentivorans
GGCCCTGCGGCAGGCGGTGCAGGCGACCCCGCCGGGCGCCGCGCCGCCGGCGATCGCGGCCGACGACGAGCCGGACTGGCCGCTGGCCGCGCCGTCGCGGACCGACGGGTCGACGATCGCCCTGGTCGTCGCGCCGGTCCGCGCGCTGCGCCACGCCGGCTCGGGGGCGACGGTCTGGCAGGTCCCCCCGGCGACCACCTGGTCGGGGCAGCCGATGACGCTGCTGGTGCTCGAGGCAGTGCTCCGGGACGGTCGCCGCTGGTTGCGCGTGCGGCTGCCGATCCGGCCCTCGGGCACGATCGGCTGGATCCCGGCCGACGCGGTGCTGCTGGGGCGGACCCGCTTCTGGATCGACGTCGACACCCGCCGCCGGACGGTCACCGTCAGCCGTCTCGGTCGGCCGCTGCGGCGCTTCCGCGCGGTCGTCGGCGCTCCGCGGACCCCGACGCCGCGCGGCCTGACCGCGATCTACGAGCGCAACCCGCAGCGCGACCGCCGCGGCTTCCTCGGCCCCTGGGCGATCGCGCTCGCGGCGACCTCGAACGTCCTCCAGGAGTTCGACGGCGGACCGGGCCGGATCGGGATCCACGGTCGTGGCGGCGCGAGCCTCCGCGACCCGCTCGGGAGCGCCCGCTCGCACGGATGCGTCCGGATCGACAATGCGGCGATCGGCTGGATCGCCCGCAACGTCCCCGCCGGCGCGCCGGTCCTGATCGGCTGACCGCGCTCAGCGCTCGGCGGCGGTCCGGGACGCCGCGAGCACGGGCTGGCCGAACGCGCCGGCCCGGCCGCGACGCGCGGGTCTGTGCGATTCGTCGTCTAGGCGATCAGTCGTGTGGCCGGCCCGCCGGGTCGCTGGCGGTAGCGTCCCGTGGCGTGACCGGAGCCGACGCGACGCAGGATCCGACGGCGGGCGCCGGCGCGAGCGGGCTGGCCCAGGTCGAGGCCGAGCGGCGGCTGCGCGAGCGCGGCCCGCAGCCGCCGCCGGCGACGAGCCGCTCCTACCGCTCGATCGTCGTCGCCAACAGCTTCACGATCTTCAACCTGATCCTGGCGGTCTTCGGGGCGGCCACGATCGCGTTCGGCAATCCGAAGGACGCGCTGTTCCTGGGGATCCTGGTCGCCAACACCGGCATCGGGACCTTCCAGGAGGTGCGGGCGAAGCGGGCGCTCGACCGGTTGGCGGCGCTCGTCGCCCCGCGCGCCACCGTCGTCCGCGACGGCGCCCCGCGCGAGGTCCCGGTCGAGCAGGTGGTGGTCGACGACCTCGTCCGGGTCGGGGCCGGCGACCAGGTGGTGGCCGACGGCACCGTCGTCGCGGCGGAGGGGCTGGCGCTCGACGAGTCGAACCTGACGGGCGAGTCCGAGCCCGTGGTGCGCGCGGCCGGCGACGCCGTCCTGTCGGGCTCGTTCGTGGTCGAGGGGCAGGGATCGTTCGTCGCCACCGCCGTTGGTCCCGCCAGCCGCGCCGCGCGGCTGGCGGAGACCGCGCGGGCCTTTCGCCACCCGCGGTCGCCGCTGGAGCGGGCGATGGACCGGCTGCTGATCGTGCTCGTCGGCGTGATGGTGCCGCTCGGCGTGGCGCTCGGGGTCTCGCTGGCGCTGCGCGACGTCGGCCAGGCGCAGGCGGTCGAGACGCTGACGGCGGCGATCGTCAACATCGTGCCCGAGGGCCTGATCCTGCTGGTCTCGCTGACCGCCGCGGTCTCGGCCGCCAAGCTCGCGCGGCGCGGGGTGCTGGCCCAGCAGCTGAACGCGATCGAGTCGCTGGCCTCGGTCTCGGTCCTCTGCACCGACAAGACCGGCACCCTCACCGAGGCGTCGCTGCGGGTCGTCGCGGTGGTTCCCGCGGACGGGGTCGCCGAGGACGCGGCCGCGCTCTCGCTCGCCCGCTTCGCCGCCAGCGCCCCGGTCCGCAACGGCACGCTGGAGGCGGTCCACGAGGCGGCGCTGGGCGGCGACGGGGCGTCGGTCGCACGGACGCCCAGCGCCCTGGTGCCGTTCTCCTCGCGCCGGCGGTGGAGCGCGTTGGAGCTCGACGACGAGCGGCTGATCCTGGGGGCGCCCGAGGCGCTGCTCGACGGCCGCGACCCGGCGCTCGCCGGGCGCGCGGCGGAGGAGGCCGACCGCGGCCGGCGGGTCCTGGCGCTGGCCGCGGCCGACGCGCCG
>NZ_AGUD01000175.1 GCF_000240225.1 Patulibacter medicamentivorans
CCGGCCCCCGCGGCCGCGCCCGACCGCTGGCGCCTCCCGCGGCCGGCCGGGTCGACGCCGTTCCCGGTCGCCCACCGCCGTCGCGCCGTCGCGATCGGGACCGTGGTCGTGGTCGTCGCGATGCTGGCGATCGCCGTCCAGGCGCTGGCCGGCGGCAGCGGCGACGAGCGCTCGCGGCCGACCGCGCACCGCCTGCTGGCAGGACCGCTGAGCGCCGCCTCGGCCGACGCGATCGACCGGATCGACCGGGCGGCGGCGGTCGAGCGCTACGCCCGGATCGGCCTGCCGGTCTACTGCGGCGCCGGCCGCAAGCCGTGGGTCGCGCTGACCCTCGACGACGGTCCTTGGCCGCTGTCGCCGCAGTTCCTCAACCTGCTCTCGCGTGAGAAGGTCCCGGTCACCGTCTTCCGGGTCGGGCGCAACATCCCCGGCCGCGAGCAGTACGTGCTGGCCGAGCGCAACCTCGGCTGGGACTCCGGGTCGCACACCCAGAACCACCCGCCGCTGGCCTCGCTCAGCGCCCGCGACCAGCGCGACGAGATCACCAAGGGCGAGAACGCCTCGACCCGCGTCCTCGGTCGCGCCCCGCGGCTCTTCCGGCCGCCCTACGAGTCCCACAACGCGACCACCGACAAGCTCGTCCGCGACCGCCACATGGTCCAGGTGCTCTGGAACGTCGACACCCAGGACGCCCTCGGCGTGCCGACGAAGACGATCGCGGACCGCGCGATCCAGGGCCTCAAGCCGGGGTCGATCATCCTCATGCACGAGGTCAAGCCGAACACGCTGGCCGCGCTGCCGACGATCATCCGCGAGATCCGCAAGCGGGGCCTGACGCCCGTCACCGTCTCCCAGATGCTCGCCGGCGACGGTCCCAGCGAGTCGCAGCTGCGCAAGGGCTTCGACGGCTGCCCGATCGACCTGACCCCCGGCAAGGCGGCGTCGTGAGCGGGCGGCCGGTCGCCGACGGGCCGGTCCTCGCCGACCCCGGCGGGCCGCTGCACGTCGTCGACCTGGGGACCGTCCCCTACCGCGAGGCGCTGGCGCTCCAGGAGCGGCTGCGGGACGCGCGCCGGGCCGGCGCGGTCGGCGACCTGCT
This sequence comes from Patulibacter medicamentivorans, assembly GCF_000240225.1. Taxonomy (GTDB): domain Bacteria; phylum Actinomycetota; class Thermoleophilia; order Solirubrobacterales; family Solirubrobacteraceae; genus Patulibacter; species Patulibacter medicamentivorans. The sequence goes on from NZ_AGUD01000175.1 coordinate 1,100, forward strand.
GCTGCTGCTCGAGCACCCGCCGGTCTACACCCGCGGCCGCCGCGCGAGCGCCGACGAGCTGCCGTTCGGCGACGCCTGGTACGGCGAGCGCGGGATCGAGATCGTCGACGTCGCCCGTGGCGGCAAGGCGACCTACCACGGGCCGGGCCAGCTGGTCGGCTACCTGGTCGTCGCCACCCGCGACGTGATCGGGCTGGTCGGGGCGATCGAGCGGGCGATGGTCGCCGTCGCCCGCGACCGCGGGATCGACGCCCGCGGCCGCGCCGCCGACGGGATCGCCTTCACCGGCGCGTGGGTCGGGGATCGCAAGCTCGGCTCGATCGGGCTGCACCTGGCGCACGGCGTGACCACCCACGGGCTCGGGCTCAACGTCGTCACCGACCTGACGCCGTTCGAGTGGATCGTCCCCTGCGGGCTGACGACGCCGATGACCTCGATCGCCCGCGAGGCCGGCGATCCCGATCTGGCCTCCGACCCCGGGCTCGACGCGAGCGCCGCGGTCCGCGCCGCCGGCGAGCGGGTGGCCGCCGCGCTGGCCGGGGAGCTGGGGATCGCGACCGTCGCGCTCGACGCGGCCGCGGTCCGGGCGCTGGCCGCCGCGCACGGCGACGTTGCCCCGACGTTGCCGGAGCCCGCCGATCGGCGGGCGGTCGCGCCGCGGCCGCCGGGGGCGCCCGAGCCGGCTCGCTAGGCTGGGGTCGTGTCCGAGGTGCCGAAGGCGACGCTGCCGATCCGCCAGACCCGCTCGCGGGCCAATCCCGGCGGGATGGACGTCGCGAAGGTCCTGGGTACGGCGACCGTGCCCTACCGCTCGCGCAAGCCCGAGTGGTTCAAGGTCCCGGCCCCGGGCGGCGAGAAGTACCGCGAGCTGCGCCGGACGATGGAGGACGAGAACCTCCACACCGTCTGCCAGGAGGCCGCCTGCCCGAACATCGGCGACTGCTGGGAGCGCGGCACCGCGACGTTCATGATCCTCGGCGACACCTGCACCCGTCGCTGCGGCTTCTGCCACGTGATGACCGGCACGCCGACCTGGAACGACCCGCTGGAGCCCGCCCGCGTGGCCCGCTCGATCGCCCGCATGGGCCTGCGGCACGCCGTCATCACCTCGGTCGATCGCGACGACCTGCCCGACTACGGCTCGCGGATCTGGGCGGCGACGATCAACCAGGTCCGCCGCCAGTCGCCGGAGACCAAGATCGAGACGCTGACCCCCGACTTCCGGGGCGAGGAGATGCCGCTGGCGACCGTGCTCGAGGCCGGCCCCGACGTCTTCAACCACAACGTCGAGGTGGTCCCGCGGCTCTACCCGCTGGCCCGTCGCGGCTCGACCTTCGTGCGCTCCTGCCGGGTGCTGAAGAACGCCAAGGCGATGGCCGGCGACTCGCTGTCGACCAAGTCGGGGCTGATGGTCGGGCTCGGCGAGAGCTTCGCCGAGGTCGTCGAGACGATGAAGGCCCTGCGCGCCGTCGACGTCCAGATCCTCACGATCGGCCAGTACCTGCGGCCGACCAAGGACCACCTGCCGGTCGTCCGCTACTGGCACCCGGACGAGTTCGACGAGCTGGCCCGGATCGGCATGGAGGAGCTCGGCTTCGACCACGTCGCCGCCGGCCCGCTGGTCCGCTCCAGCTACCACGCCGACGAGCACATCGACCAGGACAAGCCCGGCGTCGGCCCGCTGGCCGAGGCGGCCGCCTAGCCCGATCGCGGCGGCCGACGGCGCGGCGCTCCGCTACCGTCGCAGGCCGTGCTCCCGCTCAAGGACGACCTCGCCCACGACCGCGCCGGCGTCGCCTGGGTGCTGGCGGCGATCGCGCTCGTCGCCGGCGGGGTGCGCCCGCTGGTCGGCCTGCTGGCGGCGATCGTGATCCTGATCGCCGGCGACGGCGTCGCCCGCCGCGGTCGCCCGTCGATCGCCGTGCTGGTCGCGGCGGCCGGGGCCGCGCTGACCGTCGGGGTCGCGCTCGGGGCCGGCGACAGCCGTCCGCCGACCGCCTGGAACCCGCTCGGCCCGCTGGCCGTGGCCGGCGGCGCGGCGGCGCTCGCCGGGGTCTACGTCGGCCTGGCCCCGACCGCGCGGGTGCTGAGCTTCTCGCTGATCCCGGGGGCCGGCGGCATGATCGCCGTGCCCGCCGCGCTCTGGACGCTGGCCGGGATCGCCCTGATCGCGCTCGGCGAGGCGACCAACGCCGTCCTGCCGACCGGGACCGGGATGACCGCGCTGGTGCCGCTCGCCGCGCTCGCGCTCGGGCTGCTCGCGGGCCTGCCCCTGCGCCTGCTGGCCGCGCCGCCCACGACGCCCGTCACGCCCGCCGCGAGTCGCTAGCCGCGGCCACGCCGGCGCCGGTCGACGCCCGGCCGTCAGTAGCGACGGCCACGCCAGGAGCGGGCGGGCCGCAGGACCGCGGCGGTGAACCGCACGACGACCGGCAGGTCGACCAGCGGGGCGAGCCAGAACCACGGCCCGCGGCGTCGGTAGATGCGGGCGGCGCGGGCCGCGACCGCGATCCGCGCCAGCAGCAGCGCCGCGTCGAGCCGGTCGCCGCGCCGCAGGACGATCCGCCACAGCGGCAGCGCCTGGGCCGTCCACAGCACCAGCAGGTCGAGCGCCAGCCAGCCGCGGCCCGTCACGTCGCTGGCGGTGATCGATCGGCCCCAGCCGTCCCAGGTCTCGGCCGCCGACTCGTACATCCGGACGTCGACCAGCGCGCTCGCGTCGACCCGGGCGACCCGCCAGCCGCGGCCGGCGAGCGCCCGCGCGAGCGCGACGTCGTCGGTCAGGTGGCCGGCCGCGAGCGCGAACCCGCCGGCCTCGCGCAGGGCACGGGCGCGAACGCAGATGACCTGGCCGTTGGCCGTCGCGCGGCCGGGCGGCGACTCGTGCCCGAGCACGTCGAGCGGGCCGTAGCGGTAGACCTCGGTCGCGACGAACCCGGGGTGCAGCAGCAGCTCGCCCGCGCCGCGACAGTCGAAGCGGGCCGTCGCGCTCAGCAGCTGAGGCCGGGCGTCGAGCGCCTCGGCCCGCCGCAGCTCCCCGACGAGCCCCGCGATCAGGCCCCGGCGCGGCCGGGTGTCGGCGTCGAGCGTCACGACCAGCTCGCCGGACGCGACCCGCAGGCCCTGCTCCAGCGCCCACGGCTTGCCGACCCGGCCGGGCGGCGGCTCGTCGCCGGCGACGACCCGCGCGCCGCGGGCGGCCGCGACCTCGGCGGTGCGGTCGCTCGAGCGGTCGTCGACGACCAGCAGCTCGTC
>NZ_AGUD01000174.1 GCF_000240225.1 Patulibacter medicamentivorans
GGCCGCGCCGGTCGGCGTGGCCACCCCGACCGCTCCGCCGCTGCCCGGCGCGGCGCCGGGCTCCAGCTCGCGCAGGGCGTCGCCGCCGCTGCCCCGCAGATCGGGGGCCTTGACCCCGGCACGCGGCAGCGTCGGGACCGGGCCGCGGCCGGCGATCGGCTGTCCGGGGATCCGCAGGTCGATCCAGGTCGCGCCGGCCGACGACGGGTCGGCCAGGACCGCCGCCGCGGCGGCCCACTTCGCCCGCAGGCGGTGGGTGTCGCGGAAGAGCAGCGCCGGCCCGTCGGCCAGGCGGATCGTGGTCAGGTGGTCGACGCGGGCGACCCGGGCCAGGAGCGGCGCGGGCGCGACCCCGAGGATCGCGACGGCTGTGCGCTGACCGGCGACGAGCCGCTCGCCCGAGGCCCGGCCGCCCTGGATCAGCGGCAGCTGACCCGCCGGCCACTCGGGCAGCAGGCGCCCGTCCGTCGAGACCGCCACGCGGCGGCTGCCCTGGACGATCGCCCCGACGGCCAGCCGCTGGTGGACCTGGACCTGGAGGCCGTGCGGGAAGCGGGTCTCGACGTCGATCCGGGTGATGCTCTGGTCGCCCGCGACCGCGCTCCGGATCGCGGCGTCGTCGAAGCCGAGGGTGCTCTGGCCGACCGCCGCCCGCTCGATCGCCCTCCGGATCTCGGGCGCGTTCGGTCCCTGGACCCCCACGACGGTCACGTTCTGGACCGCGCTCAGGCCGGTCAGGCGCAGCAGCAGGTAGATCGCGGCGACCAGCCCGAGCAGCGTCAGGCCGACGATCCAGGCCATCCGCCGCGGCGCCGGCCGGCGCGCGGCGGCTCCACGTCGCCCGCCGATCCGGGGCAGGCGCGGCAGCGACAGGGCGCCGCCTGCCTCCTGCAGGCGCGCGGTGAGGGTCTGGAGCGGCATCGGGACCCCGTTCGCCGCCGACGCCGACGCCCCTTCCTGCGCGGACGCCAGGTCGACTCGGACGTCGGTGGTCCCTCTTCGGCGTGGCGCTCCCGGTCCTGGCGATTCGAGGCGCCGGGCGTCCTGGTCCGGCGCGGGCCGGGGCGCGTCAGTCGCCGACCAGCCCGCGCGCGACCGCGTCGACGTCGCCGGCGCCCATGCACAGGCAGAGGTCGCCCTCGCGCAGGACCGACGGCAGCCGCGCGACCGCGTCCGCGATCGTCGGCAGCCAGAGGACGGTCCGTCCGCCGGCGGCGTCGGCCGCCGCCCGGGCGATCGTGCGACCGTCGATCCCGGGGAAGTCGGCGGCGCGCTCGCGCGCCGGGTAGACGTCGAGGACGCAGATCACGTCGGCCAGCGCCAGCGCGGTCCCGAAGGCCCCCGCCAGCAGCTGGGTCCGCGAGTACAGGTGCGGCTGGAAGACGGCCACCACCCGCCGCGGCGCGAGGCTCCGGGCAGCCTCGATCGTCCGCGCGACCTCGGTCGGGTGATGGGCGTAGTCGTCGATCACCGGAACGCCTGCCGGCCCGACCCCGACCTGCTCGAAGCGGCGGCCGGTGCCCGGGAAGTCGATCATCGCCGCGGCCGCCCGCGCCGGATCGGCCCCCGCCAGCGCCGCCGCGGTCAGGGCGGCGGTGGCGTTCCAGGCGTTGTGGATCCCCGGCTGGCGCAGCGCGACGTCGCGGCCCTCCCACTGGAAGCGGCTGGTGCCGTCGGCGGCGTGCAGCTCGGCCACGTCGTAGCGGCGGGTGCGACCGGAGTCGGGCGCCGGGAGCACCCGATCGAGCTCGCGGCGGTCCCAGACGATCCGCTCGCCGGCCTGGCCGAGGAACCGCCGGAAGGCGTCCTCCAGGTCGGCCCGCGAGCCGTAGGTCCCGTGATGGTCCAGCTCGACGCTGGTGACGACGGCGATCTCGGGGTGGGTCTCGAGGAAGCTGCGATCGGACTCGTCGGCCTCGACGACCAGCCACGGCGACGTGCCGCGGTGGACGTTGCGGCCGGTCGAGCGCAGGATCCCGCCGACCAGGTAGGACGGGTCCTCCCCCGCGCCCTGGAGCGCATGGACGGTCATCGCCGAGGTCGTGGTCTTGCCGTGGGCCCCCGCGACCGCGATCACCCGGTGCGCGGCGCAGACGTCGCGCAGCAGCGCGTGGCGCGACAGGTCGGGCAGCCCCCGGCGGCGGGCCTCGACCCGCTCCGGGTTGTCCTCGGGGATCGCCGTCGAGTGGACCACCTCGACCTCGCCGTCGGGCACGTTGGCCGCGTCGTGGCCGATCGTGACCGCGATCCCCGCCTCGCGGACGCCGGCCAGGTAGCGGCTCTCGCTGCGGTCCGACCCGCTGACCTCGGCCCCGAGCCCTCGCGCCAGCACCGCCAGCGCGCTCATCCCGGCGCCGGCGATCCCGAGGACGTGCAGGCGGCGACCGGCCCACGGACGCGGGTGGTGGTCGGCGCCGGTGCGATCGGTGACGGACACGACGGGCAGGCTACGTCACCGCGGCGGGCCGTCGGATCGTCGTCTCGCCCGGTCGCCGTTCGCCAGATGGCGACTGGTGGTGGCGGGGCCGTCGGATCGCCGTCTCGCCCGGCCCGGCCGCGCGAGACGGCGGATCGAGGTGGTCGCCGGCGGCCACTCGCCGCGCCGCTGTCGTCGCACCCCCGCCGCGGCCAGCGTGTCGGTCGTCGTCGTCGCGCCCGCGCCGGCCACCGCCACCCACGCCTGCGCCCAGCGACCGCCACCCGCGACCGCCACCACCGCCCGGCCGC
>NZ_AGUD01000173.1 GCF_000240225.1 Patulibacter medicamentivorans
CCAGCCGCTGGCCCGCCGCCAGCCGCAGCGGCGCCGCCACGACCGCGGCGACCGCCGACCACCGACGCGGCATCGCCACCACCGCCGCCCCGGCAACCAGCGCGGCGGCGACGTCGACCGCGACCACCCAGCCGGCGTCGCGCAGCATCGGCTGCAGCGCCAGCCCGACGGCCAGCACTAGCGCCAGCGGGTCGATCGGGCGTGGCGTCGCGCGGGCGCCGGCGGCGATCACCAGCAGCAGGACGACGGTCAGGGCCAGGCCGATGCGTTGGCCGGCGACCCCGGTCGCCGCCAGGGCAGCGGCCAGCAGCGCGCAGAGCAGCGCGGATCGGGACATGCGGGATCCTCCTCGTGACGGGACGTGATCGGGCGGCGTCTTCGGAGAGCGCGCCGCGGGCTGCGACCGGGCGGACCCGGGGCGGCAGGGCTAGGGCAGCTCGACGACCATCCGGCAGCCGTGCGGCGTCGCCGCTTCGGCGCGGATCGTGCCGCCGTGCAGCTCGACGATCGAGCGGGCGATCGCCAGGCCGAGGCCGGCGCCGGTGGTCGTGCGGGAGCGGTCGCCGCGGGCGAAGCGCTCGAAGACCCGCTCGGCGTCGGCCGGGTCGAGGCCCGGCCCGCGGTCCTCGACCTCGAGCCGGACGCCACCGCCCGGCCGGCCGCGCGCCCGCACCGTCACCGCGGTCCCCGGGGCGTGGCGCTGGGCGTTCTCCAGCAGGTTGGCGACGACCTGGCGCAGACGATCGGGATCGCCACTCGCCCGCAGGCCGTCGGCCAGCTCGACCACCGGGGTCGTCGCTTCCGCCTCGGCCGCCCCTGCCGGCCGCACCTCGTCGAGCAGCTCGGCGACGGCGAACGACCGTCGCCGCAGGACCGCCGCGCCGGCCTCCAGCTGCGACAGGTCCAGCAGCTGGTCGGCCAGGTCGCCCAGCCGCCGGACCTGGCCCAGCAGTTCCTCGGGATCCAGCGGCTCGACCCCGTCGACCGCGTTCTCCAGCACGGCGCGCAGGGCGCTCAGCGGCGTCCGCAGCTCGTGCGCGGCATCGGCGACCAGGTCCCGGCGGATGCGGTCGGTCTGCTCCAGCTCGGCGGCCATCCGGTTGAAGGCGACGCCCAGCTGGCCGACCTCGTCGCGGGTCGTGACGGCGACGCGCTGGCCGTGCTCGCCGCGCGCGATCGCGTCGGCGGCGCGGCTCATCGCCCGCAGCGGCGAGATCATCCCCCGCGCCACGACCTGGACGGTCAGCAGCGACAGCGCCAGGGCGGCCAGGGCCCCGTAGCGCAGGCGCACGTCCAGCAGCGCGGCGACGAGCATCGTCCCGGCCGTGACGCCGATCGCCAGCACGATCACCAGGCCGAGCTTCAGCTTCAGCGAGCCGAGCCGGTCGAGCGGGTTGCTCACGGCTGGTCCCCCAGCGCGTAGCCGTGGCCGGTGACGGTCCGCACCACGCCGGCCCCGAGCTTGCGCCGCAGCGCCGCGACGTGCGAGTCGACGGTCCGGGTCGAGCCGCCGGTCCGCCATTCCCAGACCTGCGCCAGCAGCTCGTCGCGGGTGAACGCCCGGCCGGGCCGCGCCGCGAGCGTCGCCAGCAGGTCCAGCTCGGTCGGGGTCAGCGCGACCTGCTCGCCGTCGTGCAGCAGCCGCCGCCCGTCGAGGTCGAGGACGTAACGGCCGAGCGCGATCCGCGACGGCGCCGCGGCCTCGGCCGTGCGGGCGCTGCGGCGCAGGATCGCGTGGACGCGGGCGACCAGCTCGCGGGGGCTGAACGGCTTGGTCAGGTAGTCGTCGGCCCCGATCCCGAGCCCGACCAGCACGTCGGCCTCGGCGTCGCGGGCGGTCAGGAAGAGCACCGGCACCGGGCGATCGGCCTGGATCCGGCGGCAGGCCTCGATCCCGTCGAAGCCGGGCAGCATCCAGTCCAGGACGACCAGGTCGGGCGCCAGCCGCGTGCACAGCTCGACGCCCGCCGGGCCGGTGCCCGCGACCTCGACGTCGAAGCCCTCGGACCGCAGGCGGGCGGCGACCGCGCCGGCGATCGTCGCCTCGTCCTCGACCACCACGATCGTCCGCCGGCTCATCGGGGGCGATGCTACGGGCGGCCGCGTGCGGCGCGGGTCGGCGCGATGTGCGGATCCTGTGCAGGTCCGACGGCGCCCCGCCCTCAACCAGCCGCGACCCAGGCCGCCACCCGCTCGCCGATCTCCGCGCCCGCGTCCTCGGGCAGGAAGTGGCCGCCGTCGATCAGCTGCGGCTCGCCGGCGCGGGTCAGCAGCCGCTCGCCGATCAGCCGTGCCAGCGGGTCGGCCGGCAGGACGGGGTCCTGGGCGCCCCACAGGATCAGCTGCGGTCGCCGGTCGGCTCGCAGCGCCTGCTGGGTGGCGGCACCGGCGGCCGCGCCGGGATCGTCCGGGGCGCGCGGGATCAGCAGCGGCAGCGCGCGGGCGCCGGCGGTCGCCGCGGGCACGTCGAACGGCGCCTCGTAGGCGTCCACGACCGCGGGCGCCAGGTCGGTCGCGCAGCCGCCGTTGACCAGGAACCCGATCGGCAGCTCGGTCGCCTGCTCGACGAAGTCGCGGAAGCTGTGCCAGGCGGGGCTCATCTTCTGGTTGCCGTCGAAGACCCCCGTGTCCATCGCCACCAGCCGCGCGAACCGCTCCGGCCGCTCCAGCGCCGCGGTTCGCAGGCCGACCGGCCCGCCCCAGTCGTGGCAGACGAGCGTCGCGTCGCGCAGGTCGAGCCCGTCGACCAGGTCGACCAGCGAGGCGACCAGCCGGTCGTAGGAGTACCAGCCGACGTCGGTCGGCTTGTCGGAGCGCCCGAAGCCCGGCAGGTCGGGCGCCACGCAGCGGAATCCGGCGTCGACCAGGGTCGCGATCGTCGTCCGCCAGAGGAACGACCAGGTCGGCTCGCCGTGGACCAGCAGCGCGACCGGGCCGTCGGCCGGGCCCTCGTCGAGGTGGGCCAGCCGCAGCCCCTCCCACTCGCGGTAGCGGGGCTCGTAGGGGAAGTCGGGGAGTGCGGTGAAGCGCTCCTCGGGCGTGCGGTGGACGTCGACGGACATGCGGTTCCTGGCGATCGCGGCGCGGGCAGACGGGCGCGGCGGCGTGCCGGCCCGGTCGCGGCGATCCTCCCCCACGCGGCCACCGTGCGTCCAGCCCGCCGATCGCCGAAACGTCCAACGCCGGCGCCCGGTATGGCTCGTCGGGCGCGACGACGGTGCGATGATCGCTCGCGTGCCGCCCGCCGACGACGAACCCCGGGGCTACGGTGCCCGTCGGGGCTGGCGGGCACCGAAGGGCGCGGGCGCGCGTCGCAGCCGACGGGCCAGGCGCGGCGAGGATCCGGCCCGCGACGGCGAGCCGGCGGCCGACGCCCCGGCCCCCGGCAGCACGGCGG
>NZ_AGUD01000172.1 GCF_000240225.1 Patulibacter medicamentivorans
ACGGTCCGGCTCGGCCGGGCGCGCTCCCGCAGCGACGGCCGCGGACGGGCCGTCCTGCGCGTACGCCTCTCGCGCGCGGGCCGGTGGGCGGCGCGCGCCTCGAAGCCCGGCTGGCGGCGGGCGACGACGGTCGTGCGCGTCAGCGCCGCGCGTCGCTGAGCGGGACGTGGGGGAGGCGCCCCGGGAGCGACCACGCGACGTTAACCTCGCGTTCACCGTGGGGAGGAAGAGGACGACGATGGAACGCTTCGCGAATCGCAGGGCCCGTCGATCAGCGGCTCGGGCGGCGGCGGCGGTGGTGGCGACGCTCGCGCTCGCCGCGCCGCCGGTCGCCGGGGCGGCCGTCGAGAGCGGGCCGCTGAAGGGCCCGGCCGGCGCCAGCCGCAGCAAGGTGCTGCTGATCGGCCTCGACGGGACCCGCTGGGGCGACCTGACGAAGCTGATGGGCGAGGGCCGGACGCCGAACCTGAAGTCGCTGGTCGACCGCGGCTTCGGCACCAGCACCCTGCTGCAGTACCAGCCGCCGCAGGCGTTCACGATGAGCGCCGTCGGCTGGTCGACGATCGCCAGCGGCGTCTGGCCGGCCAAGCACGGGGTCGTCGGGCTGTTCAACAACGACGCGCTCCAGGACGGCAAGAACGGCTACGTCGACTTCCTGACCCGGGCCGAGCGCGTCCGCCCGCGGCTGAGCACCTTCTCGGTCAGCGACTGGGGCAACCTCGGCCTGCACCAGAACGGCGGCCCGATCTTCGGCGACCAGATCGACGTCAAGCACGCCGCCAGCGCGCAGGACACGATCGCCTCCTACGACGCCGAGGACCAGATCTCGACCGACCTCGCCGCGACCTACCTGCGCGGCGGCGACCCCGACGCCGGCTTCGTCTACCTGGGCGTGATCGACGAGGCCGGTCACGCCGAGGGCACCGTCGGCCCGGCCTACCGCGACGCGATCCTGCGGACCGACCGCCGGGTCGGAACGCTGCTGCGGGCGATCGCGGCGCGGCCGACCGCGGCCCGCGAGCAGTGGACGGTGATCGTGGTCACCGACCACGGGCAGAAGACGATGGACCAGGGGTCGATCTTCATCCACGGCGGCGACAGCGAGATCGAGCGGACCTCGTTCGTGATCGCCGCCGGCCCCGGGGTCCCGCGGCGCCAGACGCCCGACACGATCAAGGTCGTCGACGTCGCGCCGACCGTCCTCCACCAGCTGCGGATCGCCCAGGACCCGGCGTGGAACCTGGATGGACGCTCGTTCGTGCCGACGCCGGTGCCGCCCGACCCCGAGCCGCCGCTGCCGCCGGCCGACCCGGGCGTCCGCGGCGCCCTGCGCGGTCGCGGCGCCCCGCGGCTGACGCTGACCGTCAGCGCCGCCGACGGCGC
>NZ_AGUD01000171.1 GCF_000240225.1 Patulibacter medicamentivorans
CGCCCGGCCGCGGCTTCCACCGCACGTGGCTGGCGACCAACGCCGGCGCCGCGCGGGACGCGCTGCGCGCCGAGCGCGACGCCTGATCAGGCGTCGCCGGAGCGCCGCCGACGGCCCTCGGGCAGCAGCGGCGCGGCCAGCAGCAGCGCCGCGGCCGTCAGCGCCCCCATCTGCCAGGTCCAGTCGAGCAGGCACGAGGTCACGAAGGCGGCGATCGCCCCGGTCGCCCCGGCGGCCTGGGCCCGCGACAGGACGGTCGGTCGCAGGCGGCCGCGGATCGCGCCGGCCGTGACGGCCGCGATGAAGGTCAGCAGCAGCGCGAAGCCCGGCAGGCCGAGCTCGCCGAGCGTCTCCAGCGGCAGCGAGTGGGCGTTGAGGATCCGCTCGCCGGTGGTCCGCTCCCGCAGCCAGCGAACGCGGAAGCCGCCGACGCCGTCGCCGAGCAGCGGGTCGGAGGTGAAGCCGTGCCACGCGACCTTGTAGCCGGCCGAGCGGGTGCCGCTCGCCGACGCCAGCCGCTCGGTCCCGGTGCCGGTCACGGGCCCGGCGGCCAGGAACTCCTTGCGCTGGTCGTCGAGGAAGCGCCGGAACGTGCCGACCCGACCGGCCGCCTCGCCGTCGAGCCGCCCCGCGACGACCGCGGTGCCGCCGAGGCCGAGCACCAGCAGCACCAGCGTCGCGATCGCCGCCGCGCGCTGGAAGCGGCCCATCTGCGGCCCGCGGAACTTGCGCCGCTTCTCGCGCCGCAGCAGCACCTGCAACGCGACGACGGCGGCGATGCCGGCGACCACGCCGAGCCCGATCACCTGCAGCGCCACCGTCGGGCCCGCGCTGTCCAGGCCCGGGCTGGCGGTCGGGTCGTCGATCACCGCCGGCGTCGTCGCGGCGCTGGCGACCGCGAGCGCGGTCGGCAGGCCGACCGCCGCCATCACCAGCAGCGCCTGCAGCGGCCGCCGGGCCAGCGCGACCACCACCACGACGCCGACCACGGCGGCCAGGACCGCCCCGCGCGAGACCGTCAGCAGCAGGGTGACGGCCAGCAGCGGCACCAGCCCGGCGGCGACGCCGCGCAGCCAGACGGCGCTGCGACGGTCGCCGGCCAGGCCGAGGCAGAAGACGGCCGCCATCGCGGCCGCGGCGCCCTGCGCGTTCCAGTAGTTGATCGGATAGGAGAGCCGGTAGACGCCGAACGCCTGCTCGCGGGCGGGCGCCAGGTCCAGGCCCGGGAGCAGGCGGCCGGCGAAGCCCGCCAGCGCGACGGTGACCAGCGCCGCGCCGACGGCGAGCACCATCATCCGCGCGCGGCGGCCCCGGCCGACCGCCACCAGGCCGAAGCCGAGGATCGCCGCATACGAGATCTGGCGCTGCATCTCGGTCACCGCGACGTCGGGCAGCGGCGACCAGCGCGACGACAGCCCGGTCCAGGCGCCGAGGCCCACGAGCCCCGCGGCCGCGACCAGTCCGTGGACCCCCGGGCGCCAGGTGGCGCCGCGGACCACCAGCAGGATCGCGGTGCCGACCAGCGCGGCGACGCCCGCCGCGAGGTACTGGACCGGGAAGTAGCCGCCGCCGTCGAACGCCTGCAGGAGCACGATCAGCACGCCGCCGCCGGCGCCGACCAGGTCCGCGATCAGGCCGCGGCGCTGGAGGAACGCCGCCAGCCCGGCCGGTCGCGGTGGTGCAGTCGTGCTCGACACGGCGGGCATCCTCGCAGGCGCCGTCGCGCAGGTGGCGTACGGTGGCCCGCTGCCGCGGCCCGGGGGCCGTTGACGGCCCACCGGCGCGGTACGGTGCGCTCGTGCCGATCGCCCGTCTCTCCGCGCGCCCGCTCCCGCTGCACCTGGTCGTCGCGGCGGCGTTGCTGGTGCTCGCGATCGCGCTGCTGCCGGCGCTGCGCCGGGAGCAGCATCTCGACCGCGGCCAGCGCGCGCTCGGCTCCGATCCTGGGACGGCGCTGCGCGAGGCGCGCGCCGCCGAGGGCCCGGCCACGCTCCAGCGCGCCCGCGAGCTGCAGGTCGCCGCCGACGTCGACCTCGGGCGGTTCGCCGACGCCGAGCGCGTCCTGCGGGTGATGCGAGCGCGGACACCCGCGGACCAGATGATCCTGCGCGGCCTGTTCACCGTCCAGCTGCGCCTCGGCGACCGGCGCGCGGCACGGCGGACCTTCCGGCGCCTCCAGCGAGTCGATCCGCGCTACACGATCGGATTGGGAAAGTGATTGCTCGACGCAAGTCGAACGGACGGACGTTCGACAGAAATATCGTGCAAATGAGTGACATCCGTCGAACCTGTCGGTACAGTCGCGTGGCAATGATGGGTCGTCTCGCTGTTCCTGCTCCATTCCTCCGCTCGCGCGCGCTGCTGCTCGTGCTGGCGGCGACGCTGGTGCTGATCGCCGGGGCTCTGGCGGTCGCTCAGACGGCGGGCGCCCAGTCGGCCCCCGGCGCGCAGTACGGCACCACCACCACGACGCCGACCACGACGGCGCCGACGACCACCACCACGCCGACCACCACCACCGGCACCACGGGGCCGACCACCACCGATGACGGCGGCGTCGGCCCCGACACCAGCGGTGGTCCGGGCGAGGAGCCCGAGGGCAACGGCGCTGCCCCCAACGAGGCCGGGGCCGTCCCGGCGTCGCTCTCACGCCCCTCCAACAAGAGCGGTGGCCTGCCCTTCACCGGTCTCAACCTCGAGACCCTCGTGCTGATCGCCCTGATCCTGCTCGCCGTCGGACTCGCCGTCCGCGCCGCCGCCCAGCGCCGGCACCACACGGCGGGCTGACGCGCTGCCGGGGGGGGCAACGCACAGCATGCTGCTGGACGCGCGTTCACCGAGCGGCGAGTCGACGTCCGGCCAACGGGTCGACAAGGCCACCGCGGCCGCGACCCGGTACGACCCAGGGCAGCGGCAGAGCGTGCGGCGGCGCCTGCTGGCGCTGACCGACGGGCTGAGCTACCTCGGCGCGCTCGCGCTGCTGTTCCTCGCCCGCGGCGACCAGATCGGCAGCCTGGTGATCCCGCTGGCGCTGGTCGGCTGCGCCGTGCTGATCGTCGTGGCCAAGATGCTGCGGCTCTACGACATGGACGTCCAGCGGCTGATCCCGTCGACGCTGGACGAGGTCCCGCGGCTGGTCGTGGCCGTCAGCGTGACGCTGGTCGTCGTCACGTTCTTCGTGGCGCCGGTCCGGACCACCGACTCGCTGACGCGCTGGGACCTGCTCGCCCTGTGGGTGATGACGCTGCTGTTCCTGCCGCCGCTGCGCTCCGCCGCTCGCGGCCTGGCGCACCGCCTGACGCCGCCGGAGCGGGTGGCGATCGTCGGCGACGACGCGCTCTCGGCCGTCCTCACCAGCTCCTTCGCCTACCGGCCCCGTCACGTCACGCTGGTCGACGTCGTGCCGGCGGTCGACCACGTCAACCATCCCGGCCTGGCGAGCGAGATCGCCTCCCGCTGCCTCGACCGCGGCGTCGAGCGCGTGGTGCTGGTCTCCGACGCCTTCGACGCCGACCTGGCGCTCGAGCTGCTGCGACAGCTCCGCCATGCGTCGGTCGCCGTCTCCGTGGTCCCGCGCGTCGCGGAGGAGACCGGAGCCCGCGTCCTCGTCGAGCACCTCGACGGGATCGGCGTGATGGGCGTCCCGCCGATCGCGCGGACGCGCTCGACGCTCGTACTCAAGCGGGTCTTCGACCTGCTGATCGCGATCCCGATGTTCTGCGCGCTGCTGCCGCTGATGGGGGTGATCGCGCTGGTCATCCGGCTCGACTCGCGCGGGCCGGTGCTGTTCCGCCAGCAGCGGATCGGCCGCAACGGCGAGCCGTTCACGATGCTCAAGTTCCGCACGATGGTCGACGGCGCCCACGAGGCCCGGGCCGACCTGCGGCACCTCAACGTGCACGCCGACCACCGGCTGTTCAAGATCCCCGACGATCCGCGGATCACGCGCGTCGGGGCGATCCTGCGCCGGGCCTCGCTCGACGAGCTGCCCCAGCTGATCAACGTCCTGCGCGGCGACATGAGCATCGTCGGACCACGGCCGCTGGTCGCCGAGGAGGACGGCCACGTCGTCGGCTGGCACCGCCGCCGGCTGGACATCACCCCCGGCCTGACCGGCCCCTGGCAGGTGCTCCAGGGCCACGCGGTGCCGTTCGACGCGATGGTCAAGATCGACTACCTGTACGTCCTCGAGTGGTCACCGTGGACCGACGTCAAGATCATCCTCCGAACGCTGCCGGTCGTCCTCGGCCTGCGATCGCTGTGAGCGCGCGCCCGACCTCTCCGTGGCGGCCGGACGCGCCGCGCCAGGACGCACCGCCGAGCGAGGCGCCCGTCGCCGTCGCCGAGCGGACCCGTCCGGCCTCGCCCTGGGATCCGCCCGCGGCCGCCGAACCGGTTGCGGCGCCGGCGCCGCCCGCTCCCGCGCCGTCGGCGCCCA
>NZ_AGUD01000170.1 GCF_000240225.1 Patulibacter medicamentivorans
GCCAGCGCGACCGCCGTCGCCGCCACCGCCCCGACCGGCCCGATCCGCAGGGCGTGGATCGCGCCGTCCGGCCGCGCGGGGCGACCGCTGCGGACGTGGGCCAGGACCGCCCACCGCGACGCCGCGCCGGCCGCCACCAGCGCCCGCACCGCGTCCTCGGTCGACAGCGCCCGCAGCGCGCTCCAGCTGGCCAGCGCCCAGACGATCAGCGCCAGCGCCCCGAACGTGCCCAGTCGCGAGTCGCGCAGCACGGCCAGCCGCCGCTCGCGGTCGCCGTGGACGCCGAGGCCGTCGGCGCTGTCGGCCAGCCCGTCCTCGTGGAGCCCGCCGGTGGCGACGATCCCGGCGGCCAGGCCGAGCGCCGCGGCGACGCCGCTCGCCCCGGCTCCCGGCAGCTGCGCGGCTGCGGCCAGGACGGCGGCGGCGATCGCGCCGACGAGCGCCCCGACCAACGGGAACCACGGCACCGCCAGGTCCAGCCGCGGCGCCTCGCCCGCCCGGAACGGGACCGGGATCCGGGTCAGGAAGCCGATCGCGTGGCGGAGCCCGTCGAGCGGCCCGGCCGCTGGCGCTGGATCGGCGGTGGTCACGACCCGCAGGCTCGCACACCGGCCCGCCGCCCGATCGCCCCGTCCGCGAGACTGTTCGGCGATGAGCGACGGTCCGCACGCCTACGTCCGGCCCGCGACGCCCGAGGGCTTCGATCCCTCGCGCGCGGCGGAGCGGGCCGAGGATCCGGCCGGCTGGCGCTTCCCCGACGCCGCCCGCGACGCCCTTCAGGAGGTGATCGCCGCCCGCCGCGACATCCGCCGCTTCCGCCCCGATCCCGTCCCCGACGAGGTCCTCGAGCGGGTCCTGACCGCTGCCCACCGCGGGCCGTCGGTCGGCCTGATGCAGCCGTGGCGGTTCCTGCTGGTGCGCGAGCACGAGACGCGGGTGGCGATGCGCGGCCTGGCGCAGCGCGAGCGGCTGCGGCAGGCCGAGCGCTTCAGCGACCGCGCCCGCCACTTCCTGGACCAGAAGATCGAGGGAATCGTCGACGCGCCGCTCGGGATCGTCGTCTGCTGCGACCACGGGCGGCCCGACGTCGAGGTCCTCGGCCGCGGCACCATCCCGGAGACCGACGTCCACTCGACCGCCTGCGCGATCCAGAACCTGTGGCTGGCGGCGCGGGCCGAGGGGCTGGGCGTCGGCTGGGTCAGCTTCTACCAGCGCGACGACCTGCGATCGCTGCTCGGGATCCCGACCCGCGTCGATCCGATGGCGTGGCTCTGCGTCGGCTGGCCTGACGAGCGGCCGGTGCGGCCGGGACTCGAGTCGGCCGGCTGGGCGGCCCGCGCGCCGCTCTCGGCGGTGCTGCTGGAGGAGCGGTGGCCGGCCGAGGACGTCGCGCCCGTCGGTGGCGCGGTCGGCGAGCCCGGGGGCGAGGCGGTCGGGACCGTGAGCGCCACCGCGACGTCCGTCGCGCCCGCGGTCGCCGTCGCCGACGCCGCTCGCCGGC
>NZ_AGUD01000169.1 GCF_000240225.1 Patulibacter medicamentivorans
CCGGACGACGACCCCGCGGTCGGCCGGACGCTGACGAGCGTCGTCGTCGGCGCGGCGGGCGCCGGCAGCGTCGTCGTCGCCCCGGGCAGCGCCGGCAGGCCGAAGCCGGTCGGCCGCTGCTGCTTCGGGCGACGGCGCCCACGGTGCTCCTGGGCCGGGCCGTCGCCGGCGGGCTCGCCCGGCACGGTCCCGGCGATCGGCTGCGCCGACGCCTGGCTGACGAACGTCGTCGACGGCGACCACGTGGCCTCGCGCACCGGCAGCGGCAGCGCCAGCGCCAGCAGCGCGCCCGCGATCAGGGTCTTCCCGACGAGGACCGACGCCCGGTGATGCGCGGCGGCCTCGCCCGCGGCCGTCCCCGCGGCGTCTGCCCCGGTCGCCGAGCTGCTGGCGGTCACCCCGGCGACGACGGCGGCCCCGCCGGCCGAGCCCGACAGGGCGCCCGTCAGCGGCCGCTCGATCGCCGACCAGTCCGCTCCGACCGCGCTGGCGGCCTTGGCCCGCGTCTCGTGCCACAGCCAGACCATCGGCACCACCGGCGCCCAGGCGCGGTACGAGACCCCGGCCTCCTCCATCGCGCCCTGGGCCGTGCGACAGGATGGGCACCCGGCCAGGTGCTGGTCGAGCCACGCGACGTCGACGCCCTCGCTCTGCTGGCCGTCCTGGCGGCTGGCGAGCAGCGGCAGCGCGCGCTCGCACTCGGCCGTCGCGACGGCGACCGAGCCCAGCGCCCCCTGGCGCAGCTCGTCCCGCAGCTTGATCCGCGCCCGCGAGATCAGCTGCGCGACCGAGTTGCGGTTCATCGCCATGATCTCGGCGATCTCGTCGTAGCTCAGGTCGTCCAGCTCGCGCAGCGCCAGGACCTCGCGCTGGCGCTCCGGCAGGCGGGCGTTGGCCGCCTGGACCGCGTCCCGCTGCGCGTCGAGCAGCGCCGCGCGCTCGGGATCCTCGTCGAGCGGGGCCAGGTCGTCGCCGACCACCGGCTTGGCGCCGTGCTCGGGGATCTGGTCGACCGGGTCGGCCCGCTTGCGACGGCTGATCACGTCGTAGCTCGCGTGGCGGGCCGACGTGTACAGGTAGGCGCCGAAGTCCAACTCGCGGTCCTCGAGCTTCGGCAGCCGCTGCAGGACCTTGACGAAGGCGTCCTGGGTCGCGTCGGCGGCGTCCTCTGGCCGGCCCACGATCCGCAGGCAGAAGTTGTAGATCCGCCGTTCGTAGGCGTCGTAGAGCTGGGCGAAGGCCTGGCCGTCGCCCGCCGCGGCAGCGCGAGCCAGCCTCGACTCCCTACCCCGTGAGACCCCGATGATGTCGACCCGTGACACCGCGAGGATGGTAGCTGCGATGCGCGCATCTGTCGTGACCTAGGTCACCTCTGCAACGCGTCATCGGTCCTCGACTTACGGCGGCGGCCCGAAACCGGTCGCCGGCGCCGCCGCTCAGCCGGTCGTGGAGTCGCTCAGGTGCTTGCCGACCGGCCCGACGTAGATCCCGCGCGGCAGCCCGGCCAGGTCCGGCTCGTCGCCCTTGACCAGCGCCAGGTAGACCCGGCAGGTGCGGCGCATCCCGCGGCCGGTCGCGACCCGCACGTGGGGGCCGGCCCACAGCGGGCGGCCGTCGTGGGAGAACGCGTACTCGCGCGCGTTCTGCGCCCGCGCGGTGACGCTGACGTCGTCGGCCCACTCCAGCTGCTGCTGCAGGGCGACGTCGCGGATCGGCCGGCCGATCCCGCCGGCGACGTTCCAGGCGCCCGCCACCCGGTCCAGCGCGACCAGGTCCCGCAGCAGCTTGCGCGGCTCGTCGTAGGGGGCGGTGCGAGCGGTCTCGAAGGCGCGCTCGCTGTAGACCAGGTGCTCGGCGTGGGCGGCGGCCAGCTCGACCGCCTCGAGCACGCTGCGGACCTCCGGCAGGTCGTCGATCCGCAGCGGCGCGGCGTCCTCGGGATCGACCAGGTCGACGTCGGGCGCCCCGGCCTCGAGCGCCTGGCGTCGCAGCCGGCGGGCGCTGGCCAGCAGCCGCTCGCGCTCGGCCTCGCTGGCCTCGACGCGGTCGGTCAGCTCCTCCAGCGACCGGCCGCGAGCCTCCAGCTGCGCCTCGAGGTCGGCGACCCGCGCCGCCAGGCCGGCGGCGGTCGCCTCGGCGGCCCGGTCGCGGTCGGCGTCGACCCCGTCGCCGGAGC
>NZ_AGUD01000168.1 GCF_000240225.1 Patulibacter medicamentivorans
CGGCGACCGGCAGCGCGACCGCCCCGGCCAGCAGGACCCCGGCGAGCACCGCCGCGGCCGCCGGCAGCACCAGCGCCGCGGTCGCGAGCGCCGCCAGGCCGACGACGGCCGCGACCGCGATCGGGGCCAGCGAGCGCAGGTACGCGTCCTGGACCCCGTCGACGTCGGACACGATCCGGTCGCCGGTGGCCGTGCCGCGCGTGCGATCGCCGCTGCGATCGGCGGCGACGGCGGCGAAGCTGGCGGCCCGCAGGCGGGCGAGGATCCGCAGCGTCGCATCGTGGCCGGTCAGCCGCTCGCCGTAGCGGGCGACGGCCCGCAGGACGCCGAAGCCGCGAACGGCGACGATCGCCACGGTCAGCGACAGCACCGGCGGCGCCTGCGAGGCGCGGGCGATCAGGTAGCCGGACAGTGCCAGCAGGGCCGTGCCGGCAGCGGCCGCCACGACGCCCGCCAGCGTCGACAGCAGCAGGCCGCGGCGCTCCTCGGGCGTGGCCAGACGCAGGGCCCGGACGGCGAGCGCGATCATCGCGGGGCTCCCGCCGGGGTCGCGATCCGCTCGCCGCGCTCGGCCCGGTCGTCTCGCCGCCCCGCCCGCAGGCGCAGCGTCCGGTCGCCGAGCCGCTGCGGCAGCGGATCGTGGGTGGCGACCAGCGCGGTCCGTCCCCGCAGCAGCCCCGCCAGCGCCTCGACGACCTGCTCGGCGGTCCGCTGGTCGAGGTTGGCGGTCGGCTCGTCGACGAGCACCAGGTCGGGGTCGCGGAGGAGCGCGCGGGCGATCGCCAGGCGCCGCCGCTCGCCGGCCGAGAGCGGCAGCCCGCCGTCGCCGAGCGGCGTGTCGAGCCCGCCGTCGAGGGCGGCGACCAGCGCCAGCAGCCCGACCTGCTCGAGCACCCGGCGGACCTCGCCGTCGGTCGCGTCGACCCCCAGGCGGACGTTGTCGCCCAGCGACGCGGGCAGCAGCACCGGCTGCTGCGGGACCCAGGCGATCCGCCGCCGCCAGGCCGCGGGATCGATCCGCGACAGGTCGTCCCCGCCGCAGCGCACGCGACCCTCGTCGACCGCCGTCAGGCCGAGCAGCACGCGCAGCAGCGTGGTCTTGCCGGCGCCGGAGGGACCCCGCAGGATCGTCGTCGTCCCCGGCTCCAGCGTCGCGCTCAGGCGGTCGAGGGCGGGGGAGCGGCGGTCGGCGTGGCGGACGGTCACCTGCTCCAGCACGATCGGCGCGACGCGCGGGTCGGCGACGCCCTCCGCGCCGCCGCTCGTCGCGGGCCGTGCCCGGAGCGGGCCGGTGACCCCTTCACCGCGAGTGACGGGCCCCGCCGCGCCGTCCACCGCCATACCGGCCCCGTTGTCCGCTCCCGCCGCCGCCAGCTCGCGCAGCAGCGGCTCGGCGTCGGCCGCGGCGTGGAACTCCGCGCCCAGCCGCCGCAGCGGCAGGAAGACCTCGGGCGCCAGCACCAGCGCGGCGATCGCGGGACCGAAGTCCATCATCCCCTCGGCCAGCCGGATCCCGCAGGCGACCGCCACCAGCGCGGTGCCGAGCATCGCCATGAACTCCAGCACCAGGCCGGACAGGAACGCCTCGCGGAGCGTGGCCATCGTCCCGCTGCGGTAGTGCTCGCCCGCTCGTCGCACCTGCTCGACCTGGGCCCGGTCGCGGTCGTGGGCCTGCAGCACGGGCAGGCCACGCAGCACGTCGAGCAGGTGCCCGCCGAGCAGCGCCAGCCCCGCGTGGCGACGGTCGGCGGCGGCCTGGGCCCGGTGGCCGACGAGAACCAGGAAGACGACGACCAGCGGCGCGGCGACGGCCAGCAGCCCGGCGCTGAGCGGATCGACCGCCGCCACCGCGGCGAGCACCAGCAGCGGCGTGACGGTGGCGACGACCGACGCCGGCAGGTAGCGGCCGGCGTAGGCGGCGACCGCGTCGGCGCCGTGGACCCAGGCGGCGGCGACGGCCCCCGGGCGCGCGTCCGGCGTTCGCGCCGCG
>NZ_AGUD01000167.1 GCF_000240225.1 Patulibacter medicamentivorans
GGGACCGGCCTCGTCGGGCGCCGCGGCCTCGGGCGTCGGCGCGGCCGCCGGGGCGATGCCGCCGACGCCGCCGAGAACCGCCTCGCGGAGGCCGTCCGGCAGGCTGGTGCGCGCCCAGGCGCGGTACGAGAGCCCGGCCTCCTCCAGCGCGTCGACGACCGCCCGCCGCGACTCGTCGCCGTCCAGCCAGTGGGCCAGGGTCAGACGCGCCTCGGCCCCGCGCAGCTGCCCGTCCTGGCGCAGCGCGGCGAGCGCCACGGCCTGCCGGGCCTCGGGCGTGGTCAGGGCCTCGGCGGCGATCCGCGAGCCGCGCATCGCGTCGCGCAGCATCAGCCGCGCCTGCGCCAGCATCGCCGCCAGGACGCCGGGGTCGGCGCGCAGCAGCACGGCCAGGTCCTGGTGGTCGAGCCGGCTGAGACCGCGCAGCGCGAGGACCTCGCGCTGGTCGACGGGCAGCAGGCCGTTGGCCCGCACCACCGACGCCTGGAGGCTGGCCATCGGCACGTTGGCCTCGTCGTGCGCCCGCAGCTGGGCCGCGTACTCGGGGTTCGCGTCGAGCTGGCTGAGCAGCTGGCGCGCGTGCCAGCAGCCCATCAGCAGCAGATCCTGCTCGTCCGTCCCCGGCGGCGCGTCCGGCGGGACGCGCTCGGCGACGGCGGCGAACGCGGCGACCGTCGCGTGCCACGCGGCGCCGGGACTGCCGGTGATCCGGAGGGCCAGGTTGTAGACGGTCTCGCCGTCGCGGTCGAACCGCGTGGCGGTCACGGCCGACACGGCGCTCGTAGTGCTCTGGTCGTCTTGGGGCATCCGATCGACCTGATCCTAAGCGGTTCGGCGGTCAGGCCCGCCGGACGTCGGCAGCACCGCGTGTCCACCGTCCACAGCCGGAGCCGGCGATCGCCGGTCGGCACCGCCTCCCCCACCCGGGACCAGGCCCTCGAGCCGCGCCTCCTCCAGGAAGTCGGCCACGGCGGCGTCGATCGCCGCCGCGTCCCAGCCCAGCTCCGGCGCCATCGCCTCGGCCACCTCGCGGGCGACGCGGCCGCCGTCGGCGGTCACGGTGCGGGCCGCGGTCAGCCCCAGGCGGGTCCGCCGCAGGAGCGCGTCGCCGACCGACCGCGCCTGCTCGTGGCGGGCTGCGTGGACGACCTCGACCAGCAGGTCGACCGGGCCGTCGTCGACGACCGTGCGCGCCAGCTCGGGCCGCTCCTGGGCGAGCGCCAGCAGGTCGCGGGCGACCAGCCCGTAGCGCGCGGCCAGCTGCTCGCGGGCGTCCGCGCTGGTGCCGCGGACGTGCGGCAGGCGCAGCGGGTCGACCGGCTGCCCCAGCGGCAGGTGGTCGGTCCGGCAGGGGGCCACTCGGCCCTCGCGCTCGACCAGCCGGTCGACGGTCTGCTTGGCCATCCGCCGCCAGGTCGTCAGCTTGCCGCCGGTGATCGTGAGCATCCCCGACGAGGTCTCGTAGAGCTCGGCCCGCCGCGAGATGTCGACCGAGCGCTTGGGGTCGCCGGTCGAGATCAGCGGCCGGACCCCGGCGTAGGCGCCGCAGACGTCGTCGAAGCCGAGGCTGGTCCCGAAGAAGTCGTTGACCCCGTCGAGGATGTAGGTGACGTCCTCGTCCGGCGGCGGCACGTGATCGAGGTCGCGGTGGTCGTACTCGTTGTCGGTCGTCCCGACCAGCGTCCGGCCCAGCCACGGCAGCGCGAACATGAAGCGGCCGCCGCCGGAGGGCACGATCGCCCCCGAGCGCAGCGGCAGCTTCTCGGCCGGCAGCGTCACGTGGGTCCCGCGCGACGGGCGGATGACGGGGACCTCGGCCTCGTCGCGCAACTCGGCCGGCCGCAGCCGGTCGGCCCAGACGCCGGTCGCGTTGACGACGTTGTCGGCCTGGATCGAGAAGGTCGCCCCGGACTCGCGGTCGCGGACCTCGACGCCCTCGGCGAGGCCGTCGCGCTCGAGCAGGCCGAGGACCTCGACCCGGTTGACGCAGACCGCGCCGAAGCGCTCCGCCTCCTGCAGGATCGTCAGCACCAGCCGGCTGTCGTCGGTCTGGCAGTCGTAGAAGAGGTGGCCGCCGGTCGGGTTGCGGTCGGCCAGCGCCGGCAGGTGCTCGACGACCTCGCGCGGGTCCAGCGCGCGGTGGCGATCGGGGCTCCAGGCGCGCTCGTCGTCGGACATCTGGCGCCGGCGGCGGCGCCCGCCGCGACGGGCGTCGACGGCCAGGACGTCGTAGAGGTTGAGCCCGACCCCGGTGATCCGGTCCGGCCGGCCGCTGCCGGCGTTGGCCACGACCAGCGGCAGCGGCGTCACCAGGTGCGGGGCCAGGCGCGCGTTGATCTGCCGCTCGAGCAGCGCCTCGCGGACCAGCCCGAGGTCGAAGCTCGCCAGGTAGCGGAGGCCGCCGTGGACCAGCTTCGAGCTGCGACTGGAGGTCCCGGAGGAGTAGTCGGCCCGCTCGACGAGCGCGACCGAGAAGCCGCGCGAGGCCGCGTCGAGCGCGACCCCCGCGCCGGTGACCCCGCCACCGACCACGACGACGTCGAACGTCTCCTCGGTCAGGGCGCCGATGGCGTCGGAGCGCTCGAGCACCCCTGGAGCATCGCATTCCGCGCGGCGCGCGGCCACGGCGGTCGCGAGCGATCGGTCGACGACCGGCGAACATCGGGTGGGCGCGGCCGGCTCGCGCTGGTACCGTCGGGACGGCTGCCGGCCCCGCCTCCTCCGGCACCGTCCCCCCATGCGCCCGAACCTCCGCTCCTCGACGCTGCTGGTCGCCGTGCTGGCGGCCGCGATCCCGGTCGCCGCGCTGGCCGCCGACCCCGACCCGCGCTACGACGACACCGGCTACACCGGCGGCGGGACGACGACCACCACGACCACGACCACCACGACGCCGCCGCCCGAGGAGAAGGCGACGCTGCGGCTGACCGTCAAGGTCTCGCGGGCCCGGTCGGGACGGATCCCGGTCACGGTCCGCGGCAGCCTGTCGGGCAGCGCCAAGGTCCGCGGGACGGCCAAGGTCGCCGGCCGGGCGATCCGGCTGGCGACGCGGACGACGCGCTTCAAGGCCGGGCGCGCCGCGTTCGTGACGCTGCGGCTGCCCGCGCGCGGGCGCGACGCGCTGCGCGCCGGCCGGCGGTTGAAGCTGACCGTCACCGCGACCGGCACCGTCGGCGGCGTCCAGCGCAGCGCCAGCGTCTCGCGGACGCTGCACCCCTGATCGACGGCGCCGCACACGGGGGTCGGACCCGGGGATGATCCGGGACGGGCCCGGGGCATCCCCCATGGTGGACGGCGACGTCGGGCTCCACCCTGGTTGCATCACCGGAACCAGGAAGCCCCGAATGCGCACCCTCGCCACGACCACCCCCGCCGACGTGCCCGCCTACCGCGAGCTGACGCCGCCCCGACGCGGCCACGACATGCTGCCGCCGCGGATCCGCGGGCGCGCCCGCGGCACCGCCCTGCTCGCCGAGCGCCCGGCCGGCCCCGACCAGCCCACCACCGCGTCCGACGCGTCCGAGCCGGTCGGCCCGGCCGGCGACGCCGAGACCCTGGTCCGCGAGCCCGAGGCCGGCGGCGGCGATCCCGGTGGTGGTGATCCCGGCGGTGGCGGAGGCGGAGGCGACGACGGCCGGGACGGCGGTTCCGGGGGTGACGGCGGGCGGG
>NZ_AGUD01000166.1 GCF_000240225.1 Patulibacter medicamentivorans
GCGCTGGAGCGGTCGCCGACGGTCGTGCGGCCGGAGCCCGGGGACGGCGACGCGATCTGGCTGCGGGCGTCGCGACCGCCGGCCGGCGCGCCGCTGCGCCCGCGCTCGGCGCTGCCGCCCGGCGTGACCCCGATCCGGATCGAGCGCTGATGCCGTTCCCCGGACATCGGCGGACGGCGCTCGACCCGCTGGCGCTGGCGACGCTGCTCGCGCTCGCGCTGGCGGCGTGGTGGCCGTTGCTGGGCGGCGCCCAGCTGCGGGCGCTGCCGGCGATCCTCGCGGCCGCGCTGGTGCTCATGGGGGTCATGGCCCCGCGGCACGTGCTCGCGGCGCTGGCGGTCTGGTGGCTGGTGGCGCTGCCGATCGGCGGCGCGCCGGTCGTCGCGCTCTGGCCGTCGAACTGGGATCGGCTCGGCGCGGGGATCTCCGGCGGCGTCAGCGGGCTGGAGCGGCTGGCCAGCGGCAGCCCGCTGGACGGCCCCTGGCCGTTGGCGCTCGCGCTGCTGGGACTCGGAACGGTCGCGCTGCTGGCGGCGGCGCTCGTCCGCGGCCCGGGCCCGAGACGGCTGATGCGGCCGCTGGCGCTGGCGCTGCTGCTCGCGCCGTGGGCGATCGCCCTGACCGTCCGCCAGGGCGAGCTGCCGCCGTGGCAGGGAGCGGTGGCGGTCGTCGCGGCGCTGGTCTGGCTGCGGCAGGGCGCCGCGGCGGGCGCGTCGCAGCGCCTGGCCCGCCCGCTGGCGGCGGCGCTCGCGATCGGCATCCTGGCCGCGGTCGTCGGGCACGCCGCGGCGCCGCAGCAGCGGTGGCTGGCGGTCGGCGACGTGCTGCGTCGCCAGGCGCCGCTGCGGACGCTGGAGGTCGAGCCGACCTACGGGCCGCTGGAGGGGCGGCGCAGCGGCGCCACGATGCTCGAGGTCCAGGCGGCGCGGCCGGGCCTGTGGCGGATGCAGACGCTCGACCTGATGACGGTCAGCGGCTGGCGGATCCGCGTCGACGAGGGGGCTTACCGGCCGCTGCCGCAACCGGCGGCGATCGCGACCGACATCGAGGTCCGCGTCCGGCGACTGCGCAGCGCGCTGGTGGTCGCTCCCGGGGCGCCGACGGCGGCGGCTTGGGAGAGCGACGCGGCGAGCATCGCGCCGACCTCGTTCCCGGGTCCGGGAGAGAGCCGGCGGCTGCGCGCGCTGCCCGGTCCGGGGGATCGCTACAACGTGACCGCCGACGTGGTCGATCCGACGCTCGGCCAGCTGCGGCGGGCGCGTCCGCCGCGCGACGCCCGGCTGGCGCAGTGGACGGCGATCGGCCGGCCGTTCGACGTCCGCCGCTACGGCGGCGTCCGCGATCGCTCGCGCGGGGGCGGCCGCTCGCGCGGGTTCTCCGAGGTGCCGCTGTTCGGCCTGCCCCGCGACGCCCTGCTGGAGCAGCGGCTGGACCAGACGCTGCTGGCGCCGGTGGCCGCGATCTCCCGGCGGCTGGTCCGCGGCGCGAGGACCCAGATCGAGGCCGTCCAGCGCGTCGTGCGGTACCTGCGTGATCGCGACCGCTTCACCTACGACACCGACCTGCCGGCGGCCGGCTTGCTGCCGATCGTCGAGTTCCTGACCGAGACCCGTCGCGGCTACTGCCAGCACTTCGCGGGCGCGGCCGGGATGCTGCTGCGGCTGGCCGGCATCCCGACCCGCGTCGTCTCGGGCTTCGCGACCGGGACCGAGACCGATCCCGGGGTCTTCGACGTCCGCGACGTCGACGCCCACCAGTGGATCGAGGTCTACTTCACCGGGATCGGCTGGGTGCCGTTCGACCCGACGCCGCCGGGCGACGCGACCGTCGATCCGCGCGCCGATCCGCTGCAGGCGGCTGTCGGTCGCGATGCGCCCGGAGGCCCCGGCGCGACGATCCCCGCGCTGCTGCTGGTCGCCGTCGCCGGCGGCTGGGCGCTGGTCGCGGTCCGGCGCAGGCGCGCGTCGCCGGCCCGCGGGCCGCGCTGGGACGGCCTGGCGCTGCAGGCCC
>NZ_AGUD01000165.1 GCF_000240225.1 Patulibacter medicamentivorans
CGGCCGCGACGGCGGCCGGTCGCGGGGCGGGCCGGGTCGCGTCGGCGTCCGCCGGCACCGGCGCCAGCGGGGCGACCGCGATCGGCGCGGCGACCGGCTCCTCGCTCGGGGCGGTCAGGTCCAGCGGGCTGCGCAGGCCGCTGGGGGAGAGCTTCAGACGAGCCATCAGGCGGCCTCCGCCAGGGTCGTGGTGTGGGTGGCGCTGCGCGCCTGGATCTCGGCGGCCAGCTCGCGGAACGCCTGGGCGGCGCGGCCGTCGGGCTTGCGGACGACCAGCGGGATGCCCTCGGTGGTCGCGTCGTGGAAGCCGGCCCGCATCGGGATCTGGGCGTCGAGCAGCGGGGCGTCGAGCGCCGGCAGCGCCTCGTTGAGGGTCTGGTAGGTGTTGCGGCGCTCGTCGACGTTGTTGCGCAGCAGCCCGAGCGTCTCGACGCTGACCCGCCGCCGGCGCAGCGTCTGCAGCGTCGAGAGCAGCGTCGCCGCGCCCTTGTACGCGTTGCGGTCGACCATCGAGATCGGCACCAGCACCTCGTCGGCGGCCAGGAAGCCGTTGACCGTCAGCAGGCCCAGGTTCGGCGGGCAGTCGATCAGGACCAGGTCGTAGTCGCCCTGGACCTCGCGCAGCGCCTCGGCGAGGAACTCCTCGCGGCGTACCTGCGAGACGAGGGTCAGCTCGACGTCGGCCATCCGCCCGTCGCCGACGAGCAGGTCGACGTTCTCGGTGACGGACGTCATCAGCGCCTCGCCGGCCTCGCTCTCGCCGAGGAAGACGTCGGCGATCGTGCCGGTGGCGCTCTCGGGGGAGAGGCCGAACATCGCGGTCGAATCGAACTGGGGGTCGATGTCGACGACGAGGGTCGAGCGGCCCGCCTGCCCCAGCGCGACGGCCAGGTTGACGGTCACGGTGCTCTTGCCAGCGCCGCCCTTCTGGTTGGCGACGGCGATCACGCGGGTCATCGGGTCAGGGTTCCTTCGGCTGGCGGGCGGGCGAGGCCGCGCGGGAGCGCGCCTCGCATCTCCCGTTCGCCGTCGCCGGCGGCCCTCCTTCCTGTCGATCGAGCGGGCGTGCGATCGCCGCCGCGGGCAGTCGGCCGCTCCCGCGGCGCCCCGCTCGCCGTGCCGTCCCCGCCCGCCGCCGGCCGACCGTCCACCCGGGACCCCCTCCGCGCTCGCGCTCGGCCGGGCCCGCCGTCGGTCGGCCTCGCCGGCGGCCGGTCGCGCCGCCTTCCGCCCGTC
>NZ_AGUD01000164.1 GCF_000240225.1 Patulibacter medicamentivorans
GGTCCTGCGCGGCCTCGACGCCGGCGGCGCGCTGACGACGATCGCCCCGGCCGCCCGGCGGGTGCTCGACGCGCTCCCGACCGACGACCTGCGGGCCGCGATCGACGCGTTGCCGGCGACCGAGCGCCGCGCGGCCCAGGTGCTGCCGCCGGCGACGGCGCTGCTGGACGACGTCGGCGGCCTGGCCGACGGGCTGCGACCGGTGACGGCCGCCACCCGCCGGGCGCTGCCGTCGCTCGTCTCCGCCCTCGGTCGCGACGACGGGATCGGCGCCTTCACGGCGATCGGCCGCCAGGCCACCCCGGTCCTCTCCCAGGCCGGGCCGGTACTCGGCGAGGCCCGCGATCCCGCGGCCCTGATCGCGCCGCTGGCCGGGCCGCTTGGCCCGCTCTCGCGCTACCTGGCGCCCTACCACGACGACATCGTCGACGCCGTCGTCGGCTTCAACCGCTGGGGGAACTTCGGCTTCCCCGACGGACGCGCGTCCGGGGCCCGCGCCGTCCGCTTCTCGATGGTGCTGACCTGCCACGTCGGTCGCAACCCCTATCCGCGGCCCGGCGAGGCCTCGACGAAGGACCGCAGGTCGTGCCGATGAGGATCCGCGGAGCGCTCGTCGTGGTCGTCGTCCTGGCCGCGGTGCTGATCGCGTGGCAGCGGCCCGACCCGTTCTCGCCCGAGCGGACGGTGCGGGTCGCGCTGGCCGACGCCACGACCCTGCGACCCGGCAGCGAGGTCCGCATCGCCGGCACCCGCGCCGGCCAGGTCGATCGGATCCGGCGGGCCGGAGATCACGCCGAGGCGACGCTGCGGATCGCCGAGGACGCCGGCCCGATCCGCCGCGACGCCCGCGTCGAGGTCTGGCCGCGGCTGGTCTTCGAGGGCAACGCCTACGTCGAGCTGCGGCCGGGCTCGGCCGACCAGCCGGCGCTCGGCGACCGGACGATCCCGATCGCGCGGACGACCGCCTACGTCCCGGTCGATCGGGTGCTGCGGCTGGCCGACGCGCCGACGCGGGCGGCGATCAGGGGCGCCGCACAGGGCCTGGCCGACGCGTCGGACCGCACCACCACCGGCGCGGTGCGGCGGACGATCGCGCGCCTGCCGCGGGTGCTCGGCCGAGCCCGCCGGGTCGCCGACGCCGTCCGCGGACCGGCCGCAG
>NZ_AGUD01000163.1 GCF_000240225.1 Patulibacter medicamentivorans
GTCGAACAGGTCCCTTCGGGGCCTCTCCGTAGAAGCGGTGACGTCGCGAAGTCGCTGGCCGACAACCTCAACAGGTCGAACAGGTCCCTTCGGGGCCTCTCCGTAGAAGCGGCGTCCGCGTGTCCGACAAGAGCGCTGCCGCCGACCGTCGAACAGGTCCATTCGGGGCCTCTCCGTAGAAGCTCCGTCGCAGGCTACGACGGCCAACCGATCACCCCGGTCGAACAGGTCCCTTCGGGGCCTCTCCGTAGAAGCCTGGTCATTCGGACCATCCGGTCCGTCGTCGGCGCCGTCGAACAGGTCCCTTCGGGGCCTCTCCGTAGAAGCGATACCGAATATCGCGGCAGGCACGCGGTCGATCTCGAGGTCCGCGTCGAACAGGTCCCTTCGGGGCCTCTCCGTAGAAGCACGCTCGTGGTCGCTGGCCACCAGGCCGAGGCGCTGCCGGTCGAACAGGTCCCTTCGGGGCCTCTCCGTAGAAGCGACCGGCCCACGACGATCCCGGCCGACACGTGGGAGTCGAACAGGTCCCGTCGAGACCTCTCCGTAGAAGCGCGATGATCTCCGGCAGAGGCGGGACCCATCGCGGCCTTGCCGAAACAGCTTTCGCAACGACCCGGCCCGTGGAAGCACGCACAAATCCCCCATGACCAGACCGCCCGCCGCCCAAGTTCTCGACGACGACTTCCGCGCGCTGCCCGGCAATGACCTCATCCTCGCCGGCATCACGGATCTGACTGTCGGGGACGACACGATCGAGGCCGCGTTGGTCCTGATGGCGACGACCAAGCTGCGGGCCGCCGGCCTCAATGTACCCGCCCGGAGCCTTGAGGTCCCTGCAGGACATCGGCTCTACGACCTGCTGTCAGAGGCAGATCGCGCCACCGCCCACGACCGCTACAACGGCCTCGTCGGGCGCCTGAGCAGTTTCCTCGACGCGGTGGACCATGCGTCCGCCCGTTGACGTCGAGCGCATTCGGGCGCTCGCGGTCGTGCTCTCACGTGCCACCCGCACCGAGACCGTGCTGTACCTGACAGGCGGCGCGACAGCCGTGATCGAGGGTTGGCGAGCGTCGACAGTCGACATCGATCTGCGGCTCGAACCGGACTCCGACGAGGTCATGAAGGCCCTCGTTCAGGCCAAGCGCGACCTCGACATCAACGTCGAGTCGGCGTCTGCCGGACTTCGTGCCGGAGCTTCCAGCTGGCGGGATCGCAGTCCTGCGTCCTCCGTGGGGCTGCCTCGGCGGCAATGTGGCTGAGGCCGAAGACCGAGCGGTCCTCGTCGAAGGGGTGATCTCAACCTCAGCGAGCGCTTCTCTCCATTTCGCTTCATCGGGGGAATTTTGTTCGGCAAGATCGAAGATCGAATTTGCACCGCGCCGCGACTCTCGCTACAGTTGCATCCGTTCCGCAAGCCGGAACGGCCACGGGGCCGCCCCAGCCAAAAGAAGGACGGCCCCGCGTAGATCAACGGGCAGAGCCCGAGGAAGGAGGATCGAATGACCCCCTTGTAGTTTGCCCTGCGATGCGAATCACAGGGGCGACTAGAGTACCGCCTGGCGGGGTAACCCGCCAGGCGTCTGGTCGCGTCGGCTCCCCGTAGAAGCGCTTCCTCAAGAGGATCGTCGCTCAAGCGCACCATCGGCCCGCAAGGGCCTCAGCGACGCGACCAGACGTCGACCCGAGCACACATTTCCACGCTCACGCGCAGAGATGTGCATCACATGCGATGTAGCATGAGCACATGCCCAAGATGATCCAGGTCCGAAACGTCCCGGACGACGTCCACGGCCGGCTCAAGGCCCGAGCAGCCCTCGCCGGGATGTCACTCTCCGACTACCTGAAGGTTGAGATGGTCGATCTGGCCTCGCGACCGAGCATCGCGGAACTCGACAGCCGAGTGCGGAGTCGCCCCAGCAGCAACGTCACCATCGATGACGCCGTCGCCGCCGTACGTGACGCACGACGCGACTGAGCGTCGCGATGGTCGTCGACGCCTCCGTCATCGTCCCGTTCCTCGTCGGACGTCCCGACGAGCGCGAGCCGATCAGCGCCCGTCTTCGCGCCCACCGCGGATCGCTCTGGGCACCGCACCTGCTCGACGCCGAAGTCGGGCACGCCATCCGCCGGCTTGCCCTCCAGAAGCGGCTCACGACGGAGCGGGGCGCAAGCGCCCTCGTCGACCTCATCGACCTACCCGTGCGACGCGTACCGCATGCCGCGCTGCTGAAACGGGCCTGGCACCTGCGAACGTCCGTGTCCTTCTACGACGCTCAGTACGTTGCGCTCGCGGAGCAGCTCGACGTGCCGCTCCTAACCGCAGACGGCCGATTGGCCAAGGCCCCCGGAACCTCCGCCTCGATCGAACTGATCCGGTAGCCCAGCAAAGAGGAACACCGACGGATATGACGAACAGGCTCAGGGGCCCGGCCCAGCCGTTCCCCTTGTCCGCGCCGCCACTCACCGACTCGAGACACCATGACCGACCTGCTCGCCGTCCTCCGCGAGGGCCTTGCCTCCGCCCCCACCGCCAATCGTCCCGCCGGGATCGAGATCGTGCAGCGACTCGCGCCCGCCGGCGGCCTGAACGTCAAGCCGCCGAGCTACGAGGGCGACCTCGAGATCCATCCACGGAGCATCGACGGCGAGGTCCACCAGGTCATCGAGCTGGACAGCGTCGGCTCGGCCGCCAACCGGATCGAGGAGGCGCTGGCCGAGCTGGACCGCGCCGGCGACTATCCGCTGCCGGTGGCGCGGACCACCGTCGACCCCGGCCACGGCCTCGAGCCGATCGAGATCACGACCCTCGAGGCGCCGCACCGCGTCTTCGACGCGTGGATCCGGCTGTCGGAGAACGCCGATGGCACGAAGTTCGAGGACACCCAGCAGGGCCACGACCTGACGCTCGCCCATCCGCGCAAGCTCGACGCGCTGCTGGAGACCTCGGCCCACGACCTGCTGCTCGGCGTCTGGGACTCGCACCGCAAGGGCCCGCACGGGCAGATCCGCCTTGCCCGCAGCCTCACCACCAGCCTGATCGGCCTGCTGCCCGACGACGATCGCGAGTCGAGCGTCGTGGCCGCCCTGGTCGGAAACGCCAAGCCGGGCGAGGGCCACAAGGCCCTCCACTCCCCCTTCGTCCAGCAGCCGATCGCCGCCCGCCGCGATCCGCTCAACCTCGGCCAGGCCAGCGACCTGCCGAAGGGCGAGCAGAAGCTCTCCGCCCAGGGCCTCAGCTCGATCCCGCCGGTCAGGACCAAGCAGACCGTCTCGATCACCGAAGCCCGCTACCTGGGCTACCTCTCGTTCCCGGCCCTGCGCCGGCTCGGGTTCGAAACCTACGACGAGACCGAGGTCCGGGTCCTGCTCGCGCTGCTCGCCCTCTACGGGCTGCTGCTGCGCGACGACCAGGGCTGGGACCTGCGCTCCGGCGCGACCTTCGTCCCCACCACCGCCCTCAGCTTCCGGATCGCCCGCGCCGCCGGGAACCCGGAGGAGTTCGTCCTCGACGTCCTCGAAGCTCGCCGGCTGCTCGACCAGGCCGTCGCACGCGTCGGGATCAAGGACCGCAAGATCACGCTGCAGGCCGGCAAGACCCTCGACGGACTGGTCCAGCGGTCGATCGCCGACGCCAAGAAGAAGGAGCAGTAGCGGTGCTGCGGATCGAGGTCCGCTTTCCGCTCGGCGTCTACCACGCGCTGTCGAACGCCCGCTTCGGCGAGCCGGAGTGGCCGCCGAGCCCGGTGCGGCTGATCGGTGCCCTGCTGGCCGCCGCGCACGAAGCGCCCGGAGCCGACACCGACGCCGCCCGCGCGCTGCTCGAACGGCTCTGCGCCGCGCCGCCGCCGGTGATCGTCGCCCCCCAGCTGACCGCGGTCGGCGAGACCCGTGCCGGCGACGAGCGCGCCGGCACCGAGGTCGTGGTCGCCCTCCGCGGCGCCTCGCGCTGGGCGCCGCGCAACCACAGCGACAGCGAGGTCAAGACCAACGGCCTCTCGCCTCGGAACCTCGCCCGCGAGCGCACCGAGGTCCACAAGGGCGGCGTCGCGATCGGCGACCGCCCGGTCGAGATCTGCTGGCCCGACCTCGACCTGCACCACGACGACCATCGGCTGCTGGACGCGCTGCTCGCCGAGCTGACCTTCCTCGGGACGTCCCGCTCCCCGGTGATCGCCCGCGCCGACGATGAGGACGCGGACGCCGAAGCCCGCGACCGGTGGGAGCCCGGCGTCGGCCGCGGAGACGCCGCGGTCCGCGTCCCCAACCCCGGCCTGCTCCGCGCCTTCGACCAGCGTCACGAGGCCCGTCGGTCGACGGGCAAGAAGCCGATCGCCGCCGGCGAGCACGTCCCCAGCGTCGCGATGGGCAACGTCATCCCCTACGTGCTGCGCTCGCACCGGCTCGCCGTCGAGGAGGGCGAGCCGCTCGACCCGCGCCAGTGGGGCGAGATGCTCGTGCTGGAGCTCGACCCCGGACCGGAGACGGCGCCCGAGCGGAGCGCCGAACGCGCACGTCTCGCCGCGGGCAAGCCGCCGCAGCACAGCCAGCTGCGCCCGAAGGCCGCCGCCGGCTTCCTGCTCGCCCGCGCCTTCCGCGAGGCCCTGCTCGGCGCGTACGCCGCGATCGGCACCGGCGGCGAGGCGCCGCCGGTCCTCCGCGGCCATGGCGACGAGGCCCACGCCGCGATCGTCCCCCTGCCGTTCGTCGGCACGATCGTCAAGCGCTCGGAGCGGAAGGAGAACGGTCAGAAGATCGAGCAGGAGCACCGGATCCCCGCCGACGGCATCGTCCGCGGCATCGCGGTCCTGCTGCCCCACGAGGACCGTGTGCCCGACGTCGCCGCCCAGGCCGAGCAGGTCAAGCAGGGCCTGCTGCGGTTCGTCGCCGGCGAGCGGCGGTGGGTCGACGTGCCGAACGCCGGACGGGTCTTCCTCCGTCTGCCGAACCCGAACCGACCGCTGCTCCAGACGCTCCGCGACGCGCGCTACCGCCGCGCCAGCCGCGTGTGGGAGACGGTCCTGCCCGTCGTCCACGCCCACCGGCGGACCTCGACCGGGCCGCGCGGCCTCTTCCGCCAGGTCGCCGCCGACTGCCGCCACGTGGGCCTGCCCGAGCCGCTCGCCGTCGAGGTGCTGGAGCACGCGCCGCTGGGTGGCGCTCCCGACCGGCTCTGGCCCGACCGGCTGGTCCCGCCGGACTGGCGCGGACCGCTCAACGGCCCCCGCAGCCATCTGCGGATCACGTTCGAGCGGCCGATCGTCGGCCCGGTGATCCTCGGGCGCGCCCGTCACTTCGGCGTCGGCCTATGCCTGCCGAACCTGCGCGAGAGCGAGCCGGCCGCGGATGCCATCGCGGTCACCGGGGAGCTGCCCGCATGATCGGCTTCGACGCCTTCCTCCGAGAGGTCCGCGGACATGCGCCCTACCCGTGGCAGCAGGCGCTGGCCGAGCGTCTCGGCAACGAGCGCGCGGCCGAGAGCGCGGACCGGGACAACGACGGTCGGCCAAGCAACGCCTCCGCCCCGGTCGGCGGCCCGCCTCCGCTGACGATCGCCGTCCCGACCGGCAGCGGCAAGACCACGGTCGTCGACGTGCTCGTCTGGGCGTTGGCGAAGCAGGCTGACCGGCCGCCGCTCGAGCGAACGGTCGGAACCCGGATCGTCTGGGCGATCGACCGCCGGCTGCTGGTCGACGAGGTCCACGAGCAGACCGAGAGGCTGGTGCGGCGGCTGGCCCGCGCGCTCGCCGATCCGACCGACGTCCTCCACGAGGTCGCGGTCCGGTTGGAGGGCTTGAAGGGCGCGCCGCCGGTCGGTGGCTGGGCTGCGGCCACGAACGCACCGGCGCCCGATGGCGAAGCACCCGGCCTCCCGGGCTCCGCCGCTGCCGACCAGAGCGGGGGCGACATCGCCGTCGATCCGGCACTCCTGCCCGAAGGCACCGTCCTGCGCGGCCAGCCGCTGGTCGCGACCCGCTGGCGTGGCGGCGTCACGATCCCGTCGCTCGGGCAGCACCCGATGCAGGCCGAGGTGATCACCAGCACCGTCGCGCAGATCGGCTCGCGGCTGCTCTTCCGCGGCTACGGCCTCGGCGACCGCTCGCTCCCGCTCGGCGCGGCGCTGGCCGCCTGCGACACCACGATCTGCCTCGACGAGGCGCACCTGGCCGAGCCGTTCGCCGACACCGTCCAGGCGATCCGTCAGCGACGGTACGAGAGCGGGGACACCTTCGCCCCGCCGCTGCGGCTGATTCGGCTCTCCGCCACCTCGGGCGCCGACGACGGCGCCGAGCGCGTCACGCTCTCCGACGAGGACAAGCGGCTCAAAGTGCTGGCCAGGCGCCTTCACGGCCCCAAGCACGCCACGCTCGTCGAGTCGGGCGGCACCTCGGACAACGACCAGGTGGTCGCGCTCGTCGAGGCCGTCGCCGGCCACCTCGCCGACGGTCGTCGGACGGTCGCCTGCGTGGTCAACAGCGTCCGGATCGCGCGCGAGGTCCACGACCGGCTCGAGAAGGCCAGCGCGAGGACCGAGGAGCAGGATCGGCCCGAGACCGTGCTCCTGATCGGCCCTCAGCGACCGACCGACCGCCAGCACAGCCTGAACCGCTCCGTCGAAGCCGCCGAGACCGGGGCCACGCGACCGACCACCGGCTCCGACGGGGTCGACGGCGCGACCGCCGCCACGCCGACCACCACCCCGCGGAGGGTGCTGCTCGACGGCGAGAGCGCCGCGCGGCCACTGGTCGTGGTCGCCACCCAGACCTTCGAGGTCGGCCTCGATGCCGATGTCGACGCGCTCGTCACGCAGTCGGCCTCGGCCACGGCGTTGACCCAGCGGCTCGGTCGGCTCAACCGAACCGGGCGCCTCGACCCCGAGGCGCACGCAGACGACGAGCCGGGAGCCACCCACGCCGAAGGCGTCGCGACGATCATCCGCCACGTCGGCTTCCCGCTCTACGCGGACGACGAGGAAGCCGCCTGGACCTGGCTGTCGAAGACGCTCCCCCGCACCGAGACGGGCGCCGTCGACGTCTCGGTCTCCACGCTGCTCGACACGCCGCCCCCGCCGGTCGCGAAGCGCGCTCATGCCGCCGAGCTGAACGACCAGGCGATCGAGCTGCTGACCCAGACCAGTCCGCGCCCGCACCGGCGCGCCGACCCCGACGTCGACGCCTTCCTCCGCGGCGCCGAGTCGGAACCGGACAGCGACGTCAGCGTCTGCTGGCGGGCCGACCTGGCCGAGGGCGACCTCGGGACCGGCGCCCACGCCTACCGCGTCTCGCTGCTCCGGCTCGCACCGCCCCGCCGCGACGAGCAGCTGACCATGAGCATCGGTGCCGCCCGCAACCTGCTGGCCGTCCGAACGGGGCAGCTGGGGGTTCCGAAGAGCAGGCAGAGCCAGCTGATCGAGGAGGTCGCCGACGTCGAGGGCAGCGCCCCGCCCCCGGGCCAGACCCCGAACGAGACGCAGCAGCGCTTCGACGGCATCCCGTTCCTGATCCGTCGCGGTGGCGAGCTCCTGCCCGGTCGCCCGGTGCGCGACGGCGTCGCCGGCGAGGGGCTCGCGATCGCCGATCTGCGGCCCGGCGACCTGCTCGTCCTGCCGACGGCGCTCGGCGGCGTCGACGACTCCGGCCTGGCGATCGACTCGCCGCTCGGCAGCGACGTGGCGGGTGACGTCCGGCCGCTCGGTGCGCAGACGGACGGGACGGTCCCATCGTCCGACCCAGCGCGACCCGCGCTCGAGCCCGTCCGTCCCCATCCGCTGCGGCTGACCGCCGGGGCCCTCGACACCGCGTTCCAGCAGGCGATCCCGCTCCCCGGGCCGCGGGCGCAGCGCGTGCGACGCGTGCTCCGGCGGGTCGCAGAGATCGAGCGTCGCCTCGAGAACGCGAAGACCGCCGAGGGCCGACTCGCGGCGTTCCGCGATCTGTTCTCCGAGCTGGACGACCATCCGGCCCTCGCGCCTGCCACCACCGACCAGCCGGCGGACGGAACGGCCGCGACCGTCTCGGGTCTCGTCTCGACCGACGTCGAGCTTCGCCGGATCACCCCCAACCTGCCGAGCGAGCTGACCGACCCCCTCGACGATCCCGCCGGGCTGTTCCTCGGCGTGCCGCGGGTCCCGGACGACGCGGCGCTGTTCCTCGGCGACGTGGACGACGAGGACGCCGACGCCGATCACGGCGAGTTCGACGGCGACGCCGTCCACGAGGACGACATCGGTTCCAGCGAGGGCTCGCCCGACGGTGCCCTGCTGCCCGGCGAGGACCAGCCGATGGCGACCGGCGGTTGGGTGCTGCTGCCGATGACCACGACCGCCCACGACCGCGTGCGGCCGTGGAACGAGGACCCGCCGAGCCTGGACGCCCACGCGCATGCGGTGGCCGACCGCACCGCATGGTTCGCCCAGGCGGCTGGCCTGTCCGAGACGCTCGTCCGGTCGCTGGTCCTTGCCGCGCGAGTCCACGACCACGGCAAGGCGGATCCGCGGATGCAAGCGTTCTTCCGCGGTGGGGTCGCGCCGCCGCTGGCCGACCCGATCGCCAAGAGCGTCTTCGGCACCGACGACCGGCGGGCCGACCGCACCGCCCGGCTGGGTTCCGGGCTGCCGTCGGGCTGGCGGCACGAGCAGACGTCCGGCGTGATCCTGGCCGACGCCTGGCGGCACGACCGCATCACCGGGCTGCCCGACGAACCCGAGCGTGGCGTGGACTTCGATCTGACGCTCTCCGCCAGCTGCGGCCATCACGGCTCGGCGCACCCGTTTCCTCCCGTTCCCGGCCCCGGCGCTCCGCCACGGTCGTTCCACGTCGACGTCGCCGGCATCGCCGGCGCCGCGACCGGCTCCGACGCCGAGGCGTGGGACGACGGCGAGCCGCTCCGGCGCCTCGAGCGCCTGACCGCCAGATACGGCGCGTGGTCGCTCGCCTACCTGCACTCGCTGCTGGTCCTCGCGGACCGCACCGTCTCGGCGGAGGGCCGCTGACATGGGCTTCGACCTGATCTGGATGCGGCCGCACGCGCCGTACATGCCGATCGCCACCGTCGGGCTGCTGACGGCGATGAGCGACGCCGGCCTCGACGCGACGGCGGTCTGGCGGGCCGATCCCAGCGGCGAGATCCTGGAGATCCGCACCGAGGCCAGCGTCGAGCAGACCGCCCAGGCGATCGTCGACGCGCCGTGGCCGCAGCTCGACCGGATCTGGCCGGGCCAGAAGGTCGGGCAGGCGATCAAGCCGATGCTGGCCGCGACACCCGATCCCGCCCGGACGCTGCGCGATCTGCGGCGCCTGGTCGACGCCCAGGACGCGGACGCGCTGCGGGCCGCCGAGCCGCGGCTGCTCGGGGAGCGCCGCCTGCTGCGCGCGCTCGTCACCGACGCAGTGCTCGACGACAGCGACGTCCCCAGCCGCAGCCGGCTGCTGCGCGGCGTCAAGGCCGACCTGTCGGGAATCGCGGAGAAGCTCCCGCTGAAGGTCCCCGACCTCGTCGGCGAGCTGATCGACGGACCGACCTGGCGCAACGGCAAGTCCGGGCGCGGGCTGGGCCTACTGCCGGAGGTCCAGACGTTCGGGGGCACCACCGGACGCAAGCCCTCCGATGTCGGCAGCCACTCCGTCCTGCTCTACCGGCTGCTGTGGCTGGGAATCCTCGCGCTGCACCCGGTCGGGGTCCGACGCGGATCTCAGCGGATCGTCGGCGGGCCGCTGTTCAGCGACCTCGTCGACGGAGAGCCGACCCTCTCGTGGCCGACCTGGTCATTCCCGGTCGGTGCTCGCGAGCTTGCCCGGCTCCTCGACCTCGCCGCGATCCACCTCGACCGGCCGGATCCCCGTTGGCTCGCCGCCCGCGGCATCACCAGCGTGCACCGCGCCTCGTCGGTCCCGATCAACTCGATGATCGGCGTCTTCCGTTGGGGGGAGCGGGTCGCGTGACCCTCGAGAGCCGGCGCCAGCCGCCGGCGGACGATGCGCTCGTCCCGGCCCGGATCCTCAACGAGCACGTCTACTGCCCACGGCTGGCATGGCTGGAATGGGAGGCCAGGGCGTTCGTCGACAACCTCGAGACCGTCGAGGGTCGAGACCTGCACCGGCGAGTCGACCAGGAGCGAGGCGGCACGCCGGAGCCGCCGTCCGTCGACGACTCAGCCGACGGCTTCTCGCAGGGAAGCGATGGCTCGGCAACGGAAAGCGATCACGCCCCGTCTCCGGATCCGGGTGATGATCGCCCGCGGACCGTCACCGCGCTCTCGATCAGCTCGCCCCGCCTGGGCGTGACCGCCAAGCTCGATCGCGTCGACTTCCGCGACGGACAGGCGATCCCGGTCGAGACCAAGCGCGGCAAGCCCCGCCGCGGCGGACCGGTCGTCTGGGATCCAGAGCGCGCTCAGCTGACCGTCCAGGTGCTGCTGCTCCGCGAGCAGGGTCACGCCGTGCCTCACGCCGAGGTCTTCTTCGCCGAGACCCGCTCCCGGCACGAGGTCCCGATCTCCGACGACGCCGAAGCCTGGATCGCTGGCCTAGTGGCCGAGGTTCGTGCCAACGCGGCGGAGACCACGCCTCCTCCTCCGCTCGTCGACAGCCCCAAGTGTCCGCGCTGCTCGCTGGTCAGCGTCTGCTTGCCGGACGAGGTCAACCTGCTGCGCGACCGCACGACGGAGAAGCCGCGACGACTCGTGGCCCGCGACGACCCGCGCTCGCCGCTCTACGTGATGACCCCCGGAGCCTTCGTCCGCCAGAAGGGAGGCAGGCTCGAGCTCGAGCACCAGGGCGAGAAGGTCGCCAGCCGTCGGCTGCTGGACATCGCGCACCTCGCGGTCTTCGGCAACGTCACCGTCAGCAGCGGGGCCGTCCGGGCCTGCATGGAGCAGGACACCCCGATCCTGTGGTTCTCGTCCGGCGGCTGGTTCAGCGGCTACGCGGTCCCGCACGGCGGATCGTGGGTGGCGCGGCGGATGGCCCAGACCGTGCTGGCTCTCGACCTCGCCCGCGGGCCGGTCGCCGCGGCGATGATCGCCGGCAAGCTCCGCAACCAGCGAACGTTGCTGCGCCGGTTGGGCGGGGAGGCCCAGCGGGAGGCTGCGTCTCAGCTGACGGAGCTGGCTCGGGCCTGCGAGGCCGAGAGCGATCCGGTCGTGCTGCTGGGCCTCGAGGGCACCGGAGCGCGGATCTACTTCGACGGCTTCCCGTCCCTGCTCA
The DNA here is from genome assembly GCF_000240225.1 of Patulibacter medicamentivorans. GTDB lineage: Bacteria > Actinomycetota > Thermoleophilia > Solirubrobacterales > Solirubrobacteraceae > Patulibacter > Patulibacter medicamentivorans. The sequence goes on from NZ_AGUD01000163.1 coordinate 11,205, forward strand.
AGCGCCACGGCGACGAGTTCCGGTTCGAGGGCCGCAATCGGCGGCCCCCGACCGATCCGGTCAACGCGATGCTCTCGTTCGCGTACGCGTTGCTCGTCCGGGACACGACCGTCGGGTGCCTGGCGGCGGGGCTCGATCCGCAGGTCGGCCTGCTGCACCGGCCGCGACATGGCCGACCGTCGCTCGCCCTCGACCTCGCGGAGGAGTTCCGGCCGCTGGTCGGCGATTCGACGGTCGTGACCGCGATCAACAACGGCGAGGTCCGTCCGCGGGACTTCGTCCGTCGCGGCGGTGCCGTCGCCCTGACCGATTCGGGCCGCAAGCGCGTGATCGCGGCCTACGAGCGGCGGGTCGCCGTGACGTTGGAGCACCCGCTGTACGGCTACCGCGTCAGCTACCGGCGGGCGATGGAGTTGCAGGCGCGGCACCTGGCCGCCGTGGTCGACGGCCAACTCGAGAGCTACCGACCGCTGACGACCCGTTGAGATGGCCGAGCGGATCCGGTTCCTGGTCACCTACGACGTCCGCCACCCGCGACGACTGAAGCGGGTGCACGATGTCGTCGTCGATCACGGCGAGCGCCTGCAGTACTCGGTCTACGTCTGCGATCTCACCCGCCAGGAACTGGTCGCCCTACGGGCCGCCTTGCGCAGGGAGCTCCATCTCGACGAGGATCACGTCGCGATCTTCGACCTCGGACCGCCCCAGGGCCGCGCCAGTCGGCGGGTCGAGCATCTAGGTCGAGCCCCGAAGATCTCGGACGAGGACGAACCGGCGATCTGGTGACCCCAGACGCGAGCGGTCCGGTGGTTCCCCGTTTCCCGGGAACCGCTCGCACGACGAATTCCCTGCAGTGGCGAGGCTTCTGCCGCGCGACGCCCGAGCGTCACGGCACGATGTCGCACGTTCATGAGCACCCCTCGCGCGGCCGCGCAGAATCCCTGCAAACGAAGGTCGTATTCTGCGAGCCGTCGTACAGGTCGCTCCGCGACCTCTTCGTAGAAGCATGGCGTCGGATGCGGCGGACGCGGCGTCGGCCGCGGCGTCGTACAGGTCGCTCCGCGACCTCTTCGTAGAAGCATCACACGGCCGGCGCGATGCCGGTGACCTTGGCGTGGCGTCGTACAGGTCGCTCCGCGACCTCTTCGTAGAAGCCGGTATGCGGCGTGCACGGAGGGGATCGTCAGCACGGTCGTACAGGTCGCTCCGCGACCTCTTCGTAGAAGCCAGCTAGTCCTGCGTGCGGTTCGGCTGCATGTCGGCCCGTGTCGTACAGGTCGCTCCGCGACCTCTTCGTAGAAGCTCGATTGCGCCCACGGTCATGCCTCCGTCGGATAGTCGTACAGGTCGCTCCGCGACCTCTTCGTAGAAGCGACTCGAACTACGTGGTCGGACTCGAACTACGTGGTCGGGATGCGTGAGCGACGTCGTACAGGTCGCTCCGCGACCTCTTCGTAGAAGCGAGGCCACCTACGAGCCCGTGGAGGCCCCGGATGCCTGGTCGTACAGGTCGCTCCGCGACCTCTTCGTAGAAGCGGGACCATGCTGTCGAAGCCGCGAAACACGCCCAGGTGTCGTACAGGTCGCTCCGCGACCTCTTCGTAGAAGCAGTTGACGTGGTGCGCTCGGACGAGGCGGTGATCCGCCCGTCGTACAGGTCGCTCCGCGACCTCTTCGTAGAAGCCACGTGGAACACTCGGCCGCGCTGTCGACCGCGTTGTCGTACAGGTCGCTCCGCGACCTCTTCGTAGAAGCGTGCACGGGGACTGGGGACGCTGGACCGGCGGCGGGCACGTCGTACAGGTCGCTCCGCGACCTCTTCGTAGAAGCGAAGCCCGCCGGTCAGGAGCGGCATGAGTCCGAACAGGGTCGTACAGGTCGCTCCGCGACCTCTTCGTAGAAGCGAGGATCCCGTCTCCGCCGATCTCGGTCAGCGTCGTCGTACAGGTCGCTCCGCGACCTCTTCGTAGAAGCTGCTCCGCGGTCTCCGTCTTGCGCAGGACGGCGACGTCGTACAGGTCGCTCCGCGACCTCTTCGTAGAAGCCAGAGCGACGGCACCGCGGCGACGGCCCGCAACGTGTCGTACAGGTCGCTCCGCGACCTCTTCGTAGAAGCGGCGCAGCAGAACGGGGGTCTGTCGGCTCATCTCAGGGTCGTACAGGTCGCTCCGCGACCTCTTCGTAGAAGCGACTTCGGCCCGTTCAAGGTCCCGACTCCGTGCTCGGTCGTACAGGTCGCTCCGCGACCTCTTCGTAGAAGCATCAAGAACCTGATCACGCTGCTGGTCGAGGGCCGGTGTCGTGCAGGTCGCTCCGCGACCTCTTCGTAGAAGCGGGCCGCGGCGTTCCCCGACCGCGGGCGCGTCGTCGAGTCGTACAGGTCGCTCCGCGACCTCTTCGTAGAAGCAACGCCTTCGGGTCCTACATGCTGGCGGTCTACTCGTGTCGTACAGGTCGCTCCGCGACCTCTTCGTAGAAGCGTCTCGACCTTGACCGTCGCGTCCGCGTCCAGACGCGGTCGTACAGGTCGCTCCGCGACCTCTTCGTAGAAGCCGATCATCCGAGCTGAGGGGTGGTGCGGTGGTTCCGACGGCCATGGCCGTGCACGTCGTACAGGTCGCTCCGCGACCTCTTCGTAGAAGCGGGTCGAACTTCACCCGGGGCGGCGCTGACCCGTTGTCGTACAGGTCGCTCCGCGACCTCTTCGTAGAAGCGCCTTGTTGGACGGCCTCAGCGCTGCGCCGTAGCTCGTGGTCGTACAGGTCGCTCCGCGACCTCTTCGTAGAGGCAACTTCTTCGTCGCGATCTGGACCTGGGAGAGCATCGTCGTGCAGGTCGCTCCGCGACCTCTTCGTAGAAGCCACTTCGGGTGGTATCCGTAGGGCTCCCCGTCGACCTGTCGTACAGGTCGCTCCGCGACCTCTTCGTAGAAGCTCCAGCTGGTTGGTGAGGAGGTCGTGGACGCCAAGGGGTCGTACAGGTCGCTCCGCGACCTCTTCGTAGAAGCGAGGCTGGCTGGGATCCAGAGACCGCGTCGTGGCTCGGTCGTACAGGTCGCTCCGCGACCTCTTCGTAGAAGCGACTACCTCGTGGAGGTGGGCGATCGCGAGTGGCCGTCGTACAGGTCGCTCCGCGGCCTCTTCGTAGAAGCTCGTCCGTCGGCCCGACCGCCCACATCGACGTCTCCGTCGTACAGGTCGCTCCGCGGCCTCTTCGTAGAAGCTACGCCGCCGCCAACGACGTTGCCGCCCATCGGCGCAGTCGTACAGGTCGCTCCGCGGCCTCTTCGTAGAAGCGAGGCCACCAAGACGCAGCAGGTCCTGACGTCGATGTCGTACAGGTCGCTCCGCGGCCTCTTCGTAGAAGCAGGGCTGCGCCGATGACCGAGACGGTGTGGCTGGTCGTCGTACAGGTCGCTCCGCGACCTCTTCGTAGAAGCCGACGGACTTAGGGACACGTTGGCGACCCTCGGTCACCGACGAGGCGCGCCACCGCGTCGCGCAGGCCCTTCCGCGAGCTCCAGCCGACGTTCGACTCTCGACGATCGTCCATTTCTCTCGAGGTCGGCGCATGATTCGTCCGAACCGTGTCGAACCTCCCAGGGAGATGGACTTCATCACCGCGCTCCTCCTCTTCCTGCTGAGCCTGCTCGGGCTGCAGCCCCAGCAGCCACCGAAGCCCACGCCCGAGCCACCCGCCCTGGGCTTCAGCCTCGGGCTCGATCCCGACCAGACCGGTACCGGGATCCCCAACGGGATCGCCGCGCTGAAGGCGGTCAAGGCGACGATCCACCGCGACGGGTTCAACTGGGCGTGGCTCGGGTCGGGCTCGACGGCGGAGCATCCGGTGCCCGACGCCCTCGACGCGCCGCTCGGGGGCTCCGGCATCGCCGGGATCGACCAGCTCGACCGCAAGTACCAGGCGCTGACCGGGGCCGGGATCCGACCGCTGCTGGTGATCGGCTACGCCCCCGCCTGGGCGTCGACCCGACCGCGCTGCGCGGAGCCGGCCTACGCCGCCGCGAATCCGGCCACCTGCAACCAGAAGTACCACCCCGCCCCCGAGTTCCTGCCCCAGTACCGGGAGGTCGTCGCCGCGCTCGCCCGCCGCTACCCGAAGACCACGTTCGAGGGCTGGAACGAGCCCGACCACGAGGCCCTGACCAACCCGCTCAACGCGACCACGCCCGAGCGCCTGGCCGAGGAGCAGTGCACGCTCTACGAGGCCGTGAAGTCGGTCGATCCCGACCGCACGGTCCTGTCGCCGTCGATGAGCGACTACTACGCCCCCGGCTACATCGGCCGCTACCTGACCGCCGTCGGCAGCCGCCGCTGCCACGACGTGTTCTCGGTCCACGTCTACACCGGAGCGGGCGCGGCCGCGGTCGACGTCGGCGTCGACAGCACCCTCAAGCGGATCCGCGACGCGCGCGCCGGGCGCGACGGCACGCCGCTGTGGGTCACCGAGATCGGCTACAGCACGGCCGACGGCGTCCACGACGACGCGTCCCAGGCCGCCGACCTGGACCGCGCCCTCGGCCGCCTGCAGGCCCAGGCCGACGTCCGGGCCACGATCGTCCACACCCTCCGCGACGAGCCCGCGAGCTGGCTGACCGAGGGCAAGGAGGCCGGCTACGGGCTGCTGCGGACCGACTGGTCGCCGAAGCCGGCGTTCTGCTCGCTGGTGGCCGCCGCCGCGGGCAGCTACAGCGGCTGCTGAGCGCGCGACGGGTGGGCGCCGCGCCGCGCGGCGCCCACCGTCCGCGACCCGCGCCGCCGCACCCGCCCCCGCCGCGTCAGCAGGAACAGCAGCAGCGGCCGGTCGGCCTTGGCGCCGTTGCAGCGCTGGCAGGCGGCGACGACGTTGATCCAGCCGTGCGCCGATCCGATCCCTCGCGGGGAGCGGGACCGCGGCTCGACGTGGTCGATCGTCCGGGCGCCGCCGACCAGCTCGCCGCAGTAGGCGCACGGGTCGGCGCGCAGCAGCCGCAGCCAGGCGTCGTAGTGGCGCTCGCCGTCGACGCGCAGGGGCCGGCCGCTCGGCATGCCGACGCCGAGCGGCGTGCCCGCGTCCTCGCGCAGGAAGCGCTCCAGCAGGCGGTCGGTGGTCAGGGCGGTCATCGAGATCGGGGCTGCTCGTGGGTGGAACGTGGGGTGCTCGCCGTCGGACCGCGACCCGCTCGGGGTCGCGGCCGGATCGGCGGCCTCGTGCTGCAGGGGACGAGCCGGCGGGCGGCGCCGTCCGAGGACGGGCGCTCGCCCGCCCGTCCTCAGATCCGCTCGCGCCAGGTGACCGCGGACTCGGCCACGCGCCGCAGGGCGGTGCGCAGCGCGTGCGGGTTGGCCGTCCGGCGGGCGGCGGTCAGCTCGGCCAGCGCCTCGGCCAGGACCACCGGCCCTGCCGGTCCGGTGACCCGCAGCTGCGCCAGCTCGTCCGGCGTCAGCCGCCGCGCCTCGCCGTGGACCGCCGCGACCGTCTCGCGCAGCGCGCGCTCGGCCTCGGCC
>NZ_AGUD01000162.1 GCF_000240225.1 Patulibacter medicamentivorans
GAAGGAGCGGGGGGTGGCCGAGGTCTTCACCCCGGGCACGCCGACCCAGGCGATCATCGACTTCATCCGCAGCGGCGTGGCGGCGCGCGAGCGGGACTGAGCGCCCGGGTTCGCGCTCTTCCACACCCCCGACCGGGCGGGTTGTTCGATCCGCACCGCACGAATCGGGGCGCCTGCGCCACCATGGGTCGCCCCCGAAGAAGGAGCTTCTCCATGGCCGCCACGCTGACCAGCGGCGCCCTCGCGGCGCCACGCCCCGTCCTCGCCGACCTGCTGCCCGGCGTCCGCGCCCGCAGCGCGGTGCTCGTCCTCGCCGGTGCCCTCTTCACCGCGCTCTGCGCCCAGATCGCGATCCAGGTGCCGCCGTCGCCGGTGCCGGTCACGGGGCAGACGCTGGCCGTGGTGATCGTCGGCGCCACCCTCGGCGCCCGCCGCGGCGCCGCGGCCCTGGCGCTCTACCTGCTGCTGGGCCTGGCGCTGCCGGTCTACGCCGAGGGCAGCTCCGGCTGGCACGTCGTCTGGGGCCCGACCGGCGGCTACCTGATCGGCTTCATCGTCGCCGCGGCCGTGATCGGCCACCTGGCCGCCCGCGGCGCCGACCGCCGGGTCCCGACCGCGTTCGCGATCTTCGCCCTCGGGCAGCTGATCGTCTTCGGCTTCGGCGTCCCCGGCTTGATGCTGGCGACCGGCCAGGACCTCGGCTGGTCGATCCACAACGGCTTCACGCTGTTCATCGCCGGCGGCCTGATGAAGGCGGCCCTCGCCGGCCTGGTGCTGCCCTCGGCCTGGCGGCTGGTGCGGCGCTTCGACGGCGAGCGCTAGCCACCCTCGACGGCGGCCACCGGCGGCCCGGCGACCCACGCGCCGCCGGGCCGCCGCCAGAGCGCGCGGTAGGGGCCGGGGCCGAGCGCCGGGCCGGTGCGGACGGCGATGCCGAGCGGATCGGTCCGCTCGTCGCTGTCCCAGCGCGTCGGCATCAG
>NZ_AGUD01000161.1 GCF_000240225.1 Patulibacter medicamentivorans
GGGGCGGCCGTCGGGCGCGGCGCCGCGCGGATCCGGCGGCGAGCCGGCGGGGCGGGGCGGGCGCGGACGGCGGGGGTGGGCGGGACCGCTGTCTCCGCGCTCGTCGGCGTCGTCCCGGTCCGGCATCACGGAGTATGGTGCCGCGCGTGCCGGCTGGCTGCGTCATCGGTGTCGATCTGGGCGGGACGAAGCTGCTCGCCGGGCTCCTCGACGACCAGTTGCGGGTCGTGCGCCGCGCCTACCGGCTGGCCCCGCGCTCGGACGATCCCGAGGACCTGCTGTCGCTGGTCGCCGAGGAGGTCCGCGAGCTGCTGGAGACGGCGGACACGACCGTCACCGCGGTCGGGGTCGGGATCCCGTCGCTGGTCGACCGGCGCCGCGGGGTGGCGGTCTCCACGGTCCACCAGCCGCTCGACGGCGTGCCGGTCCGCGACGAGCTGCAGGATCGGCTGCAACTGCCGGTCGCGCTCGACAACGACGGCAACTGCGCGATGCTCGCCGAGTGGCGTGCGGGCGGCGCCCGCGGCTGCAAGGACGCGGTCCTGATGACGATCGGCACCGGGATCGGCAGTGGCGTCGTCGCCGAGGGCAACCTGATCCGCGGGGCGACCGGGGCCGCGACCGAGCTCGGGCACATGGTGGTCGACTTCGACGGCCCGCTCTGCCAGGGCAACTGCACCAACCGCGGATGCTTGGAGGCGCTCGCGTCCGGCAGCGCGCTCGGCCGCGAGGGCCAGCGGCTGGCCGGCCAGCGGCCGGGGTCGCTGCTGGCGCGGATGGCCGCCGAGGGCACGCAGATCACCGGCCAGCACGTGACCGAGGCGGCGCGCGACGGCGACCGGGCCGCGCGCGAGGCGCTGCAGCGCGTCGGGACCCTGCTGGGGGTCGGGATCGCCAACGCGATGAACATCTTCAACCCCGAGGTCGTCCTGATCGGCGGCGGGGTCTCCGCGGCCGGCGAGCTGCTGCTGGCGCCGGCCCGCGACGAGGCGCGGCGGCGCGCCCGGCCGCCGTCCAACGGCGCCCGCGTCGAGGCGGCCCGCTTCGGTGCCGAGGCGGGGATGATCGGCGCCGCGATCCTCGCTCGGGAGGACCTGCCGTGAGCGACGACGACGCGGCCCCGGCCGGGCGGCTGCTGGTCTGCGCGACGCCGATCGGCAACCTCGAGGACGTCACGCCGCGGGTGCTGGAGGCGCTGCGATCGGCGGCGGTCGTGGCCTGCGAGGACACCCGCCACACCCGGGTCCTGCTGCAGCGCTACGGGATCGCGACCCCGACGATCAGCCTCCACGAGCACAACGAGGCCCAGCGCTCCGCCGAGTTGCTGGGGCGGGTGCGGGCGGGCGAGGTCGTGGCCCTGGTCAGCGACGCCGGGATGCCGGTGGTCAGCGACCCGGGCGGGCGGCTGGTGGCGGCGTTCCGCGACGCCGGGATCCGGGTCGAGGCGCTGCCCGGCCCGAGCGCGCCGGTGACCGCGATCGCGACCGCCGGGATCACGGCCGAGCGATGGCGGTTCGTCGGCTTCCTGCCGCGGCGCACGGGGGAGACCCTGGAGCTGCTGCGCGACCCCGACGTGACGGTCGCCTTCGAGTCGCCGCGGCGGCTGGTCGCGACCCTGCGGGCGATCGCCGACGAGGACCCCACCCGCGTGGTCGCCGTCTGCCGGGAGCTGACCAAGCTCCACGAGGAGGTCGTCCGCGGGCCCGCCGCAGAGGTCGCCGAGCGCTTCGCCGACGGCGCCGTCAAGGGCGAGATCACGCTCGTGGTGGCGGGCGTCGCAGCGACCCTGGACGTGGCGCGCGCGCTCGCCGCCGCGCGGCGGCTGGTCGACGACGGGGCGCGCCCCCGGACCGCCGCGCGGGTGGTCTCCGAGCTGACCGGGGTCGCGGCCAACGAGCTGTACCGCGCGCTGCACGACGCGGACTGAGGGCGCCGCGAAGGACCAGGCGGAGCGGGTCGTCGACCGTGCGCTGCACAACCTCGGGGCCGGTCCCTGATTGTCAGGGCGGCGGGCGGGCGGTTTGGTGGTCGGTGCAGATCCCACGACCCGAGGTCCTCCAGATGATGGCTCGTCGCAAGCTCACCGCACTCCTGATCACCGGCGTCACCGCCGTCGGCCTGGCCGGTCCCGCCAGCCCCGCATCGGCGACCCCGCCCTACGGCAAGCTCTGCGAGACGAGCCAGCTGTACGTCGACTACTACCTGGACCGCTACATCGCGTCGACCACCCAGTCCGACTCCGCCTACTGGCTCCAGGCCTACCGCACCGAGAAGGCCTGGTTCAACACCTACTGCAACTTCTAGTTGCCGGTACCGCGGGCGGGCGGGCCGGTAGCGGCTCGCGCGCCCGCGATCCGTCCCGGCCGACCCCGCCCGGCTCCGCCCGGCTCCGCCCGACCCGGCCTCAGCCGGGCTTGCCGGCGCCGGGGCCGTGCCGCCGTCGTCCGTGCCGGGGCGGCTCTGTCGCAGCACCAGGACCGCGACCACCAGCGAGATCGCGGCGACGCCGAACGTGCTCGTCATCCCCTGCGAGAGCGCCTCGTGCGCGACGATCAGCGGCCGCCGCGGGCCGGTCCGCGGCGGCGCGGCGAACGCGGCGCCGAGCGCCCTGGACCGCGCGGGCGCCGAGCAGCTGCCAGTCGCTGTCGCGGACGACCATCAGCTGGCAGGTGACGACCACGGCGAGCGCGATCCCGAGGTGCTGGCCGGCGGGCGCGCGCGGGAGCACGAGGCGGTCGGGGTCGACATCGAGGGGCTCCTTCGAGAGAATCGGTGGGGTCGCGCGGGACGTCGCGACCTTCCGACATGAAGCGGAGGCTGCCTCCGATTGATGCTCGTGCCTGCTACGGAGGTTGCCTCCGTTTCGCCCCCCCCCACGAGTCGAACGCGCCCTCACGCCATGACGCAGACGAGTCCCGACGCCCCCACGAGCCCCGCCGCCGAGCGGCCGATGCGGGCCGACGCGCGCCGCAACCGCGAGCGGCTGCTGCGGGCCGCCCGCGACACGTTCGCCGAGCAGGGCGTCGACGGCTCGCTGGAGGAGGTCGCCCGCCGCGCCGGGGTCGGCGTCGGCACGCTCTACCGCCACTTCCCGGCCCGCGACGACCTGATCGAGGCGCTGCTCCACGAGCGCTTCGAGCGGACGATCGCCCACGCCGAGAGCCTCCGCGAGGGCGGCGACCCGTGGGCCGCGGTCGAGGCCTACCTGCGCGACGTGCTCTCCGATGCCGCGACCTTCCGAGGAGTCGCCGCCAGTATCAAGGCGACGATGCACGACGCCAGCACGCCGCTGGGCACCGTCTGCGCGCTCTCGCGCCAGGGCTGGTCGACCCTGCTGGAGTGGGCTCGGGCCGAGGGCGTCGTGCGGGCCGACGCCGACGCCGACGACGTGCTGCGGGTCGTCTACGGGATCGCGTGGGCCGCCGACCAACGCCGCGCCCGCCGACCGGACAGCGACCCGCGGATCGAGCCGATGCTACGGATCGTCCTTCAGGGACTGCGGTCCTAGGCCAGAACCTCAGGGGCGGCTCCGGATTGTCGGCGGGCGGTCGATCGGGTTCGATCGACCGGTCCCTGTTGCCCGCCGAAAGGCCCTTCGATGACTCTCCGCCCCATGCGCTCGGTGCTCGCCGCGTCGGTCGCCCTGCTCGCGATCGCGCCCGCGTCGGCGTCCGCCTACCCCGACGGTCCCGGCCGCGTCGCCTGCCAGCAGGCGCAGCGCGCGATCAACAACGCCGAGCGGCACCTGGAACGGGAGTCCGATCCGGCGGAGATCGCCTTCTGGAACGCCGTCCTCTTCACGAACCTGAACTACCGCAACACCTACTGCAACTTCTGAGCCGGTGAGGGCCTAGAGCGCGTCGGTCAGCTCGCCCAGGCGGTCGGTCAGGCGCAGGTTCTCGCGGTAGTCGACCGGGCAGGCGATCACCGTCACCCCGTCGGAGGCGAGCCCCTCGCGCAGCGCCGGCAGCAGCTCGTCGGCGGCGCCGATCCGGATCCCGCGGCCGCCGAAGCTCTCCGTGAACCGGACGACGTCGGGGTTGCCGAACGTGACCGAGGACGAGCGTCCCAGCTCCATCTGCATCTTCCACTCGATCAGGCCGTAGCCGCCGTCCTCCCAGACCAGGACGCAGAGCGGGATCCGCTCGCGGACGGCGGTCTCCAGCTCCTGGGCGTGCATCAGGAAGGCGCCGTCGCCCGTGGCCGCCAGCACCTTGCGGTCGGGGTGCGCGAGCTTCGCGCCGAGCGCGCCCGGCAGCGCGAAGCCCATCGTCGAGAGCCCGTTGGAGAGCAGGCAGGTGTTCGGCGCGTAGGTCGGGTAGAGCCGCGCCATCCACATCTTCACCGCGCCGGTGTCGGCCAGCACGATGTCGTCGCGGCCGAGCGCGGTGCGGGTGTCGGCGACGATCCGCTGCGGCGCGAGCGGCACCCGGTCGTCGGCGCGACCGCGGGTCAGCTCCTCGGCCAGCAGCCGCGAGGCGTGGCAGTCGGCGTCGGCGGGCCGACCGACCGGCTCGCCGTCGAGGGCGTCGGCCAGCAGCGTCAGCGAGCGGGCGATCGAGCCGTGGAGCCCGACCGCGACCGGGTAGTGCTCGTCGACCTCGGCCGGGAAGCGGTGGACGTGGATGATCCGCGCGTCGCCGTCGGGGTTGATCTTGACCGGGTCGAACTCCTGCAGCTCGTAGCCGACGGCGAGGATCGCGTCCGCCTCGTCGAAGCCGAAGTTCACGTAGTCGTGGCGCATGAAGCCGACCGCGCCGAGCGCCAGCGGGTGGTCGTCGGGGAAGACGCCCTTGCCGTGGAACGTGCTGGCCACCGGGATCCCGGTCCGCTCGGCGAAGCGCAGCAGCTCGGCCTGGGCACCCTCCCGAGCGGCGCCGTGCCCGGCCAGCAGGATCGGGTTGCGGGCCTCGCGCAGGACCTCCAGGGCCCGGCCGACCTGGGCGTCGGTCGGCTCGTTCGGGCGGACGCGGTCGATCGGCAGCGGCGCCAGCGCGTCGGGGACCTCGGCGCCCTCGATGTCCTCGGGGATCGCCAGGTAGACGGCGCCCGGCCGCTCGGTCTGGGCGGTCTTGAAGGCCTTGCGGACGATCTCCGGCAGCGACTCGGGCGTCGGGACCAGCGCCGACCACTTGGTGATCGGGGCGAACATCGGCACCAGGTCGACGCTCTGGTGGGACTCCTTGTAGGAGCGGTCGCGGCCGACCTGGGCCGAGATCGCGATCAGCGGCGTGCTGTTGGTGGTCGCGTCGGCGACCCCGAGCTGGAGGTTGATCGCCCCCGGGCCGAGCGTCGCCGAGCAGACCGCGGCGCGCTGGGTCAGGCGGCCGTAGATCTCGGCCATGAACGACGCGGCCTGCTCGTGGCGCACCAGCACGTAGCGGATCGGCGAGTCCCGCAGCGCGTCGACGAAGTGGATGTTCTCCTCGCCGGGGATGCCGAAGACGTACTCGACGCCCTCCTGTTCGAGGCAGCGGACGAGCAGCTGGGCGGCGGTCGTGGGCACGGCGGGAGGCTCCGGGGACGGGAACGGGGTGCGGCGGACGCTATCCGGTGGCGGGCGGCGGGTCGGCGGGCACGGGCGAGGCGCGATCGCCGCCGCTCGCATCGGCATCGTGCCGGTGTCGTGCCGATCGCGTCGCATCCGGTTCGCGGGGCCTCGCGCCGCCTAGCGTCGCGCCGGTGGTCGACCAGCCGCCCGCCCTGATCCGCCCGCTGCCCGGTCCCGTCGCCTCGCCGTTCCGGTACCGCCGCGCGACGCCGTTCCTGACCGGCCAGCGGCGCGTGCTGCGGTTGGTCGCGCGTTCCGGCCAGCGGGTGGTGGCGCCGTGCGCGGGCGTGGTGGCCTTCGCCGGGCGGACGCCGCGCTCGCGGGCGGTGACGGTGCGCTGCGGCGGTTGGGCGGTGACGGTCTCGGGGATCGGGCCGGCGGCGGTCGTGCGCGGAGCGCGCGTGCGCGGTGGGGCCCTCCTGGGACGGGCGGCCGGCGCTCGGATCGCGCTCGGCGTGCGGCGGACGAGCGACCCCTTCGGCTACGTCGACCCCGCGCCGCTGCTGCGCGAGCCGCGCCCGATCCTGCGGTTCGCGCCGCTGGGGCCGGCGCCCCGGCGGCCGGCGCCAGCGGTGCCGCG
>NZ_AGUD01000160.1 GCF_000240225.1 Patulibacter medicamentivorans
GACGGCGCCGCGCCGGCCCCGACCGCTCCCACCGCCGCGGCGCCGCCGACCGCGGCCACCTCGACCCCGACGACCGCCGCCGCGGCCGCTCCGACCCCCAGCCGCACCGTGACCGAGCCCCCCGCAGACGACGACCGCCCCCGGACCGAGGTCGTGCCCGCCGCCGAGCCGCTGGCCGCGCCCCAGACCGGGCTCGTCGCGCTGCGGGTCCACGGCGACCGGATGGTCCCCGACGGGATGCTCGACTTCGCCGTCAACGTGGTCGCCGGCGACCCGCCCGGATGGGCCCGCCAGGCGCTGCAGGCCGGGCTCGACGCCTCCGGCAGCTACCCCGACGACCACGCCGCGGCGGCCGCGCTCGCGGCTCGCCACGGCCGCCCGACCGAGGGCGTGCTGCCGCTGGGCGGCGCCGTCGAGGGCTTCTGGCGGCTGGCGCTGGCCGTCCGTCCCAAGCGCGCCGCGGTGCTCGTGCCCGGCTTCACCGAGTCGGAGGCCGCGCTGCGCAGCGTCGGCGCCGAGATCGTCCGGGTCCGCCGCGAGGCGAAGGACGACTGGGCGCTCGACCCCTCCGCGGTCCCCGAGGACTGCGACTTCGTGGCGATCGGCCGGCCGGAGAACCCGACCGGCGTGCTCGACCCGCGCGAGGCGATCCTGCGGCTGCGGCGCCCCGGACGGACGCTGCTGGTCGACGAGGCGTTCGCCGACTTCGTGCCCGACGAGCCCGACGCCCTCGCCGACCAGCGGCCCGCCGACGACGGCCCCGGCGATCTCGTGGTGCTGCGCAGCCTGACCAAGGCCCTGTCCGTGCCCGGGGCCCGGGCCGGCTACCTGCTGGGCGATCCCGCGCTCGTCGCCCAGGTCCGCGACGCCGGTCCGCCGTGGACCTGCCCGACGCCGTCGCTGGAGCTGCTGCGGGCCTACGCCCAGCGGCCCGACGCCTGCGAGCGCATCGCCGCCCGCACCGCCGCCCACCGCGACGACCTGCTGGCGCGGCTGCGCCAGCTCGCCGGGGTCCAGGTCTGGGACGGCCAGGCGAACTTCCTGCTGGCGCGGGTCCCGGCCGGCCTCGACGCGGTCGCGGGGCTCCACGGCCGCGGGATCGCCGTCCGTCCCTGCACGACCTTCGCGGGCCTCGACGAGCGCTACATCCGGATCGCCGTCCGGACCCCGGCGATGCACGCCCGGCTGGCGACCGCGCTGGCCCAGGTCCTCAGCGAGGCCGAGCAGCCCTAGCGGCGGTCAGCGGCGGACCTCGATCCGCACGTCGCCGCTGTCGGTGCGCAGTTCGACTCGCCGGGACGAGCGCGGGTCCCGCCGGACGCCGTCGTCGTGGACGTCGCCGGAGTCGGTCGAGGCGGTCAGCGCGTAGACGGCGTCGGGCAGCGCGACCCGCACGTCGCCGGAGTCGGCGATCGCCGAGAGCCGCCGGAGCGGGACCGTCAGCGCCAGGTCGACCTCGCCGGAGTCGGCCTTCGCGACGACGTCGGGAACCCGCAGCTCGTCACCGCGGACGTCGCCGGAGTCGGCGTCGAGCCGCAGCGCGGGCGCCGTCAGCGACTCGACGCGCAGCTCGCCGGAGTCGCTCCGCAGGGACACCGGCACGTCGCTGCGGAGGCCGCGGGCGACGACGTCCCCGGAATCGCTGGAGACGTCGATCGCGGTGCCTGCCGGGACCTCGACGCGGAAGCGGATCTCGCACGAGGCGATCGGCATCGCCGGGCACTCGGAGCGCAGCCGCAGGCGCGATCCCGTCCGCTCGCGGTGCACCTTCGGCGCCCAGATCTCCTTCGTGATCCGCTCCTCGACCCGCAGCGGGGCGCCGGCCGGCGCCGTCACCAGCTCGATGTCGCCGTCGTGGGCGGCGATCGTCAGCGCCGAGATGCCGCGGTAGCGGTGCTCCTCGGTCGAGGTCTCGCGGGTGAACCGCAGCACCAGCAGCATCGCCGTCAGCAGCAGCATCGCGATCCCGCCGATCACGCCGATCGCGATCAGCGCCGGTGGCAGGCCGCGCGGCCGGGTCTCGGGGTCCAGCAGGGGATCGGGCATCGATCGAGCTCCAGGCGATCTCGGGGCGGGGGTCACCACGACGACCAGCCTAGGTCGCGGCGGGCGCCGCGCCCACCGGGACCGCCCCCGGCCGAGGGTGGGGTTCTCCCCCGCAACCCGGCGCCCGCGGGCCGACGGCCGACCATGACCTCCGAGGTCATCGCGCACGGGCGGCGATCTGGTCGATGCTGTGCCCTCCCGCCTCGATCGGAGAGCCCGTGAGCACCAGCGCCGACACCCCCAGCGGCCGCGAGCTGATCGCGGCCTTCCTCCAGCACTCGCCGCTCTCCCAGCTGCTCGGCGTCGAGGCGGTCGAGCTGGGCGACGACCGCGCCGTGCTGCGGCTGCCGTTCCGGCACGAGCTGACCACCGTCGGCGACGTCGTCCACGGCGGGGCGATCGGCGCCCTGGCGGACACCGCCGCCGTCGCGGCCGCGTGGGCGTTCGACAGCCCGCCGCGCAAGCCGGCCGGGGCCACGGTCAGCCTCAACGTCGACTACCTGCGGGCCGCTTCGGCGGTCGACCTGCTGGCGACGGGCAGCGTCACCCACCGGGCCGGGCGGACCTGCTTCTGCGACGTCCTCGTGCGCCCGGCGGACGAGCCGGACGGCGCCCCGGTGGCGCGGGCGACCGCGGTCTACCGCTTCGCCTGAGCGCGGCCTGCCTGCAAGCCCGCTTGCAGCATCTCGATCGACTTCCGGACGGCCGCGGGGCCCCGCTAGCGTCAGTGCCCTCCCAACCCCCCGCCAGGAGGCACCAGTGAGCACCATCGAACCGACAGAGCCGGTCGACCCACCGCTCGTCAAGCGTGCGATCGCCGAGGTCATCGGCACGTTCATCCTCGTCTTCCTCGGCTGCGGCTCGGTGGTCGCCCTGACCGGCGCCGTCCCGGGCGACGCCGGGGCACTGCAGTTCACGGGCATCGCGCTCGCGTTCGGCCTCGGCATCGCCGGCGCGATCTACGCGGTCGGCCACGTCAGCGGCGGCCACCTGAACCCGGCGGTGAGCGTCGCCCTGACGATCATCGGCCGCTTCAAGGCCTCCGACCTGCCGGCCTACATCGGCGCCCAGCTGGTCGGGGCGATCCTCGCCGCGCTGGCGCTGAAGGGGGTCTTCCCGGACGCCGACAAGCTCGGCAACAACGCGCCCGCGGCCGGGGTCTCCAACGGCTCGGCCCTGCTGGTCGAGGCGGTGCTGACCGCGATCTTCCTGTTCGTGATCGTCAGCGTCGCGACCGACCGGCGGGTCACGCCGGGCTTCGCGGCGCTGGCGATCGGCCTGACGCTGGCGGCGATCCACCTGGTCGGGATCGCCGTCACCGGCACCTCGGTCAACCCGGCCCGGACGCTCGGCCCGGACCTGATCGCCGGCCACTGGGACGGTTGGTGGATCTTCCTCGTCGGCCCGTTCGTCGGCGGAGCCGTCGGCGCGCTGGCCTACCAGGCGGTCCGTCCCGACCGGGACTGACCGCCACGGCGGATCGTCGTCTCGCCGCGGCCGGTAGGGCGAGGTGGCGATCGGCCGGCCTCCGTGCGCAGGATCGCCTTCTCGCCGCGGCCGGCAGGGCGACGCGGCGATCCGCCGGCCTCCGCGCGCACGATCGCCCTTTCATCGCGGCCGACGAGGCGAGGCGACGATCAGCCGGCCGCGGCGATCGGGCGGGGGCGGTCGACTACTACCCCGTCGGGGCCGCCCCGCCGCCGCGCGGCGGCACGTGGACCAGCCGCAGGCCGTCGACGGTCGGCACCGCCGGCGGCGTCGTCGAGGCCTCGTAGGCCCGCCAAGCGCCGTCGCCGCGCGTCCGGAAGGCCGCCTCGACCCGCTCGCGGTAGGCGCCGCGGACCACGGCCCGCCCCTGACGGCGGCCGTCCTCGTAGCGGGACCGCCCGGCGGCGCTGGCGACGTAGGCCCAGACCGGCAGCGGCGCGCCGTCCGCCGGAACCGGCGGCGGCCACGCCTCGCCACGGTCGGCGACGAACGCCGCGCTGACCTCGATCCGCTCGTAGTTGACCTCGCGGGCGTCGAAGACCGCCAGCCGGTCCGCGTCGACCGGGACGGCGACGCCGTTGACGGTCGCGGCCGGGTCGGCGTCGAGGGTCACGTAGGTCACCCAGACGTCGGGACGGCGGCCGGTCGCCTGCTCGACGACGTGCTTGGGGTCGTTGACCCGCTCGCGGTTGCGCATCGCCACCGTCCACGAGCGCCGGTGGCCGTGGAGCTGGCCCCAGACCGGCGCGACCGCGTCGCCGACCGACAGCGAAAGCGGCAGCGCGTCGGCGACCAGCGACCCGTACCCGAACACGTATCCCCGCAGCACCGGCCGATCCTCGCAGCGCGGGCCGACGGCCCGCGGCGCGCCACCGGCGGGGCCAGGCACGACACAGGCCGCGGGCCGGACGCGGCGCGGGGCGCGGGCGGACGGTGGCGGATGCCGTCGGCCGGGCGCCGCCCACCCGCCACCGCCCTAACCGGCCCGGTCGACGCCCGCCATCGCCCCAACCCGCTCGATCGCCGAGCCGCTCCGTCGCCAACCGACCCGGTCACCCGCTCGGTCGACCATCGCCCCCTCGGCCGATCAGGCCGGAGCGCGGCTCGCGGCCGCGACGGCCGCCCGCCGACCTGCCATCCGCGACCGCAGGTCGACCAGGGCGACGATCGCGGCGTAGGCGGCGACCCCGGCGACCGAGGTCGCGGCGATCACCAGCCCACCGGCGAGCACCGCGCCGTCCGCCCCTCCGCCGACGGCGGCGGCCCCGGTCGGCGACGCGGCCAACCCGATCGGCAGCAGCCCGAGGACCCCGAGCGCGGCGTGCAGGGGGCCGACGTCGGCGAGCGCGACCGGCACGCCGCAGAGGGCCAGCGAGGCGATCGCCCGTCCGGCCATCAGCAGCTGGACGCTGCCCAGTAGCAGCACGAAGCGCCCTCGCCGACCGCGGTCGGCGAGGATCGCCAGGCCGCGCGCCGCCGGCCGGTGACCGAGCCGCACGAACAGGAACCGCACCAGCGCGACCAGCCCGACGGCGATCCCCAGCGCTCCCAGCGCCCGCCACCACGAGCCGCCGCCGGCGAGCACCGACGCGACCAGCAGCAGCGAGCAGAGGACCGCCTCCACGACCGCGATCGGCGCGTCGGTGGCGACGATCTGCAGCGGGCGCGGAGCCCGCTCGGGCGCCAGCCGCCGCAGTACGACGGCGCGCACCGGCAGCGCCAGATGGGCGGCCAGCGAGCCGGCCAGGAAGGCCGCCGCGTTGGCGCCGTGGACGACCCGCCGCGGCAGCACGACGCCGCCGATCGCCGCCAGGGCGGAGCGCCACGCCTCGCTGCGCAGGGCCAGCGTCAGCAGGTGGACGCCGGTCAGCGCGAGGAAGCCCGCCGGGGGGACCCGCGCGAGCGCGACCGCGACGTCGCCCCAGCGCAGCGCGACGACCGCCGCGACCCCGCCGATCGCAGCCGCCAGGACGATCCACCGCAGCAGCGCCGAGGCCCGCCGCGAGAGCCGTATTCGGAGGGGGAGATGGAAGGGCCGCCCCGACGGGACGGTGGGAGTGTGGGAGTCGACCGCGGCGGAACTGGGAATCGCGGCCGAGACGCCCGAGGGGACGGCCTCCATCTCGCGCCCCATCGTCGCGGGGTCGACGACCGCGGGCGTGAACGTCCGGTGACGATCGGCACGCGGGAGCGCCGCGCCCGACCGACGCCGACCCGCCAACCTCGGCGTCTCATCGTCCCTTTAGCGGTGCGTCGATACCCTCCCGCGCTCTATGGATGCGTTCCAGGCGGTCGTCTACGGCCTCGTGCAGGGCCTCACGGAGTTCCTGCCGGTCTCCTCCAGCGCCCACCTGCGGATCACCGCGGGCATCAGCGGCTGGGAGGATCCCGGCGCGGCGTTCACGGCCGTGATCCAGATCGGGACGGAGCTGGCCGTCCTGCTCTACTTCCGCTACGACATCGCGCGGATCCTCAGCGCCTGGGGGCGGTCGCTGCGGGGCGGGGCCGCGGGCATCCGCCGCGACTGGGCCACCGACACGGACGCGCGGATGGGCTGGCTGATCATCATCGGCACGATCCCGATCGGCCTGCTGGGGATCCTGCTCCAGGACTCGATCAAGACCGCCTTCCGCGACCTGCACCTGATCGCGGCGACCCTGATCGTCTTCGGCCTGCTGCTCGGGTTCGCCGACATCGTCGCCCGCAACCGGCGCCCGCTCGACGAGCTGACGCCCCGCGACGGCCTCCTCTACGGCTTCGCCCAGGCGCTGGCCCTGATTCCCGGCGTCTCGCGCTCGGGCGGCACGATCACCGCCGGCC
Organism: Patulibacter medicamentivorans; assembly: GCF_000240225.1. Lineage (GTDB taxonomy): Bacteria > Actinomycetota > Thermoleophilia > Solirubrobacterales > Solirubrobacteraceae > Patulibacter > Patulibacter medicamentivorans. Next base: position 6,355 of record NZ_AGUD01000160.1, read on the forward strand.
TGCTGCTCGGCTACAAGCGCGAGGCCGCGGCCCGCTACGCGTTCCTGCTGGCGGTTCCGGCGGTGCTGGCGTCGGGCCTCTACGAGCTCAAGGACATCGGCGGGGCGAACACGCCCTCGTGGGGCCCGACGATCCTCGCCGCGGTGATCTCGTTCGCCGTCGGGTTCTCGGTCATCGCCTGGCTGATGCGCTTCATCACCACCCGCAGCTTCGCGCCGTTCGTCGTCTACCGGGTGGCGCTCGGCATCCTGCTGCTGGTCCTGATCGCGACCGGCGCGGTCGATCCGAACGCCGCCTCGTCGATCTAGCGTCCGACCGCGGACGCCCGCCCCGCCGCCACCGGGGGGCGGGCGGCGGGGCGTTGGCGTCGGGCGCGCCGGTGCGATCGGCGGGATCGGTCCTGCTCGCGAGGCGCCCGACCGGGCGGGGGACGCGGACGGCCTCGTGCTGCCCGACGCTATCACCGCTCGTGTGGGGCGTTTCAGGCTGTTTCACCCCATATTCGCGGCCCGGCAGACCCCGGCGAGCCCCGTCAGGCGTCGTCCGGCGGCCGCACCTCGACCCGCACCCGCCGGGCCTCCAGCAGGTCGACCCAGGTCCTGCGCACCCGGTCGCGCAGGTGCCGTTCCGCCAGCACCACGAGCTCGTCGAGCCCGGCCGCGGACTCGCCCCCGCTCATCCGCCACGCGGACCACTGCCGCAGGAAGCTCGTCGTCCGCTCGTCGTCCGGCGCCCTGACCGGCAGCACGTGCACGCGGAGCGTCTTGCGCGAGGGCCGCTCGGTCCGCACCAGCCCCGCCCGCTCCAGGTCGGCCAGCAGCGCGGTCACGGTCGAGCGGTGGTCGCCACCCGCCGCCAGCCGCAGCAGCGGGGCGAACTCGGCCGTCAACCCGGCGACCGTCGTGTCGAAGGCGCCCGCTCGCCCGTCGACGTGCTCGAGCAGCACCAGCCAGAGCCCGGTCGCGCGTGCGGCGCGGCGGACCGCATTGGCGCCGACGCCGCCGCCCAGCAGCAGCGCCGCCGCCTCGTAGGCGGCCAGCAGGATCGGGCTGCCGACGCCGGGCGGGCTGACGAAGCGCAGGTGATGGGCGGAGATCCAGCCCCGCGCGCCATGGGGACCGTCGCTGCCGACGTTGAGCGCCGTCGACAGCGGCGGCAGCGCGGCCGGCCCGACGTGGTACAGGCCGTCCTGGTCGGAGAACAGCGGGTCGGGATCGGCGATCGTCGCCCGCAGCCGCCCGAAGCTGGCCAGCTCGCGGAACCGCTGCCCGGCGAAGCCCTCGGGCCCGACCCGCCACGCCAGCCGCTGCAGGCGCCGCGACATCGGCCAGACCTCCGGCAGCTCCTCGGCCTCGTCCATCCGGATCCGGGCGACGTGGAGGTCGGACGGGGTCGGCGCCGGGGGCCGCAGGATGACGAGCCGCGACGGGCTCCGCTCGAGCGCCCCGACCTCGACCATCGCGTCGATCGCCTCCTCGACGGCGACCACCGGCTCGTCGCCGCGCAGCTCGTCGTAGCGCCGCTCGACCTCCGGCATCCGCCGCGGCAGGATCGCGTGGTAGCCGCCGGTCCGATCGATCAGCAGCATGTGCAGCCCGGCCACGCCCAGGATCACGTCACGTGGCGCGTCGCGGGCGTGCAGCAGCGCGACGGTGTCGGTCGAGGAGACCAGCAGCGGCCAGTGCCGGGCCGCCGGCTCGGTGACCGGCCCGCCGCGGGCGTCGACGGGCACGGGCTCGTACTCCAGCTCGTCGAGGGCCAGACCGCCACGCCAACTCCAGGTGTCTCGCAGGATCCGCCGCATCTCCCCGAGCCGCGCGAGCAGTCACGCGGAAACGCTCAGCCTACCCGCGGTAGCGGCGGCCCGGACTGCGGGGTCCGCTGGCCGCTTGCTCGCGATCCTGACGCATCGGCGCTGCTTCCGGATCCCGCCGTCGACGGCGGGCGACGCTCAGCGGCGCGCCCCCAGCGCGGCCTGCAGCCGCACGCAGAGCGCGTCCAGCTGCAGCTCCTCGCTGGCGTTGAGGGTCAGGCTGCGGCGGGTCTCGTCGACCAGCTCCACGCAGCGCAGGGCGCGATGCGGATCCGGCAGCCGCGCCGCGTCCTCGCGCAGCGCGTCGACGCGATCGACGTGGTGGACGTGCTCGGCGGCACCGATCGCGAGGCTCGCCACGTCGCGGAACCAGAGGCCGCAGACGCGCAGCGCCAGGTCGAGCGCGATCGTCCGCTCGCGGCGGGCGGCGCGGCGGCCGTCCTCCCTGGCCTCGCGCTCGGCCCGCTTGCGCTCGCGGTCGGGCAGCTGCTCGGCGGCGGCCGTCGCCGCCTCGACGTGCGCCGCCTCGGCGGCCTTGCCGCGCTGGATCGCGGCGTCGGCCATCGTCCGCCACGGCGGCATCCCTCCCCCGCCC
>NZ_AGUD01000159.1 GCF_000240225.1 Patulibacter medicamentivorans
CCGCACCCGCCGGACCGCCCGGCGCGCGATCGCGACCCGCACCGTCGCCGGCGAGGAGACGCGCAGCGACAGCCGCCGCGCGGTCAGCCGGATCCGGGTCACCCGCGGCCGCGCGCGGCTCGGGCGGGCGCCCGGGCCGGCCGGCAGCGCGGCTCGCACGATGCCTCCCTGCTGGGCCAGCGGGACGACCGGGATCCGCAGCGGCGAGGGCACCCCGGGCTGGAGGCTGATCGAGACCGGCGTCGGCACGGTCGACCCGCGGAAGGCCAGGTCGCCGCCGGCGACGACCAGCCGGAACCGGTGGCCGCGGGGGAAGCGGTGGACGATGCCGGGCAGGCTGACCGTGATCGGCCGGCCGTCGGTCGGGACCCGCACCGGCGAGGTCAGCTCGGCCGGCAGCTCGGCGGTGCCGTCCGGATGCAGGTCCTCCAGCCGGACGAAGACCACCGCCTGGCCCAGCTCGCCGAGCAGCGCCCCGGTGACCCCGGCCAGCCCGGGGTTGATCCGCAGCCGCACCGTCGGGATGCCGACGACGTCGGCGTCCGCGGTCAGCGGCGCGCTGGTGAAGCTCGTCGAGGTGCCCGGCAGGTCGACCGGCTGCGAGCCCAGCTCGAAGAGGCTGAAGGTCGTCAGCCCGGTCGGCAGCCCGGCGACGGTGGTCAGGAAGCTCGGGTCGCCGACCTTCGTCGGCGCCCCCTCCGGCTGCAGGGTGCCGTCGGCCGACAGCTCGTAGGCGGCGGTGCGGCCGGCGGGCGGGAAGCTGGCCGAGCGCGCGTAGGCCGGGGTCGCGTCCCCCTGGTAGGGCGCCCACTCGCGGAAGTAGGTGAAGTCGAGCGACGGGACCTTCGGGTCGCCCTTCAGCCAGTGCCCGAACCACTCCAGCACGGCGGTGCTCTCGTAGGCCGGCTTGCGGAACGAGACGTCGACCTCGCCCGGGACCTTGCCGCCGCTGTGGCCGATGTGGTGCCAGATCAGCTTCACCGGGACGCCGCGTGCGCGCAGCGCGTCGTAGGTGGCGACCGACTCCTGGAGGTTGAAGAGCGAGTCCTCCTGGCCCTGGGCCAGCATCGTCGGGATCCGCACCCGGTCGACGTAGTCGGCGACCGACGCGTGGCGGAGGATCCGCGCCAGCCCCGACGGCGGATAGCCCTGGACCAGCGCCATCGTGGCGGCGGCGCACAGCTGCAGGTCGAAGCCGGGGCAGACGAGGGTCCGCTGCCCGGGGTCGACGCTGAGCCCGTTGATGCCGTTGGCCAGGCCGGAGGTGAAGAAGCCCAGGCTCCAGAGCAGCTTCAGCGCGCCGGGCTCGGCGCTCTGGACCCCGGGGCGGAGGTCGGCGTTGTTCGGCGCCAGCGAGTAGCGCAGGTCGTTCCAGGTGTTCTGGGGAACGATCGTGTCGAGCCGCGGGTCGACGCTCGCGGTGGCGAACTGGACCTGGCCGCCGTAGGAGCCGCCGATCATCCCGGCCCGCGGGTCGTTCGGGCGGACGCTGCCGTCGTGGGCCTTGGCGTCGCGGCGGACGAAGTCGACCGTCTGACCGCCCGGCACGCGGGCACCGCCCAGGTACGAGATCAGCGCGCTGGCCGCGCGACCGTCGAAGTCCGGGTCGTCGAGGCTGATCTTGCAGCCGGAGTTGCCCCAGCCGAGGCCGGAGTAGGCGAGCACGACGTAGCCCTTGCGGGCGAGGCCGGCGGCCTGGGAGCGCTCGCCGCCGACGTTGCCGCCGAAGCCGTTGGTGACGAGGATCGCCGGGGCCGGTCGGGCGGCGGTGGCCGACGTGGGGCGGTTCAGCTTGGTCTCGACCAGGCAGCTCTGGGTGTCGCCGACCCCGACCCGCACGGTGAAGGTCAGCGGCTGGACGGTGAAGCCGGCCTCCTGTCGGACGGGGCCCGGCTCGACCCGCACCGGGACCGGCAGGTCGGCCGCCGACGCGGCCGACGCCGACGCGGCGAGGACCGCCGTCGCCACGCATCCCGCCACCGCTGTGCGAGCCGCGCGTCGCCGCGCGCGCCCCGATCGATTCCCGCGCATCCGCTCTCCCCTGCCAGCACGCCCGCGCCCCACGCGCGGATCTCCCGCCGGGGAAACTACCACCGGTCGGGTTTCCGGCGAGGCGTCCGGGCGGTGTGCCGCTCGCCTCCGCAGGTACTAACGTTGCACGCGTGCAACCGTCCCGGGATCCCCGATGAGCAGTCGCCGGACCGGTGCGCCGATCGCGTCGGTCGGCGGGCACCCGAACGGTCAGGTCCCGCGCGCGCTGCGCGAGGAGCAGTTGCTGGACACCGCGCTCAGCGTCTTCGCCGAGCAGGGCTACGAGGCGACCTCGATCGTCGACATCGCGGCGGCGGCGGGGGTCACGCGGCCGGTGGTCTACAAGCACTACGGGTCCAAGGACGGGATCTACCTGGCCTGCCTGCGCCGGGCCCGCCAGCAGCTGGAGCGGCAGCTGGCCGAGGCGATCGATCCCGACGAGGACGCCGAGGGGCAGCTGCGGGCCGGGATCGACGCCTACTTCCGGTTCGTCGAGGACAACGGCCGCGAGTGGGACGTGCTGTTCGGCAACGGGATGCCGGTCTCGGGCCCCGCCGCCGACGGGGCCCTGCAGCTGCGGCGCAACACCGCCGACGTGATCGCCGGCCTGCTGGCGCAGGCGGCGCCGAACCTCGACGCCCAGACGATCGACGCCTTCTCCCAGGCGCTCAACGGCACCGGGGTCGAGCTGGCCCGCTGGTGGCGCCGGCATCCGGCGCTGACGCGCGAGCAGGTGGTCGCCTACCACCTGACCTTCGCCTGGGGCGGCCTGGCGAGCGTCGCCGGCGACGCGGCCGCCACCACCGCCGACGACGGCCGCTGAGCCCGGCCCCGCGAACGCGGGGTCGCTACCGGACGGTCAGCGTCGCGGCCATCCCCATCGCCCGCCCGCCGGCCACCGGGAGGCCACAACCGAGCCGGCTCCGTCGTCTACCGTGGCGCGGCATGGCCGCCGATCGACCAGCCCCGGCGCCCGGCCGGCCCGGCGCTCCGGCGCCCGCCGTCGCGCCTCCGCCGTCGCTGCGCGAGATCGGCCGCGAGTGGGGCCGGATCGGCTGCCTCGGCTTCGGCGGGCCTCCCGCGCACATCGCGATGCTGCGCGAGACGGTCGTCACCCGCCGGCGGTGGATCGACGGCGAGGAGCTGGAGGACGCGATCGCCGTCACCAACCTGCTCCCGGGGCCGGGCTCGACCCAGCTGGCGATCCTCTGCGCCTGGCAGCTGCGGGGGATCGCGGGCGCCCTGGTCGGCGGTCTGGCCTTCGTCCTGCCCGGCCTGGTCCTGATCGTCGCGCTCGCCGCCGCGTTCCTGGCCGACGCGCCGCCGGACTGGCTGCGGGGCGCCGGCGCCGGGGCCGGCGCGGTGGTGGCGGCGATCGCGCTGCACGCCGGCTGGGGCCTGCTCCGCCCGAGCTGGTCCCGGGCGCGCCCCGAGCG
>NZ_AGUD01000158.1 GCF_000240225.1 Patulibacter medicamentivorans
GGGCGACGCCGTGGCGGCTCCCGCCGGCGACGGCGGTGACCCGGATCCGGACGGTCGTGCGGCGGCCGGCGCGGATCGTCGACGGTCGCGCCTGCACCCGCAGCCGCGGGAGGACCGCCGGCGCCGCGGGAGCCGGGGCCGGGGCCACCGGGCGGCTGCCGGCGCCGGCCGGGACGTACTCCGGCTGCCCCTGCTCTCCGGTCTCGACCGCGAGGATCGCCTGGTTGCCGGCGTTGCCGAAGATCGCGCTCTGGTTGGCGACCAGGATCCGCGTTCCCAGGAAGCGCGCGCTCGAGGGCGAGTCGAAGGCGACCGGCGAGTCGTTCAGGCCCAGGATCGGCACCCCGAAGCGGCCCAGCTCCTGCCCCTGCGGGCCGAGCTTGACGACCTGCGCCGCCAGGCCGACCAGGGCGACGTAGAAGTTGCCGGCCTTGGAGATCGCGAACCCGTCGGGCAGATCGACGATCCCCGGCGAGGTCCAGACCGTCGCGATCGGCCCCGCGTCGCCGTCGGGCAGCAGCGGGACCGCCAGCAGCTTGCCGTGGTTGGGATCCGGCGCGTCGAGGTTGCCGAAGTTCGACGCCTGGGTCACGTAGACCGTGCGGCGATCGGCCGACAGCACGATCCCGGCGTAGCCGTACTCCTCGGAGGAGCGCGAGCGGACCCCGAGCCAGACGTGCGGCGTGCCGCCGCCGGGCGGGACCCGCCAGATCACGTCCTGCTGGTAGTCGGTCACCAGCAGCGAGCCGTCGGGCAGCCAGGCGGCGTAGTTCGGCATCGGCCGCTCGTCGCCACCCGGCTCGCAGTCGTCGGCCAGCGGGACGCTCCCGCACGGCCGCAGGTCGGGGAAGCGGGCGTACTCGGTGGTGCGGCCGGTCGCGCGGTCGAGCAGCAGCGCCCGCGCCGGCCGCCGGTCCAGCAGCACCAGCCGACCGCGGGCGTCGCTGGTGGCGACCTGGACGCCCTGCTCGCCCTCGCCGGTGTCCTGCCCGGTCATCGTCCAGGTCCGGGTCGGGGCGCCACCGGCGCCGGAGAGCTCGAAGACCTTCGACGGCACCCCCGCGGCGGCGTGGTTGACGTAGGTGCCCTCGTAGACCCGGCCGTCGGGGTGGACGTAGGCGTGGGCCGGGTAGCCGGGCGCGGGGATCGGGGCGAAGACGCTGGTGCTGCCCGGCGCGGCGGCGCCGGCCGGGGCCGCGGCGACCAGCGCCAGGCCCGCGACCAGCAGCCCGCGGCGGAGGCTCCGGGCGCTCATCGCGCCGCCCCCGCCGTGATCGTGAACGAGCGGCCGTTGACGTTGCCCTGACCGTCGTCGATCGCGCCGGCCGGGATCGTCACCGTGCTGCCGGCCGGGGCGGCGACGACCGCCAGCCCGCGGCGGGAGACCGGCGCCACGACCTCGCGTCCGCCGATCCGGAAGCGGACCGTCCCGCGCTGGAGGACCGACGGCCGCGCCGTCAGGTCGACGTCGACCCGGGCCAGCGGGAAGCCGACCTGGACGGCGACCTTGCCGGGCGGCGCCGGCTGCGGCCGGGCCTCGAGCGCGTCGCTGCGCCCGACCGAGAAGGCCGCCGAGGTCAGCCGGTAGCGCGACGCGGTCACGACCAGCCGGTAGCGGCCGCTCGCCGCGTTGACCGGCGGCTCCCAGGTCGCCAGGTAGTGGCCCCCGTCGTCGACCGTCCAGGCGAACGCCGTCCCGAGGTCGTTGTCGACCGCGACCCAGGCGCCGTCGACCAGGCGCTCGGCGGTCAGGAACGCCCGGTCGAGCGGCAGGTCGCCGCCGCGCGGAGCCCCGTCCCAACCGATCTGCGCGTGCCCGAGCCGCGCGATCGACGAGGGCTGGCGGGTGATCCGACCGGCGGCGGCGCCCTGCGCGTAGGCCGGCCCGTCCGCCCGCACGCCGTTGGAGGCGTCGTAGGCCAGCTGCTCCAGCGTCACCGGCTTGCCGGCCAGCGCGCTGCCGAGATCGCTGGCGCGATCCATCAGGAAGGTCCCCTGGTGGCGGCCGAACACGGTCGACGCGCCCTCGTACTGCTGCATGTCGTACTCCGCCGGGGTCGTCACGTAGTTGAAGTAGTCGTTGACCAGCCCGGCGACCACGGCGCGCCGGACCCCGGCGGACCGCGTGCTGGCGAGCACGGCGTTCTTCAGCAGCTCGCCGACGCCCATCGTCGGCTCGCCCGGGACGGTCACGATCGCGCCGTCGCCGATCCGGATCAGGGCCATCGGCCAGGCGCTCGACCACTCGCCGATCGGGACCCCGACCTTGTTGGCCTGGGCGCCGTCCAGCGACGGCGCGCGGGTCCCCTCCAGCTGCAGCTTGAGCGCGTCGTAGAGCGGTCCGCGCCCCTCCTCGGAGCCGGTGAGGAACGGCAGGCCGATGACCGGCTTGCTGGCCACGTGGCCGCCGTCGCTGGTCGCCCGCCCGCAGAAGCAGAAGCGGGTCCAGCGGGTGGCGAGGTCCGGGGTCGCCGAGAGCGCGCCGCCCGCCCGCTGCCAGGCCTGGAACATCGCGTCGCCCTCCGCGCGGCCGACGAGGTCGGCGCCGGCCGGGCCGCTGTGGTCGAGGCCGGCCGACTGGTCGCCCTGGTCGGCGCTGCCGTAGACCGCGATCAGCGGCTGGTCGGCGGGCACCGCCGAGGCCGCGCGGATCCGCGACTCCAGCTGCTGGGCGGCGACGCCGCCGTGGTCGGCGCTGTAGAGCCCGAACTCGGACTTCACGACCGTGCCGTGGTTGGCGAAGCTCGTCCAGGCGCCGAGCGGCTGGCGGCCGTCCGCGGCGCACGGCCGCGCCGCCCACGCGCGGGCGCTCGTCCGCCGCTTGCGCGCGGTCCTGCGGGCGGCGCGGGCGG
>NZ_AGUD01000157.1 GCF_000240225.1 Patulibacter medicamentivorans
CGGGCGACCGCCTCGGCCGCGGTCCGCAGCAGCTGCCCGTCAGGCCCGGCCAGCGTCGCCGCGACCCGCGCGTCGCCGAGCCCGAGCCGCGCGCAGGCCAGCGCCGCGCGCTCGTCGATCCCCCGCCCCGACGCCAGCCGCGCGGCCTGCTGCCGCTCCGGGGCCGGGTCGAAGCGGACCGTCTGGCAGCGCGAGCGGATCGTCGGCAGCAGCTCGCCCGGACGATCGGTCAGCAGGATCAGCACGACGTACTCGGGCGGCTCCTCGAGCGTCTTCAGCAGCCGGTTGGCGGCGTTGTCGTTGAGCGACTCCGCCCGCTCGAGGACGAAGACCCGGCGGCGCGCCTCGAACGGCCGGCGGCTGACGGCCTGGACCACCGCCTCGTCGATGTCCTCGCGGCGCATCACCGCCGCGCCGGTCGGGGTCACCCAGGTCAGGTCGGGGTGAGCGCCGCGCTGGACCCGCGCCGCCGCCTCGACCGGGTCGCTCGCCCCCTCGGTCAGCAGCTCGGCGGCCAGCGCCCGCGCCACCGTCCGCTTGCCGCTCCCGGCCGGCCCCTGGAACAGGTAGGCGTGCGAGGGCCGCACGGCCGCTCCGCCGTCGGTCACGAACGCCCCCCGCAGCACCGCGCGGGCGTGCGGCTGGTGCTCGGTGGCGGTCAGGACGGACACCCGGCGATCGTAGTCGTCCCGTCGACGATGGCGCCGCCACGGCCCGCGCGGCGACGCGGCCTCGGCCGACGAGCGCGACCCGCCACGCCAGCGGGGCCGACCGGGATCGAGCCGCCGCCAGTCGTCTACCGTCCAGGCCGTGAGCCCCTCCACCGGAGCACTGATCACGATCGAGGGGCTCGACGGCGCGGGCAAGACGACGCTGGCCGTCGCGCTGGAGGCGGCCCTCGCCGACCGCGGCATCGAGGTCGTGCGCCTGCGCGAGCCGGGCGGGGTCGTCCTCAGCGAGCGGATCCGGGCGCTGGTCGCCGACCCCCGGCTCGAGGTCGACCCGCGTGCCGAGGCGCTGCTGTTCGCGGCCGCCCGCGCCCAGCTCTGCGCCGAGCGGCTGCGGCCGCTGCTGGCCGCCGGCCGCTGGATCCTCCTGGATCGCTTCGTCGACAGCTCGCTCGCGTACCAGGGCGGCGGGCGCGAGCTGGGGATCGACGCGGTCGCGGCGATCAACGACCTGGCGACCGCCGGCTGCCGGCCCGACCGGACGCTGCTGCTGCGGCTCGACCCGGCCGCCGGCCGCGCGAGGCTGATGGGACGCGGCGAGGAGCAGGACCGGATGGAGCGCGAGCGGGAGCCGTTCTTCGCGCGGGTCGCCGCCGCCTACGACGCGCTCGCCGCCGCCGAGCCCGAGCGCTTCCGGGTGCTCGACGCGGGGGCCGCGCCAGACGCCGTGCTGGCCGCCGCCCTGGCCGGGATCGACGATCTGCTGTCCTCGCCGGAGGCCGGCCCGCCCGCGGGATGACGGCGTCGCCGGCCCGTTCGCCATCGCCGGAGCGGGGAATCAACCATCTAGACTCGCGCGGGTGAACGGGAGCACGACGGGTGGCTGAGGAGGACCCACCGGCTCCGTCGTTCGCGTGCGAGCGGTTCGAAGCCGTTCCCGCGGGCGCCGGAACCGTCCTCCTGCGCGTCGAGGGTCGCTGGAGCGCGCCGCGCCGCGGCCGCCTCGGCGTGCCCGCGCTGCTGGTGGACGACGGCCGCCGCACCCGCCGGATCTCGCCGCTGCCGGCACCGGGCGGCAGCGCGCCGCTGGCGGGACCGCAGGCGCCGAGCTGGCGGGTCGCCTTCAGCGGCGACGCGTCGCTGGTCGCCGACGAGGCGGTGGCCTTC
>NZ_AGUD01000156.1 GCF_000240225.1 Patulibacter medicamentivorans
CCGCGACCAGCGCCCGCGAGCCGCTCGCGTCGACCGCGACCGCGGTCACGCCGGCGCCGCGCTCGAGCGTGATCGTCGCGCCGCGGGCCAGCGATCCCGGCTCGAGGACGACCAGCCGACGTCCGCCGCCCGCGACCACCCGTCCGCTGGCCGTCGCGACCGCCAGGCCGCGCGGCGTGATCCCGGTCGGGCGGCTCCCGCCGACCGCGCCGGTCGACGGGTCGACCGCGACGACGCCGTGACCGGCACCGACGTAGAGCTGAGCGCCGTCGCCGCCGAACGCCAGCGCGTACGACCGCCCGGGGACCCGCGCGGTCCGCTGCGGGGCCAGCGATCGCAGGTCGAGCAGGCGCACGCGGGAACTGCCGTCGGCGAGCGCGACCGTGCGAGCCTCGGCACCGGCCGGCGCCAGCAGCGCGACTGGTCCGAGCGCCCCGACCGCGGTCAGCGCGAGCGCGCGAGCGAGCCGGGGGCGGACGCGGGACGGGAGCACCACCATGTCAACGTCAACCCCGCGCGCGTGCGCTTGTTGCGGGCGGGCCCGGTCTGCAATCCGCCGTTCGTCCCGGGTCGCGGCGAGGAACGCGGGCGGCGGGAACGAACCCCGGGCCATGCGCCGCCACGTCCTGCTGCTGGGTCTCGCCGTCGCCGGCGGGCTGGTCGCCGCCCCGTCCGCCTGGGCGGTGGCCGGGACCGATCTGCTGGAGCCCGACGCGGGCACCGAGACGGCCGCGACGGCCCAGCCGGTCGCGCTCGGCCCGGTGATCGAGCAGCAGGTCGTCCTGGGCCCGGCCAGCGTCCGCGACGAGGACTTCTTCGTCGCGCGCGGCACCGCCGGCGCGCTCGTCACCGTCCGCCTGCAGCACCGCGGCGAGGTCGACGCCCGCCCGCTGACGCTCGGTCTGCCGCGGACCGCCGGCGGAGCGATCCGCTGGCGCCGGGCGCGCAACGGCCAGACGATCGTCGCCCAGGCCCGGATCGCGGCCGACGGCCGGCTGCTGCTCCAGGTCCGCTGCGGGGCGGCCGCGGCCGCCTGCGCCGCGCCGGGAGCGATCCCCTACCGGCTGCGGGTCATCAGCGGGGCGGCCGGCAGCGGCACCGCCGCGACCCGC
>NZ_AGUD01000155.1 GCF_000240225.1 Patulibacter medicamentivorans
GGCGGGCGGCGCGAGCGGCCCGCAGGCCAGCGTCGGCAGGCCGGCCGGGACGCCGTCCTGCAGCAGCCGCAGCAGCGCGCCGGTGTCGAGGTGCTCGGCGACCAGGTCACCGAGCGCGTCCAGGCGCCGCTCGCGGACGTCGGCGAAGCGCGCGGTCCCCGGGCGGAAGTCGCGTCCGGCGTGGCGCGCGGCCCAGCCGAGCAGCGCGCGGCGGGCGTCGTCGTGCTCGAGCAGGCCGTGCCACGAGGTGCCAACGGCGACGCCGTCGACGCAGCCCTCGTCCGCGGTCCCGGGCTCGTCGGCGGCCGCGGCGACCGGGTCGCCGGCGATCAGCGCCGCGCCGCCCTCGCGGACGACGCGCCCGTGGCGGATCTCGTAGCCGCCGGCGGAGATCGTGGCGCCATCGCCGCCGGGCTGCCCGTCGTCGTCCAGCCGCAGCCGGCCGCTGCGACGGCGGGTGATCTTCTGCGCGTGCATCGCGGTCCGCACCGGCAGCAGGTCGAGGCCGGCGACCGTGCCGCTGCCGGTCTCGATCCCGTCGTCCTCGATCGCGGCGCCGAGCATCTGGTAGCCGCCGCAGATCCCGAGGATCGGCCGGCCCTGCGCGACCCGCTGCTCCAGCACCCGGTCGAGGCCGTCCGCGCGCAGCTCGGCCAGGTCGGCGACGGTCGCCTTGCTGCCCGGAAGGACGACCAGGTCGGCGTCGCGCAGGACGTCGGGGTCGCGGGTCAGGCGCAGGTCGACGCCCGGCTCGATCGCCAGCGCGTCGAGGTCGGTGAAGTTGCTGATCCGCCGCAGCCCGACGACCGCGACCCGCAGCGCGCCGGCGTCCTCGGAGCGGCGGTCGAACGTCCGCAGCGCCAGCCCGTCCTCGGCGTCGAGCTCGAGCCCGTCGGCCCACGGGACGACGCCCAGGACCGGGCGCCCGGTCAGCTCCTCGAGGGTCGTCACGCCGGGCGCCAGCAGCGACGGGTCGCCGCGGAACTTGTTGATGATCGTGCCGGCGATCAGCGCCTGGTCGGCGGGGTCGAGCAGCGCGATCGTGCCGTAGTGGGCGGCCAGCACGCCGCCGCGGTCGATGTCGCCGACCACGACCGTGGGGATCCCGGCGGCCCGCGCCAGCCCCATGTTCACGAAGTCGCCCTCGCGCAGGTTGACCTCGGCGGGGCTGCCGGCGCCCTCGCAGATCACGGCGTCGAACCGCGACCGCAGCGTCGTCAGGCTGTCCAGCACCGCGTCGCGCAGCTCGCTCCGCAGGCGCCGGTAGTCGCGGGCGCCGGCGGTCCCGAACGGGCGGCCCAGCAGCACCACCTGGCTGACCCGGTCGCCGGTCGGCTTCAACAGCACCGGGTTCATGATCGCCTCGGGCTCGATCCCGGAGGCGGCGGCCTGGACGGCCTGCGCGCGGCCGAGCTCGAGCCCGTCGGGCGTGACCGCGGCGTTGAGGGCCATGTTCTGGGCCTTGAACGGCGCCACCCGCACCCCCTCGCGGTGCAGCCAGCGGCAGATGCCGGCGGTCAGCAGCGATTTGCCGGCGTCCGAGGTCGTGCCGGCGACGAGCAGCGTCCCGGCGGGCGCGGTGGGGTCGAGCGGGCGGGTGCGGGGAACGGCGGCCACGGGTGATGGATCCTGACGGGTGCCGCGGGCGGGCGGCCCGCTGGAGGGCCGGGCGCGGCGCCGCCGGCCCGTCCGATCGTCATCTCGGCGATGGTCCTGACCCGAGGAGGCGAGTCGAGGTCTCCGCGGCGCCGGATCGTCTCCTCGCCGGGCGGCGTCGGCGAGGTGGCGATTCGATGGGGCACGCGCTCGCTGGCTTGCGTGCGGAGGCCGGGCGCCGCGCCGTCGGCCTCGCCGAGCGCCGGCAGCCAGGCGTCGGACGGCCGGACCCGGGATGGCCGGGCGCGGGACGGCAGGGCGGGGGGGGGACGGCCGGACTCGGGACCGCCGGGTGCCGCTCAGCGCCGCCAGGCGACGGCGGCCGCG
>NZ_AGUD01000154.1 GCF_000240225.1 Patulibacter medicamentivorans
CGCCGCGGCCCGCCGCGCCGGCCTCGACGAGGCCGCCGCCCGGGCGCTGGCCGGCGACGGCGACGCCACCGATCCTCGAGCCGCCGGGCGTGCCCTGGCGGCCCTCGAACAGCGAACGACCCCTGGAGGCATCCGATGAACGAGCTCGTGACCGCCCTGCGCGACGAGGTGGGCCGGGTCGTGCGCGACGCGGACCGCACGGTCGAGCTGCTGGTCGCCGCCGCGGCGCTCGGCGGCCACGTGCTGCTGGAGGGCCCGCCCGGCGTCGCCAAGACCCTGACCGCGACGACGCTCGCGCGGGCGCTCGACGTCGACGCGTCGCGGATCCAGCTGACCCCGGACATGCTGCCCTCGGACATCACCGGCACCGTTGCGCTGCGCGGCGGCGAGCTGGTCTTCCGGCCCGGACCGGTCTTCTGCAACCTGCTGATCGCCGACGAGATCAACCGCACGCCGCCGAAGACCCAGTCGGCGCTGCTGGAGGCGATGCAGGAGGGCGCGGTCAGCGTCGACGGGGTCCGCCACGAGCTGCCCGACCCGTTCCTGCTGGTGGCGACGCAGAACCCGGTCGAGCACGAGGGCACGTATCCGCTGCCCGAGGCCCAGCTGGACCGCTTCCTGCTGCGGATCCGCGTCGACTACCCCGACGAGGCCGCCGAGCGCGAGATCGTCGGCGCCAGCCGCGACGGGCTGCGGCCGGCCGCCTTCGAGCAGGTCCGCGCGGTCGCCGGGCCGGACCAGCTGCGGGCCGCGCGGGCGCTGGTCGCCGAGACCTACGTCCACGACGACGTCGCCGCCTACGCCGTGGCGATCGTCCGCGCGACGCGCGCCCTGCCGAGCGTCGCCCTCGGCGCGAGCCCGCGGGCCGGGGTCCACCTGGTCGCCGCCGCGCAGGCCGCGGCACGGCTCGCCGGACGCGACTTCGCGACCCCCGACGACGTCCGGGAGATGGCCGAGCCGGTGCTCGCCCACCGGCTGGTGCTGAGCCCGGAGGCCGAGCTGGAGGGCACCCGCGACATCGACGCGGTCGCCGCCGCGCTGACCGCCGTCCCGGTGCCCGTCTCGTCGTGATCGCGATCTCCCGAGCCGCTCGCGGAGGCCGCGCGTGAGCCCGACCCCGCGCGTCGCCGTCGCGGTCGCCGCCTGCGGCGTGCTGGCGATCCTGCTGCCCGGCTGGCTGTGCCTGCTGCTGACGCTGGCGATCGTCGTCGCGACGGTGGTCGACGGGCTCCTGGCCCGCCGTCACCCGCCGCGGCTGCGGGTCGACGCGCCGGCGATCGCCCCGCGCGGGCTGCCGGTCGCCGTGACCGTCCGCCCCGAGCCGCCCGAGCCCGGCCTGCGGCTGCGACTCGCGGGCCTGCCGAGCGTCGCGGTGGAGGGCGGCGAGGGCCGCGGCGTCCTCGACGCCCGTGTGACGGCGCGTCGTCGCGGGCACCACCGGCTGCCGGCCCCGGTCGCCCGCCGGACCGGGCCGCTGCGCCTGGGACGCTGGGACCACGGGGGCGGCGAGGGCCCCGCGATCCGCGTCCTGCCGGACTACCGCACCGCCCACCGGCTGGCGATCGCGATCCGCTCCGGGCGCGCGACGACCGGCCTCCGCCGCCAGGGTCCGCTCGGTCTCGGCACCGACTTCGATCACGTCCGCGACTACGCGCCGGAGGACGACATCCGCCAGGTCAACTGGCGCGCCAGCGACCGGCTGGGGCGACCGATGAGCAACCAGCGGCGGGTCGAGGCCGACCGCGATGCCGTGCTGCTGGTCGATAGCGGACGGCTCGGGGCCGCGCCGTCCGGGGCGGGAGACGGATCGCTGCTGCTCGATCGCTGGCTGGACGCGGCGGCCGCGGTCGCCGCGACCGCCGACGCGCTCGACGACCACGTCGGGACGATCGCCTACGACGCGCGGATCCGGCGGCGGCTGGCGCCGCGGCGGGCCGGTGGCGACGCGGTCGTGCGGGCGCTGCACGACCTCGACCCGCGGCCGGTCGACAGCGACCACGAGCGAGCCTTCCGGGCGGTCGGCGGCTCGCGCCGGGCCTTCGTGCTGGTGCTCACCGACCTACTGGACGAGGCTGCCGCGGGGCCGCTGCTGGCCGCCGCGCCGGTGCTCGCGCGCCGCCACGCGCTCTGCGTCGCCGCGATCGAGGAGCCGCGGCTGCGGGCGCTGGCCACGACCGCGCCCGAGGACGAGGTCGGCGCGCTGGCCCAGGCGGTCGCGGTCGACGTGCGGGCGGCCCGCGACGCCGTCGCCCTCCGCCTGCGGGCGGCGGGCGCGGTAGTGCTGAGCGCCCCGCCCGACGCTCTCGCCGCGACCTGCGTGCGCGCCTACCTGCGGGCCAAGCGGCGGGTGGCGCTGTAGCCGGGGCTCAGGCCCACGTCGGCTGCGCGAGCGGTCCGGCGCGGTCCTCGTCCGATGCTCGCCCGGCGTCCGGTTCGCGGCCCCGGATCCGGACCAGCGCCCAGTAGGTCCCGGCGCTGCCGAGTCCGATCGCGGCGACCACCACCGCCGGCATCCCGGCGGGCGAGACGAAGCCCTCGATCAGGCCGCAGAGGACCAGCACCGGGGCCGTCCCGATCACCGCCCCGATCGCCGGCCGTGCCCGATCGCGGACGGCCAGCCGCCGTGGCCGGTCGCCCGGGTCGACCAGCGACCAGCCGACGACCATCCCCGCCGCGCCGGCGACGACGATGCAGCTCAGCTCCAGCACGCCGTGGGCGGTCACCAGCCGCAGCACGGTGTCGAGGTGGCCGTTGGCGGCCGCCACGCCGAGGACGGCCCCGAGGATCGCCCCGTTGTAGGCCAGCAGCAGCACCCCCGGGAGGACGCAGCCGATCCCGGCGACGAACGCCATGAAGGTCACGCGGATGTTGTTGGTGAACAGCTGCGAGGAGAAGGCCGCCGACTCCGAGGAGCTGAGCCCGCGATCGAGGCTCGGCGGTGCGGCGCCGTCGATGAAGTCGCCGGGGACGATCGTCGCCGCGACCGCCGGGTCGAGCGCGGCCCAGACGCCGACCACGAGCGCCGGCAGCAGCAACGCCGCCGCGCTCAGGCCGAGCCAGCCGCCGAAGCCCCGCACCAGCCGCCAGTACCCGCGCGAGACGAAGGTCCGCAGCGACGCGCGCGGGCCGCTGCGCGCGTAGACGAGCGCCCGCGCCCGCCGCACGAGCTGCTCCAGGCGGGCGACGACCGGGTCCTGCGGGAAGGCCCGGCGGGCATACGCCAGGTCGGCCGCCGCGCTGCGGTAGGCCGCTCCCAGCTGCAGCACGCCGTCGGCCCCGAGCCGCTCCGGTCGCGAGCCGGCGCGGCGCAGGAGCGCTTCGAGCGCCTCCCACGAGGAGCCGCGATCGTCGAGGAAGCGGGATAGGGTCACCGCCGTGGACGACTATCAGGACCGGCTGTCGATCACCACCCCCGAGGGCGTGGAGCTGCAGCTGGAGCTGGCCGGCCCCGGGACCCGGATCGTCAGCGGGCTGGCCGACGTGGCCTTGCAGCTGGTCGTCGCGGTGATCGGCCTGATCGCCCTCGGCGCGCTCGACGACGACATCGGCGACGACTGGACGATCGCGATCGCGTCGGTCCTGGCCTTCCTGCTGCTGTTCTTCTGGGACGTCGCCTGGGAGTTGCTGAACGACGGCCGCACGCCCGGCAAGGCGATGCTGGGCCTGCGGGTGGTCCGCGACGACGGCCGCCGGGTCGATCCGGGATCGAGCGTGATCCGCAACCTGCTGCGGATCATCGAGCTGCCGCTGGCCTACGCGCCCGGGATCGTGATGGTCACCCTCAGCCGCCGCCACCAGCGGGTCGGCGACCTGCTGGGCGGGACGCTGGTCGTGCGCGAGGCGCGCCGCGCCTCGGTGGCGCTGGGGCGCTCGGCGGTGGCGCCGACCGCCGGCGCGGACGGCGCGGCCGGCCGGGCGACGGCGGA
>NZ_AGUD01000153.1 GCF_000240225.1 Patulibacter medicamentivorans
CCACCGGCGCTCCGGCGCTGTGCTCGCGCAGGAAGCGGTTGCGGATCCCGCGGGCGGCGCGGCCGGTGAACGCCCGCGTCAGGGCCGTCCCGGCGCCCGGCCGCTCGCGCAGCGCGTCGCAATGCCCGGCCCAGGTCCCCGCCTCGGGGCAGCGCAGGAAGGCGGTGCCGAGCTGGGCGGCCGTCGCCCCGGCCGCCAGCGCGGCCGCGATCCCGGCGCCGCCCATGATGCCGCCCGCCGCCACCAGCGGCAGGTCGACGGCGGCGGACGCCAGCTGCAGCAGCGCCAGCAGGCCGATCTCCTCGACGTCGAGCGCGTCCGCGAACGTTCCCCGGTGGCCGCCCGCCTCGCTGCCCTGGACGACCAGCGCGTCGGCGCCGGCCGCAGCCGCCAGCCGCGCCTCGTCCGGGCGGGTGACCGTGACCCAGACCGCGCTGCCGACGGCGTGGAGGGCGTCGACGACGGCCGCCTCCGGGCAGCCGAACGTGAACGACACGACCGCCACCGGGTCGGCGTGGAGCCGCTCGAGCTTGGCCTCGAAGTGGTCGTCGTCGAACCGCGGCGTGCCCACGGCCACTCCGAGCGCCTCCGCCTCGCGAGCGATCACGGCGACGTGCGACGTCAGCGCGGCCGGATCGGCGGCCGTCCCCGACGGCGCGAAGACGTTGACCCCGAACGGCCGCCCGGTCTGTTCGCGCGTGGCCGCGACGTCGGCCGCCAGCGCCTCGGGCGACCGGTAGCCGCCGGCGACGAAGCCGAGCCCGCCGGCGTCGGAGACGGCCGCCGCCAGCGCGGGCGTGGAGGGGCCGCCCGCGAGCGGGGCCAGGACGATCGGCAGCGGAAGGTCGGACGGGGCGAGCACGGTTCCCCCACCCTGGCAGAGTCGTCGCCGCGCGTCGTCGCGAGCGGGAGAACGCGAACGGGCCCGCCGTCCGAGGACGGCGGGCCCGTTTCACTGCAGTCGGGGCGCCCGGATTCGAACCGGGGACCTCGCCGACCCGAACGGCGCGCGCTACCAGGCTGCGCCACGCCCCGACGCGGTCCCGAAGTATGCCATGGAGCCTGCCGCGACGACCTCCGCCCTCCCCCGCCGGTCGCGAGCGGCCGATCGGGCGGGTTCCCGACGGTCCTCGACCGCTCGATCGCGGTCCCGGATCTCAGCCGGGATCTGCCGCGCGCGCGGCGGCCGGGGCGTCGACCGCTTCGCCGGCCAGGGCGGTGTAGAAGCGGATCGCCAGGCCGGTCACCAGCGTCTCGAAGGCGTCCTGGACCGCGACGTCCTCGCGGGCCGCCCAAGTCCGCAGCCCCTCGCGCTCGATCGCGTCCGCGTCCGCGAGCACGTCCTCGACGAGGTCCGGCGTGCGGTCGCAGAAGTAGGCGCCGATGGCGTAGAGGGTCGAGTGCGACGCGACGTCGACGACGCCGTCGCGCTCAGTGGCCACCGTCGGCCCCACCCGTGCCGAGCAGGCTCGTGGTGATCGAGGTCAACAGCGTCGTGATCGGCCGCCGCGGAACGGTCGGCGCCTTGGCGGGGGCGTCGCCGGTCGACGGGGCGGACGGCGTCGACGCCGGCTCGCTCGGTGCCGCCGCCTGGGTCCCGGTCGGGCGCGACGACCCCGACCCCGATCCAGAACCCGAGCCGGAGCCGGAGCCGGACGGCCGCTGGCTCGGCGTGGACGTCGCCGAGTCGTCACCGGTCGACTCGCCCGGCGCCAGCGCCTCGGGCTGGCGGAGCGGAGTCGTGCTGTCGTCGCCGGAGCTGGCCCCCGGCTCGTCGCTGGCGCCGGTGCCCCGGGCTCCGGGCGTGCCCGGCTTGGCCGGCTCGGCGGTCGACGGCCCGTCGGCGGCGCGCTGGCGCTCCGCGTCGCGGCCGGCGACCAGCGCGTGGGTGCCGTCGGCGGGGATCGCCGCC
>NZ_AGUD01000152.1 GCF_000240225.1 Patulibacter medicamentivorans
TGCTCATGCTCATGCCTTCCTGGTGGTGGTGATCGCGGTCGGCGCCGCGACGGACGGGTCGGGCCGCGTCGGCGCGCGGCCGGCGGCTGCGGCCGGGTCGGCCGCCGCCGTCCGGTCGGCGGAGGCCTCGGCGACCTCCAGCGCCGCCTGCAGCCGCGCTCGGGCGCGGGTCAGCCGGACGGCGAACGTCGCCGCCGAGCAGCCGACGACGCGGGCCGCGGCGTGGTTGTCCAGGCCCTCCCAGGCGACCAGCGCCAGCGCCTCGCGGTCCCGCTCCGAGAGCGACGCGAAGGCCGGCGCCAGCACCGGATCGCCGGTCAGCCGTGCCTGCGGGTCGCCGCTGGCGGTGCGGTCCTCCCCCGCGTCGCCGAGCTTGCGGACCAGCGCGCCGCGGCGGGCGTGGCTGCGGCGATGGCCGTGGACGACCTTGCGGGCGACGCCGTAGAGCCACGGCAGCGGGTCCTCGGCATGCCGCGGCAGGCGCCGCCACGCGACCGCGAACGTCTCGGCCGTCAGGTCGTCGACCGCCGACGGCTCGACCCGGCGGGCGACGTAGCGGCGGATGGCGGCCTGGTGCTGGTCGTAGACCGCCCACCGCCCCGCCGTCCCGTCGGTGCGGGTTCGTCGTTCGTCGTGCGTGCTCACACCCCCTCTCTGCCGGCTGGCGGCAGCGGATTGCAGGCGGTCAGATCGCGTCCGGGTCGCAGCTGCGCGCGGTCAGCTGCTGGAGGCCGGCCGACGACCAGCGGCGGCAGAACTCGCGCTTGGCGGAGGTCGCCTGGATGTCGTAGGTGTTGGCGCCGGCGGTCGGGTTGACCCGCCGCTCGCGGATCGCATCGCGCGAGGCGACGATCCCGCGCCGGAAGGCCTCCAGCGCCTGCTCCTGCTGCGCGCTTCCGGGCGTGATCGCGGCCAGCTGCGCCAGCACCCGCTCGCGGTTGGCCAGCGCGCCGCCGAGGTCGCCGCCCGCGCTCAGGGTCCGGCCCCGAGCCGACAGGTCCATCGCCCGGACCATCTGGTCGGCGGCGACCTGGCGCGGGGTCCGTCCGCCGTCGGGCGAGGTGCCGCCGCCCGCGTCGGTCGTCGTCGTCCGCTGGCTCGGCGTGGTGGTGGTCGTGGCGCCCGTCGCGGTGCTCGCCCGCGTGGTCGTCCCGTCGGAGGTGGTGGCATCGCGCCGGCCGCCGTCGCCGGTCGCGACCTTGGCCCCCTCGTCGGAGCCCTGGTCGTCGCCCCCGCCGCCGGCGATCAGGTAGCCGCCGACCCCGGCGATCACCAGCACCGTCGGCACGATCGCGCCGATCGCGATCCAGCGGCCGCGGCCGTCGCCGCCGGACGGCGCGGCCGGCGGCGGGCTGCTCGGCCAGCCGGGACCGGACGCGGCGGCGACCGGGCGCGG
>NZ_AGUD01000151.1 GCF_000240225.1 Patulibacter medicamentivorans
GCCGCCTGACCTCCGGGACGCTCCGTCGCCCCGACCTGGCGCGCCGCGTCGGCGACCGGCTGGCGACGCTCGTCCAGCGCCATCCGGGCCTGCTCGGCGCGTCGCTGGCGTGGCGCGCGTCGGCCGCCGACCGCCGGCTGCTGGACGCCGGCGAGCGCGCGCAGATCGTCCAGGCCGCGCTCGAGGCGACCGAGCGCGGGATCGGGCCGTTCCTCGACGACCTCGGGCTGGTGCTGCGACCGTGGGGCTTCGAGCCGGAGAGCGTCGCCGGCGAGGTGCTGCTGGTCCACGGCGGCCAGGACGCGACCGTGCCGCCGGCCCACGCCCGCGACCTGGCTCGCCGGCTGCCGCGCGGGTCGCTGCGGCTGCTGGCCGGCGAGGGCCACTTCTTCTTCCGCGCCCGCTTCGGCGAGCTGCTCGGCCTGCTGCTGGAGCCGGCCGGCGGCTGAGCGCTACTGGAGCTTCGCGCAGCGCTGGAGCTTGGTGACGTCGCTGCCGGCGTCGGCCACGCACTGGTCGTAGGCGGTCCCGCCGGACGAGCTGCCGCTGGCCGATCCGCCGTCGCTCGACGAGGAGCCGGAGGAGGACGACGAGCCGCCGCTGCTGGACGAGGACCCGGTGCCCGAGGCCGAGCCGCCCTGGCCCTGCTGCAGCGCCGCGAGCGCGTCCTGCAGCTTCGGCGCGTTCTTCGGCTGCGTGACGGTGACCGGCTCGTTGATCCGGCTGAGCCCGAAGTCGAGCACGACCGCGCCGGTCTTCAGCTTCAGGTCGAGCTTCATCCGCCGCAGCTTGCCCGAGCCGTCCGCGGCCCAGATGTCGATCGCGGCCGAGCGGATGTCGCCCTGGAGCCGCTTGACCGTCGCCGTCACCTCCTTCGCCTGGCTGGCGCCGGTCGCCTGGCCGGCCCGCGAGAGCAGCTTGACCAGGTCGTCGCCCAGCCGCTGCTGGTCGACGCCGGCCTTGACGTGGGTGACGTCCTCGCCGGCGAGCTGCTCGTCGCCGACCGTCTTCGGGTCCTTCAGCCACGAGCGCGGATCGATCCCCAGCGACTTGAACGAGAGCCCGGAGCCCTTGCCCTTCTGCTGGTCGTCCTTGAGCCCGTCGACGACGTCGTTGCCGACCAGGAACGGCTGGCCGCCGAGCTTGACGTAGGTCGCGCCGCCGGCCGACAGCAGGCCGATCTGCGCGTCCGAGGACCCGCCGGCGGCCCCGCCGAGATCGACCGCGAAGTCGAACTTGGTGCTCTTGCCGTCGCTGGCGTAGGGCCCCTTGAGCCCGATCTTCAGCGGTCCCGAGTCGCCGGCCGCCGCGCCGGTCACGTCGAGCTTGACGTCGACCGTGGCGCTCTTGATCGACTCGCCCTTGCCGAACGCCCGCGCGACGACGTCGGAGGCGGACTCCGATCCGCCGCAGCCGGTCAGTGCCGCGAGCAGCGCGAGCAGCAGCGCCAGCGCGAACGGCGTGGCGGAACGACGGAACGTGAGTGCGGTCATCGGTTCGGGGCCGGCAGCGCGGTCTGGAGACGGTCGGTCCGCCAAGGCGATGGGCGGGAACCTGCGCGCGCCGGAAGGCGGCGAGCCTACCATCGGTCGGGTGCCCGCCCCGACGATTCTTCGGAGCCGAGCGGCACGGCTGCTCGTCCTCCTCCTGGCCCTGACGCTCGCCGCGACCGCCCTCGCCGGCTCGGCGACGACGCCGCTCGGCGTCGCGCCGGCCGCCGCCGCCACGAAGAAGAAGCCGAAGAAGCCGCGGTACACGGTCGAGGGCGAGCTGCGGAAGCTGCGCAGCGCCAGGGCGATCTCGCTCGCGGACTACCGGGCCTGGCGCGCCCTCTACCGCGACGCGCGGGCCAAGGCCAAGCGGCTGCGCAAGGGCACCGCCCGCAACGAGCTCGAGGGCGTGATCCGCAACACCGAGCAGATGGCGGCCAAGCGCCGGATCGACGCCTCGCTGGCCCCGAGCGTCTTCCTGACCCTGCAGGTCAACCGCGACTGGTGGACCGGGGCGGGCGGGCGGAGCATCCCCGCGGTCGGCTCGCGGCCGGTCGTCCCGGGCAGCCCGCTGACCTGGCAGTACTACTGGGGCGAGGGCCTCCAGATCCAGTGGCTCGGCACCTTCGGCACCGCCAACGCCCTCGCCACCACCAAGGCGCCGGAGAAGCTCGAGCAGCTGCGGGCGATCGAGGACGAGGCGCTGCGCCTGGCCTCGCGCCGGGCCGGCGGCCCCGCCTGGCAGTACCTCTTCGACTTCGGCGGCGGGGCGCCGCCGTGGGGCTCGGGGATGGCCCAGGTGACCGCGATGCAGTCGCTGGTGCGCACGAGCGAGCGGACCGGCGATCCCAAGTACCGGGACACCGCGCTGCAGGCCGTCGCGCTGCTGCGCCGCTCGCCGACCAGCGGCGCGCGCCTGAAGCGCCCGGCCGGCGACCACATCCTGCTCTACACCTTCAGCCGCGCCCGGGTCCTCAACGCCTTCACCCAGGCGGTCTCCGGGCTCCACGAGATCGCCGCCAAGACCGGCGACCCGAAGGTCTCGGCCGGCTACGTCCGCGCCGAGCGCGAGCTGCGCGCCGAGCTGAAGGACTACGACACCGGCCGCTGGTCGCTCTACCAGCTGGGCGGGGCCAACGCGACCGTCAGCTATCACACGCTCTCGCGCGATCTGCTGCGCGGGCTCTGCAAGGCCCTCGACGCCGACGCGCTGGCCTACGCCGGCGGCCAGCCGGTCGCCGGGGCCGGCCCGCCGGCGCCGGCCAAGCCCTACTGCGACGCGGCCGTGCGCTTCACGAACTACCTGGCGTCCTCGCCCGCCGGGCCCCGCGCGACGGCGCGCAGCGCCGCCGGCCGCGGCGC
>NZ_AGUD01000150.1 GCF_000240225.1 Patulibacter medicamentivorans
CGCCCGCCGGCTGGGACCCGGCGGAGGGCACGCGATGAGGTCGGTCGTCACCGGCCGCGGAGTGCCGCTCGCCGAGGCGGCCGCGCGATGAGCGCCCCCGTCGATCCCGCCGACCGCCACGCCGCGCTGCGGCGGGCGATGCGCGACGCCGGCCTGCAGGTCGGCCCCGACGGCCCGATCGCCCGTCCCGCGGGCGCCGCCGTCGCCGATCGGGTCCGCCGCGCCTTCGATGTCGTCGTCGCCGGCAGCGCGCTGCTGGTGCTCGGGATCCCGCTGGCGCTGGTCGCGCTGGCGGTGCGGCTGGAGTCGCCCGGCGATCCGATCTTCCGCCAGCGGCGGGTCGGCCGCGACGGTCGCGCGTTCGACGTCCTCAAGCTGCGGACGATGGTCCAGGGCGCCGAGCGGATGGGCGCCGGGCTGGCGATCGAGCAGGGCGACGCCAGGATCACCCGCCTCGGCGCGCTGCTGCGGCGGACGTCGATCGACGAGCTGCCGCAGCTGGTCAACGTCGTCCGCGGCGAGATGGCGATCGTCGGGCCGCGGCCGACGGTCCCGGTCCAGGTCGAGCGCTACGACGATCGCCAGCGGGAGCGGCTGCTGGTCCGTCCCGGCCTCACCGGCTGGGCCCAGATCCAGGGCCGGACGACGCTCAGCTGGCCCGAGCGGATCGAGCTGGACCGCTTCTACGTCGCGCATCGCTCGCTGCTGCTGGACCTGCGGATCCTGCTGCGGACCGTGCGGGTCGTGCTCGGCGGCGAGGGCGTCGGCCGCGACGGCGCGGCCTGGCGCGACGGCGACGATCCGGTCGCCTGACCGCCGCGACGCCGCTGACCGCTCAGCGCCGCTCCAGGGCGACCACCGCCCGCAGCGGCCGCCCGCGGTGGCTGAAGCGGACGGTCAGCCGGCGCGCTCCGGGGGCGACCGGGACGCGAATCCGCCGCTCGCTCCGGGCCCGCACGGTCCGCCGCCCTCCGCGGACCGTCAGGTTCCGCGTCAGCCGCTCGCCGGTGCAGGCGAACCGCAGCCGCACGACCCCGCTGGCGACGCCCCGCCGAACCCGCCAGCGGCGCTCGGGATCGCCGAGCGTCGGCGGGCAGTCGCCGCGCTCGACCCGGGTCCAGCGCAGGTCGCGCTGCCGTTCGCCGAGTCAGACGTCGCCGGCGCCGATCGCCGCCCGCTGCAGCAGCCAGCCCTCGCGCCCGGTCCGCGGGACGCCGTTGACCGCTCCCGGCGTCCGGCACTCGCGTGGGGCGGCGCGGGCCGTGACCGCGCGCTCGGAGACGCTCCAGCGGCCGTCGGCGGCGCGGCAGGCGACGCGGTGGCGCTCGTCGCAGGAGCGCGAGGCCCAGCGGCCGTCGGGGCGCTGGACGGCGCAGTCGCCCGCGGCCGGCTGTCCCGGTGCCCAGCTCCAGACGAGCGCCTCGCGGCGCGGATCGTCGCGCGTCAGCTGGTCGAAGCCGATGATCTCGACGCCGCAGCGGACCATCCGCCGCGTCAGGGCGGCGTCGATCGGGTCCGGGCCGCCGGTCAGGGCGCCGACGACGGTCCGGTCCTCGAAGTAGCGGATCGGCGACGCCTCGTACTGCGCGCGGGTGAAGTCCGGGCCGCAGTCGGGCGGCTCGCGCAGCCGGCCGTTGTCGGAGCCGGTCAGGCGCCCGCGCTCGTCGAACACGTACGACGGCCAGGCGCCGCCGCTGCCGCAGGGACCGAAGAGCAGCACCCGGCGGCCGCTGGCCAGCAGCCGCTCGCGGGTCTGCTCCAGCGGCAGCGGCGTGCAGCGACCGGCACCGCCGGCCGGGCGCAGGACGAGGTCGCCGAACGCCGCCGCGATCGTGGCCGCCGCGGCGTCGGAGCCCGCGTTGCCGGCGGCGCCCGCCAGGTGCGACTCGACGTAGAGCATCAGGACCTCGTCGGGATGCGCGCGCAGCCAGCCCGCGATCTCGCCGAGGACGACCGCGAACGGCTTCTCGAGCGTGCAGACGCTGTGGCAGGTCGTCGCCCCACCGAGCCCCAGGTCGGGGAGCGGGGCCAGCGGCGGGTGGACGTCGATCTCCAGGTGCCGGACCCCGGCGTCGAGCTGGCCGACCAGCGACAGCTGCTGGTTGGGATCGAGGACCGACAGCGCCAGCCCCATCTCGGCGATCGAGTTGTACGAGTTGTGGGTCGAGACCCACGGCAGGTTGCGCAGCGGCACGTCGCCGGCCAGCCGGTCCTGCAGCGCCAGCGCGCGGTCGGTCCACGCGCGATCGGCCGCGGCGACGCGCGACGCGGCGGTGCCCGCCGACGTCAGCAGGATCGCCAGCAGCGCCACGACCACCAGGGCCCAGCGGGCCCCGCTTCCTCCCTCGTCCCCCACGCGTTCGACTCTAGTGCGCGAGCGGCGGCGCGGGAGGATCCGTGGATCGGGCGGGGCCAGGCCGGCGGTCCCGGGCCCACCCGGAGCGATCGGAGAGCGTCCCGGAACGTCACGCTCGTGAGGCCCGTGAGGCCCCGCGCACCGCCGGTGGCCGAGCGTTGACGCCCGCGCCCGAAGCTCGCTAGGGTCGAACATGACGCAGGTGTCATTTTTCGCCGCTGCCGGAGCGGCGGGCACGCGCCCGAAGGCCGTCCGACCGGGACGGCGGAGACAGGAGAAGAGCAATGGCCAAGCAGCCCCGCGTCCTGGTCGGACAGGTCGCCGCGATCACCGGCGGCGCCCGTGGCATCGGCAAGGAGACCGCTCGCGCGCTGGTCCGCGAGGGGGTCAAGGTCGCGATCGGCGACCTCGACCTCGAGCTGGCGCAGAAGACCGCCGCCGAGCTCGGCGGCGGCGGGACCGCCGTCCGCGCCTACCCGCTCGACGTCACCGATCGCGAGTCGGTGCGGGCGTTCATCGACGCCGTCGAGGCCGACCTCGGCCCGATCGACATCTTCGACAGCAACGCGGGGATCATGCCGGTCGGCACCTTCCTGGAGGAGGATGACGACAGCACCCGCCGCCAGATCGACATCAACGTCTACGGGGTGATCAACGGCGCCAAGGAGATCCTGCCGCGGTTCGTCGAGCGCCGCCGCGGCCACCTGGTCAACGTCGCGTCGATGGCCGGCAAGGGCGGCTTCCCGGGCGTCGCGACCTACTGCGGCACGAAGCACTTCGTGGTCGGCCTGTCGGAGTCGATCCGCGGCGAGCTGGCCTACGCCGACTCCCCGGTCGAGGTCACCTGCGTGATGCCGGCGATCGTCCAGACCGAGCTGGCGACGGGGCTCAAGGCCACCCGCGGGGTCAAGCCGACCACCCCGGAGGACGTCGCCGAGGCGATCGTCGACGCGCTCAAGGTCCCGCGCTTCGACGTCTTCGTCCCGAAGGCGGCCGGCGTCGCGAACACCGTGATGGGGGTCCTGCCGCGTCGCGGCCGCGAGGGCCTGGCGCGCGCGCTCAAGGCCGACGTCGCCCTGATCGAGGCCGATCACAGCGCCCGCCGGGGCTACGAGGTCCGCGCCGCCGAGAGCGATCCGCACCTGGAGGCCGGCCACCAGCCGGCGTCGCTCGGCGCGGGCGAGGACTGAGCGCCCGCGCCGTCGGATCGCGGTCTCGCCGCAGCCGACGGCCGAGGCGGCGATCGGGCGGCCCTGGGACGTCCGATCGCGATTCCGGTGCCGCGCGGATCACGAGACGGCGATTCGACGGGCGGGCCAGAACGACCGCGGACCGCCTCGGTGGGCGGCCCGCGGTGCTTCAGGTCGGTGACCGCCTGCGCCTACTTGGCGGCGAGCAGCCGCTGCTTGGCGGCGGCGACGGTGTCGAGCGCCTCCTCGCGGCTGCGGTAGCCCTGGACCTCGACGATCTTGCCCTCGGGCTGCTTGTAGATCGCGAAGAAGTGGGAGATCTCGGTCTTCAGTTGGTCGGAGATGTCGTCGAGGGTCTCGACGCCCTTCCAGTTGGGATCGTCGACGGGGACGCAGACGACCTTGTCGTCGACCTCGCCGTTGTCGATCATCTTGAAGAGGCCGACCGCGCGGACCGGGATCCGGCAGCCGGGGAAGGTCGGATCCGACACCAGGCAGAGGGCGTCCAGCGGGTCGCCGTCCTCGCCGAGGGTGTCGGTGATGAAGCCGTAGTCGGCCGGATACACGACTGAGGAGTAGAGGTAGCGGTCGAACACGATCGCCCCGACCTCGGGGTCCCACTCGTACTTGTTGCGCGATCCCTTGGGGATCTCGACGAACATCAGCAGCTCGGACACCCGGGGAATCCTAGTGGGAGCGAGGGGATCGGGCGCGCCCGATCGCGGTGCGCCTACGCGGTCGACCGGACGGACCGGGGTGACGGGTGTCGAGGCCGACCCGCGCGGCTCGCAATACTGCAACGGTGAGCTCCGACGCCGCCGCCCTCAGCATCAACACGATCCGCACGCTCTCGATCGACGCCGTCCAGCAGGCGAACTCGGGGCACCCGGGTCTGCCGCTGGCCTTCGCCCCGGTCGCCTACCTGCTCTACGCCGAGCGGATGAAGCACGACCCGGCCGACCCCTCGTGGCCCGACCGCGACCGCTTCGTGCTGTCCGCCGGCCACGGCTCGATGCTGCAGTACGCGACGCTGCACCTGGCCGGCTACGACCTGACGCTCGACGACCTGAAGGCGTTCCGCCAGTGGGGCTCGCGGACGCCGGGCCACCCCGAGCGCGAGTCGACCGACCACGCGACCGACACCGGCAACGGCATCCCCGCCAGCCCGCTGACGCCGGGGATCGAGGTCACCACCGGCCCGCTCGGCCAGGGGATCTCCAACGCCGTCGGCCTGGCGGCGGCCGAGCAGTTCCTGCGCGAGCACTTCGGCAGCGAGGTCCAGGACCACCGGACCTACGTGATCGCCTCGGACGGCGACCTGATGGAGGGCGTGGCGTCGGAGGCCGCGTCGTTCGCCGGGCACGTCGGCCTCGGCCGGCTCGTGGTGCTCTACGACGACAACGACATCTCGCTCGACGGCCCGACCTCGCTGAGCTTCGACGAGGACGTCGAGCAGCGCTTCCAGGCCTACGGCTGGCAGACGCTGCGGGTGACCGACGTCAACGACCTCGACGCGCTGCGCGCCGCGCTCGACGAGGCCGAGGCGGACGAGGCTCGCCCGACCCTGATCCACGTCAAGTCGATCATCGGCTGGCCGTCGCCGAACAAGCAGGGCACCAGCAAGGCCCACGGCTCGCCGCTCGGCGAGGACGAGGTGCGGCTGACGAAGGAGGCGCTCGGCTGGGACCCGGACGCGCGGTTCCTGGTGCCCGACGGCGTCCGCGAGCAGTTCGCGGCCGGCAACCGCGGCCCGGCCGAGCACGCCGCGTGGAAGCAGCGCTTCGCCGCCTGGCGGGCCGCCGACGGCGACCGCGCCGCCGCCTGGGACGCCGCCTGGGCCGGCAAGCCGCTGCCCGGGCTGAAGGCCGCGCTGCGGGCCGTCCCGGCCGAGAAGGAGGCGACCCGGATCAGCGGCAAGCGCGCGATGGCCGCCTTCGCCCCGTTCGTTCCGACGCTCGTCGGCGGCGCCGCCGACCTGGCGTCGTCGACCAACACCGTGCTGCCCGAGGCCGGCTTCTTCACCCGCGAGGGCGCGGGCCAGAACGTCCATTTCGGCGTCCGCGAGCACGGCATGGGCGCGATCGTCAACGGCCTGGCCGCCCACGGCGGGATCGTGCGGCCGTACGGCTCGACCTTCATGCAGTTCGTCGACTACATGCGCGGCGCGGTCCGCCTGTCGGCGCTCCAGAACCTCTCGGTGGCCTGGGTCTACACCCACGACTCGGTCGCGCTCGGCGAGGACGGCCCGACCCACCAGCCGGTCGAGCACCTGGCGTCGATGCGGGCGATCCCGAACCTGACCGTGATCCGGCCCGGCGACAGCGTCGAGACGCAGGTCGCGTGGGCGACGGTGCTCGAGGACCTGAGCGGCCCGGCCGTCCTGGCCTTCAGCCGCCAGGGGATCGCCCCGCTGCCCCGCGACGGCGGCGACGAGGCCGCCTGGGCCGGCGTGCCGCGCGGCGGCTACGTGGTCAGCGACCCGGAGGGCGAGGCGGCCGTGGTCCTGGTCGGCACCGGCGCCGAGGTCGGCGTCGCGGTCGCCGCGGCGGCGCTGCTGGCGCAGCAGGGGATCGGCGCGCGCGTCGTCTCGCTGCCGTCGTGGGAGCTGTTCGACGCCCAGGACGAGGCCTACCGCCAGTCGGTGCTGCCGGTCGGCCTGCCGGCGGTCTCGGTCGAGGCGGGCGTGACCTTCGGCTGGGAGCGCTACGTCGACGCCGCGGTCGGGATCGATCGCTTCGGTGCCTCGGCGCCCGGCGGCGAGCTGCTCGAGAAGCTCGGGATCACCGCCGAGGCCGTCGCCGAGCGCGCGCACCAGCTGCTCGGCGACTGAGCGGCGGTGGACGCGCCGCGGCGCGGGCGAGAGACTCGCTCCGGCTCCGTCCGTCCCCCGGCTCCCGTGCCCTGCCGACCCGATCCGATCGCCGCCCGTCGCCGCCGTGCGACGGGCGTCGTGCTGGGCGCGCTCGTGCTGGCGCTGCCGATCGCCGGCTGCGGCGGCAGCGGCGACCGGCCCGCGCACGGCGACGACGGAGTCGGCTGGCGGTTTCGGCCGCTGGCGGCCGCGCCGCCGTTCGAGACCCTCTCCGCCCGCCAGCGGGCGACGCTCGCGCCGACCCGGTCGAACGGCCTGACCTGCGTCGCCGCCCCGCCGGTGCGCCGTCGCCACGGGCCACGCGACCGCCGTCGCCGCGTCGCCCTGACCTTCGACGACGGGCCCTCGCCCTACACCGCGCCGATCCTGCGCGAGCTCGAGCGGCGCCGGGCGCGGGCGACGTTCTTCCAGCTGGGACGGCAGATCGGCCCCTACCAGCACGTCGTCCGTCAGCTGGTCCGGCGTGGCCACGCGCTCGGCAACCACAGCTGGTCGCACCCGAGCCTGGCCCCGGCCGACGCTCGCACCCGCCAGCAGCTGGACGACACCGCCGCCGCCGAGCGACGCGCGGTCGGCCATGCCGGATGCCTGATGCGGCCGCCCGGGGGCGACATCGGCGAGCGGCTCGATCGGCTGCTGCGCCGCCGCGGTCAGCAGGCGGTGCTCTGGGACGTCGACCCCGGCGACTGGTCGCGGCCCGGCGCGCGGATGATCGTCACGCGGGTCCTGCAGGCGGTGCGGCCCGGATCGATCGTCCTGCTGCACGACGGCGGCGGAGACCGGTCGCAGACCGTCGCGGCGGTCCCGTGGATCGTCAAGGGCCTGCGCAAGCGCGGCTACCACCTGGTCACGGTGCCGACCCTGCTGGGGCTGCGACGGCGGTAGGGCTGCCCGGCGGCGGTGCGCCGGCGTCGCGTTCGCGGTGCGGCGTCGGGTCGGCAACGTTCTCCCCCGGGCTCGAGCGGCCGGTGGCGCGTAAGGCACGCGCCGGGGACGCGCCCGGGCTAGTCGGCCGGCTTGAACTCCTCGC
Source organism: Patulibacter medicamentivorans (assembly GCF_000240225.1). Classification (GTDB taxonomy): domain Bacteria; phylum Actinomycetota; class Thermoleophilia; order Solirubrobacterales; family Solirubrobacteraceae; genus Patulibacter; species Patulibacter medicamentivorans. The sequence goes on from NZ_AGUD01000150.1 coordinate 7,449, forward strand.
CGCCGTCGTAGCTCGTCGGCGGCGGGTTCGGCGGACTGGCCGGCTGGGTCGGCGGCGGGGCGGCCGGGGTCGTCACCGGCGGCGTGGTCGCGGTCGTGGTCGGCGGCGCCTGCGCGTTCGCCTTGGCCTGCGCTGCGCGTGCCGCCGCTGCCCGCTTGGCGGCGGCGCGCTTGCGCGCCCTCGC
>NZ_AGUD01000149.1 GCF_000240225.1 Patulibacter medicamentivorans
TCGCCGGCCCGCGTCCGGGCGGACCTGCGGCGGGCGCGCGACCTGGGCGTCGGCGTGGTCCGGCTGACCGCCAGCTGGTCGCGGATCGCGCCGCGGCCGGACGCCACCCGCGCGCCAGGCCGACCGTTCCGCGCCAGCGACCCGGCGCGCTACGCGGCGGGCGCCTGGGATCACCTCGACCTGGCGGTGCGCGAGACGTCGCGGGCCGGGCTCGCCGTCCTGATCGACATCGCCTTCTGGGCCCCGCGCTGGGCGGTCGCGCGCGCCAGCTCGAACCCCGACCGCTCGCGCGACGTCCCGGACCCCGAGGCGTTCGCGGCCTTCGCCACCGCCGTCGCCCGCCGCTACTCGGGGAGCTTCCGGCCGCTCGCCTCGGGCCCGCCGCTGCCGCGGGTGACCCGCTTCGCGACCTGGAACGAGCCCAACCACCCGGCCTTCCTGGCCCCGCAGTGGCGCTCGCGGCCGGGCGGCGGGTTCGACGCGGCATCGCCGGGGATCTACCGCCGGATGCACGAGGCGGCCGAGCCCGCGATCCACGCGGTCTCCCCCGACGCCACCGTCCTGCTCGGCAACCTGGCCGCGATCGGCGGCCCGGAGGGGGTCGACGGGGTGCCGCCGCTGCGCTTCCTGCGCGATCTCGCCTGCGTCGACGAGCGGCTGAGACCGCGCGGCGACGGCGACTGCGCCGACTTCCGCCCGCCGGTCGCCGACGGCCTGGCCTTCCACCCCTACACGCGCTACGTCACGCCCGGGACGCCGGCCACGGGCCGCGACCGCGTGGCGCTCGCCGACCAGGACCGGCTGCATGCGCTGCTGCGGGCGCTGCAGGCCGCGGGCCGGCTGCGGCTGGGCCCCGGGGCGCCGATCTGGCTGACCGAGTACGGCTACGAGACCCGCGAGGACGACCCCTACCAGCCCTTCACCCGCGCCGACCAGGCCCGCTTCGCCGGTTGGAGCACCTACCTGGCGTGGCGCACGCCGGGCGTCGTCAGCACGGCCCAGTTCCTGCTCCGCGACATCGATCCGGCCGAGAGCGGGCTGCCGGTCGGCGACCGCCGTCGCTACCGCGACTGGCAGAGCGGGATCCTCGACCTCCACGGTCGCCCGAAGCCCGCCGCCGGTGCGACGATGCTGCCGTTCTGGCCGCGGACGGTCGGCCGCGGGCGTGCCCGGCGGCTGTGGCTGTTCCTCCAGGTCCGCCCCGGAATCGGCGCGCGGACGTTCGCCGTCCAGCGCTGGGACCGCGACGCCCGACGCTGGGTCCCGGTCGTGCTGTGGCCGTGCGGGCCGCCGCGGCCGGGCTGCGGGACCGCGGCGCCGGGCGCGGTGCTCGCCGGCGGGGCGCGGGGCGC
>NZ_AGUD01000148.1 GCF_000240225.1 Patulibacter medicamentivorans
CCAGCCGCGCGCCGAGGTCGTCCGGCAGGTCGACGGGGCGTCCACCGCCGCGGTCGGCGCGCAGGGCGTCGGGCACCAGCGCCCGCGGCGGCCCGGGGACGATCCCGCCGGAGACGGTCGGCGTGCCGGAAGCGGCCGGCGCGGCGGCGCGTGTCGGGCTCGACGGCGGGGTTGGGCGGGCGGATGCGGCGCTCCGCTCGGTGACGGGCGCCGGATCGTCTGGGCGGCGGACCATCACGACGCTCGCAGCCTACTGAGGAGCGCCCCGCTCCCGTAGCCGGGCAACCCCGGTTGCGGGCCCGCGGCGACGTGCACCAGACGCCCGCTCCTCCACAACGAGCGAGGGCGCCCGTCGGGCGCCCTCGCAGGTCCAGCCGGTGCGACCGACGGCTAGGCCGCCGACAGCGCCCCGACCGAGCCGACGACCGAGGTCGTCCAGTCGATCACCGAGGTCGGCTTGACGACGTGCTTGCCGAGGCCGAGCTCCTTGGGGTCCATCCCGAGGGCCAGGCCGACCATCTGCGGCAGGTGCAGGACCGGCATCTGCAGATCGCGGCCGATCGTCTTGCTGACGACGGGCTGCTGCATGTCCAGGTTCAGGTGGCAGAGCGGGCACGGCGTGACCAGGCAGTCGGCGCCCTGGTCCTTGGCCTCGCCCAGGTTCTGGCCGGCCATCCGCATCGAGGTCTCCTTCTGCATGAGGGAGATCGGGAAGCCGCAGCACTTCTGGGCGCCCGAGTAGTCGACGACGGTGCCGCCGAGGGTCTCGATGACCTGCTCCAGATAGGTGTCGCGCGGGTTCTCGTCGTCGATGCCCAGCCGGTCGGTCGGACGGACGATGTAGCAGCCGTAGAACGGCCCGACCTTGAGATCGGTCAGCGGCCGCTTGACGCGCTTGGCCAGCTCGTCGAGGCCCAGCTCCTCCACCAGCACCCAGAGGAAGTTCTTGTTGACCAGGCCCTTGGCGTACTCCAGGCCCTCCGGGGTCAGGTGCTTGTTGACCTCGGCACGGTACTCCGCGCTGGCGTCGAGCCGCTCCTGGCACTCGCCCTGCGCGCCCTGGCAGGTCGAGCAGATGTTCATCATCAGGTCCGCGCCCTGCTCGATCTCCTTCTGCGCGAGCGCGAAGGTGCGAGCGTTGAGCGTGTCGGCCAGCTCCTGGCTGTGCTCGGCGATCACGCCGGCGCCGCAGCAGTTGGCGCGGTTCAGCTCGACCAGCTCGATGTCGAGCAGCGGGGCGACCTTCGCCATCGAGCCGTGCAGCTCGGGGGTGAAGCCACGGCTCACGCAGCCGGGCCAGTAGGCGACCTTCATGCTCCGGCCTCCGTCTGGTTGGTGGCGGCTCGCTCGGCCTGCTCCGCCGCGTCGTGCGCGGCGGCCTCGGCGACGTGCGCCTCGTGGGCGGCCAGCTCGGCGGGATCCTCGTCCGGCTGGGTGATGTAGAGGTTCAGCTCCAGCCGCTGCTCGCGACCCTGGACCTCCTGGTAGATCCGCTTGATCTGCGCCTGGTCCGGGTTCTTGTGGTGGAAGAGCGCGGTCTTCGGCGTGACCTTGCGGCGCAGCAGCGCCTTGGTGATGACCGGCAGCGAGGCGACGAGCTCCTTGGCCGCCGCCGGGGCCAGCGGGCCGCCGTAGGAGTCCGGGACCATCTTGGCCTCGTTCAGCGTCCCGTACTTCTTGACGCTGTTGACGATCGCCATCTCGTGGCGCTCGCCGTTGTTGCGGTCGTTGATGTGATGGTCCTGCGAGGCGATCCGCCGCAGCCGCATGATCTGGCTCATCGGCGCCACGCCCTTCGGGCAGGCCTCGATGCACTTGAAGCAGTGGGTGCAGGCGTAGATCCCGTGCGGGTCCTCGGCCAGGTTGCTGAGGCGCTCGGCGTGACGGCTGTCGCGCGGGTCGCCGACGAAGCGGTAGGCCTTGGCGAGCGCGGCCGGGCCGACGAACAGCGGGTCGATCTCCATCGACAGGCAGTCCGAGACGCAGGCGCCGCACTGGATGCAGGCCATCGACTGCGTGACGTCGACCATCGACTCGCGCGGGACGATGTGCTCGCGCTCGGGCAGCGGCTCCTTGGGGAGCAGCCACGGGGTGACCCGCGCCTGCTTCTTCCAGTGGACCGCGTCCATGTCGACGATCAGGTCCTTGATCACCGGCATGTTGCCGAGCGGCTCGATGGTGATCTTGCCGTCCTTGGACCGCTTCAGCGCCTCGTCGAGGTGCGTGTGGCAGGCCAGGCCCGGCTTGTCGTTGATCCGGGTGCCGCAGGAGCCGCAGATGGCGGCGCGGCAGGAGCAGCGGACGCCGATCGAGCCGTCCTCCTTGGCCTTCGCCTGGAGGATCCCGTCGAGCACCGAGCGGTGGGGCTCCAGCTCGATCTGGAACTCCTCGAAGTACGGCGCCTGGCCGGACTCCGGGTCGTAGCGGCGCAGGCGGAGCGTGAACTCCTGGAGGCCCTCGGGCTTGGCCTCGGTCGCGTCGGTGTTCTCGATCGTCGACATCAGTACGTCCGCTCCATCGGCTGCCACTGCGTGATCGTTACCGGCGCCTGGCCGAGCTTGGCGGCGCCGTCACCGTCCCTCTCCACCGTCAGGTGGAAGAGCCAGTCCTCGTCGTTGCGCTCGGTGAAGTCGGTGCGCGAGTGGGCGCCGCGCGACTCCTTGCGCTCCAGCGCCGCCTTCACGATCGCCTCGGAGCAGTCGAGCATGAAGCCCAGCTCCAGCGCGCCGAGCACGTCCTGGTTGAAGACGGTGCCCTTGTCGTCGATGTAGGCCGTCTTGGCCTCCTCCTGGAGGCGGTTCACGACCTCGGCGCCCTTGGTCATGCCCTCCTCGTCGCGGAAGACGGCGCAGTACTTGTTCATCGACTCGCCCAGCTCCTCCTTGATCTCGGAGACGCGGCGGCCGGTGCGCGGCCGGTCGATGATCGCGGCGATCTGCTTCGCGTCGTCGCGCAGCTGGGCGTCGGAGACCTTCGGCATCGCCATCGAGGCGGCGACCTTGGCGGCGTGCTCGCCGGAGCGGCGGCCGAAGATCAGCGTGTCGAGCAGCGAGTTGGCGCCCAGGCGGTTGCCGCCGTGGACGGAGACGCAGGCGACCTCGCCGGCGGCGTAGAGGCCGGGGATGTCGGTCTCGCCGTCGACGTCGGTCTTGACGCCGCCCATCGTGTAGTGCTGACCCGGGCGGACCGGGATCGGCTCCTTGGTGATGTCGATCCCGGCGAAGTCGCGGCCGAGGTTGACGATCTCGCGCAGGGCTTCGAGCACGCGGTTCTTCGGGACGACGGTGACGTCCAGCAGCACCGAGTCCTTCAGCGGGCCGGTGCCGCGACCCTCGTTGATCTCCTTCTGCTCGGCGCGCGAGACGACGTCGCGCGAGGCGAGCTCCATCTTGTTCGGCGCCGACTCGACCATGAACCGCTCGCCGTTGGCGTTGCGCAGGTGCGCGCCCTCGCCGCGGGCGCCCTCGGTGATGAGGAAGCCGTTGGCCGTCATCGTCGTCGGGTGGTACTGGATCATCTCCATGTCCATCAGCCGCGCGCCGGAGCGGTAGGCCAGGGACATGCCGTCGCCGGTGCAGATCAGGCCGTTGGTCGTCGGCTTGAAGGCCTGGCCGACGCCGCCGGTGGCGAGGATCGTGGTCTTCGCGGTGAAGGTCTGCATCTCGCCGGTGCGGATGTTGCGCGCCACGACGCCCTCGCAGCGACCGTTGTCGCCGCGCAGCAGCGAGGTGTTGAACCACTCCTCGTAGCGATCGACCCGATCGCTGTACTTCATGAGCTGCTCGTAGAGCACGTGCAGGATCGCCTGGCCGGTGATGTCGGCGACGTAGGCGGTCCGCTTCATCGAGGCGCCGCCGAAGGCGCGCAGGTCCAGGTGGCCGGTCTCGTTGCGGTGGAACGTGACCCCGATGTGCTCGAGGTACATGATCTCGCCCGGCGCCTCGGAGGTCATCACCTCGATCGCGTCCTGGTCGCCCAGGTAGTCCGAGCCCTTGACGGTGTCGAAGGCGTGCGAGCGCCAGTCGTCGGCGGGATTGATCGCCGCGTTGATCCCGCCGGCCGCGGCGACGGAGTGCGAGCGGACCGGATGGACCTTGCTCATGATCGCGACTGTTGCGCCGGCGTCGGCCGCGGCCAGCGCAGCGCGCTGGCCGGCCAACCCGGCCCCGATGATCAGGACGTCATGTGCGGGCATGAGCCTCTTTCAACCTAGGACAGGGGAACCGCGCCGGATCGTATACCCCGCAACCCCCCGTTCGCGGTCCCGTCCAACCCAACCAAAATGGTCGGAATCTGCCGTCAGAGCGGGAGGTTTGCGCGCCCCAACCGGCAGGCATGGGCGACGGCGGCGGAGGCCGTCGGCGAGCAGCGGGAACGCGACCGGCGGTAGCGCGCCAGCGATCAGGCGGACGGCGCGCCTGGGGCCGGCGGCTCGCCGTTCCCGGACCCGCCCGGCAGGGCGGCCGCCAGCGCGTCGCGGACGCTGACGAACGTCACCAGGCCGCGCATCACGCCGGCCCGGTCGACCACCGGCAGCGCGCCGAGCCGCCGCAGCGGCTCGCTCGAGAGCAGCGCCTCCAGCGTCTGCTCGGGCTCGACCCGCGGGGCGTCGTCGCCGCTCACCAGCAGCTCGCGGACGGGGACCTCGGGGCGGCCGGCGGCCAGCTCGCCGGTCACGCGCTCGGCGGTGACGATCCCCTGGAAGCGGCCCTGGGCGTCGAGCACCGCGGCCCAGTCGACGGCGAACGGCCCGAACGTCTCGTGCTCGGCCTGCAGCGCGGTCGCGTCGGCGGGCACCCAGTTCGGGCGCTCCTCCATCAACTCGCCGGCGGTGACGGTGTGCAGCTGCTCGCTGATCTCGCTGGTGACGACGGCGGCGCGGGCCGCGGCGCCGATGAACCACGCGATCAGCAGGAACCAGATGCCGTTGTAGACCTGGCCGTCGGCCAGCTGCCAGACGCCGACCGCGGCCAGCAGCAGCGCGAAGCCGCGCCCCAGCTGGCCCGCGACGACGGTCGCCTTGCGGCGGTCGCCGGTCAGCTTCCAGGCGATCGCGCGAGCGATCCGGCCGCCGTCGAGCGGGAACGCCGGGATCAGGTTGAAGCAGAAGAGGACGGCGTTGACCGCGGCGCCCCAGCCGAACAGCGCGACCCCGGCATCGGTCGCCTGCTCGCGCAGCAGCGCGGCGTCGATCAGGGTGCTGCCGTCGCTCAGCGCGATCCCGGCGCCGACGCAGATCCCGCCGGCGATCAGGGTGCCGAAGGGACCGGCCGCGGCGACCAGGAACTCCTCCTTCGGCGTCCGCGCGTCGCGGTCCAGCCGGGCGACGCCGCCGAGCAGCCAGAGGTCGATCGAGACCGTCTGGATCCCGAACCGCCGCCCGACCAGCGCATGGCCCAGCTCGTGGACGATCAGCGAGCCGAAGAAGAGCCCGGCGGCGGCGACGGCCAGCGCGTAGGCGGCCGTCTGCGAGAGCGCCGGCAGCACGTCGCCGAACTGCTGGCCGAGCAGCATGACGATCAGGAACAGGGCCAGGAACCAGCTGGGGTCGGCCCCGATCCGGATGCCGAAGAGCTGCGCGAGCTTCACCGAACGGGCGGGCATGCTGCGGTCATCGTCGCAGGTCGCCCGCCCGCTCGATGCGGCGTGCGTCAGGCGGCCAGCGGCGGCGTCGCCCGCGCCACGATCGGGTCGAGGTCGAGCCCGGCCGGGAGGGTGCCGAACTGCAGGCCGCCCTCGCCGAGCCGTCCGGCGACGAACGCGTCCGCGACGGCGGCCGGCGCGTGGCGCAGCAGCAGCGACGCCTGCAGCGCCAGCGCCAGCCGCTCGACGACCGATCGCGCCCGCGGCTCGAGCGTCGCCGGGTCGGACAGGTCCGCGCGCAGGCGCGCGAGGAAGGCGTCGTAGCGGCGGTCCGCGCCGGCGGCCAGGTCGAGCTCGGCGACGAGCGCGTCGAGCGCCCCGCGCTCGCGGGCCAGCGCGCGCAGGACGTCGAGCGCCATCACGTTCCCGGAGCCCTCCCAGACCGAGTTGACCGGTGCCTCGCGGTACAGCCGCGGGAGCCCCGACTCCTCGACGTAGCCGTTGCCGCCCAGGCACTCCAGCGCCTCGAAGCAGAGCTGCGGCGCGCGCTTGCAGACGTGGTACTTGGCGATCGCCGTCGCCACCCGCCGGAACGCTCGCGCCTGCTCGGCGTCGGCGCCGGACTCGGCGACGGCCGCCTCGTCGTAGGCGCGCGCCAGCCGCAGGCCGAGCGCGATCGACGCCTCGAGCTCCAGCCCGAGGTCGGCCAGCACGGCCCGCATCAGCGGCTGGTCCGCCAGCCGGCGGCCGAAGGCCTGGCGGTGGGCCGCGTGCCAGGCGGCGTTGCTGGTCGCCCAGCGCATGATCGCCGTCGACCCGTAGACGCAGTCCAGGCGGGTGTGGGCGACCATCTCGATGATCGTCGGAACGCCGCGCCCGGGCTCGCCGACCATCCAGCCGTGGGCGCCGTGCAGCTCGATCTCGCTCGACGCGTTGGAGCGGTTGCCGAGCTTGTCCTTCAGCCGCTGCAGGCGGATCGCGTTGCGGCTCCCGTCGGGCAGGACGCGCGGCATCAGGAAGCAGGAGATCCCGTCGGCGGCGGTGCCGTCGCCGCCGGTCCGGGCGAGGACCAGGAAGACGTCGCTCATCGGCGCCGAGCAGAACCACTTGTGCCCCGTCAGGAGGTGCTCGCCGCCGGCCTCGCCGGCTCCGCCGACGGGGACCGCGCGGGTGGAGTTGGCGCGGACGTCGGATCCGCCCTGCTTCTCGGTCATCGCCATCCCGCAGACCGCGCCCGGCTTGTCGCCCGCGGGCCGCAGCTCGGGGTCGTAGCCGCCGCTGGTCAGCAGCGGCTCCCAGAAGGCGGCCAGCTCGGGCTGGGCCCGCAGCGCCGGGACGGCGGCGAAGGTCATCGTGGTCGGGCAGGCGAAGCCCTGCTCGACCTGGGTCGCGGTCATGTACTGGACCCCGCGGGCGACGTGGGCGCCCGGACGCGGGTCGGTCCAGGGCAGCGCGTGGAGCCCGTCGGCGCGCCCGGCCGCCATCAGCTGGTGCCAGGCGGGGTGGAACTCGACCTCGTCGATCCGGTGGCCGAAGCGGTCGAAGGGCCGCAGCTGCGGCTCGTTGGCGTTGGCCTGGAAGCCCCAGCGCAGCGGCTCGCCGGCCCAGCGGGCGCCGATCTCGATGCTGCGCTCGCGGGCCCAGCCGCCGCCCTCGCGCTCCAGCCCCTCCTGCAGGGCGGGGTCGGACAGGAACAGGTTGTGGTCCTGCAGCGGCGGCGGCTGGTTCGTGACCTCGTGGGTGACCAGCGGGGTGGGGGCGGTGCTCATCGGTGGGTCTCCGGTGCGGGCGGGGCGGCGTGGGGCGGGGCGGCGCTGGTGGCGTGGGGCGGGGCGCCGACCGCGCGCAGGGCAAAGGTGGCGAGCGAGCCGGCGAGCCGGTCGACGTCGGCCGCGTCCGGGGTCGGGGCCAGCGGCGAGAGCGGGCCGACCAGCGCCTCGGCCAGGCCGCCGACGAGCGCGGCGGCGGTCAGCTCGGCGGGCTGGTCCGGCAGCTGGCCGCGATCGATCCCGG
>NZ_AGUD01000147.1 GCF_000240225.1 Patulibacter medicamentivorans
CGGGCCGTCCGGCGCCAGCGGGGTCGCCGTCGTGGTCGTCGTGCGGGCCGGCTCCGGGCCGGGCTCGCCGGCCGCCAGGGCGACCGCCGGCGCGCCCAGCAGCCCGGCCGCCGCGCAGGCGATCAGGGTCGGGCGGGTCCGCGCCATCTACTGCTCGACCTCGCTCTCGCCCTGCTGCTTGTTGAACGCGCAGCGGAACCGCTCGGGGCTGGAGACCGGCTTGCCGCCGGCGAATCCGCCCTTGTCGTGGTTGTCGTAGACCGTGATGTACTGGAGCGTGTCGGGCGCGGGATCGGCCGGCAGCGGCACCGGGTCCGGCTCGCCCTGGCGCGGGTCGCCCTTGGACCCGGGGGTGCTGCCGATGCTGCCCGCGGCGCTGCCGCCGGCGGTCGTCGTGATCAGCGACGAGGACATCTCGCGCTGGTCCCTGAGCCCGTCGCCGGGGAACTCGTCGACCGCCGCGCTGGTCTGGTTGTCGTCGATCGTCGAGGAGATCTTGAGCTTCGGCGCGGCGGCGATCAGCTGCGCGGCCGACGGCAGGTAGCCGCCGAGCTCGGCGCACTTCTGGGTCGCGAAGAAGAAGTCGTTGCGGCCGCGGTCCTTGGTGTCGAGCGGGTACGTGGAGCTGGCCAGGCACCAGGTCCCGAGCTCGACGGTGTCGGCCGGGCAGGCCAGCTGGAGGTCCTGCGGGCGCAGCGTCCCCAGGCGATCGGCGCGCTTGGCGCGGGCGACCCGCGGGATCGCGGACGCCGGGAACTGCCGCTTGCGGTTCAGGCGCAGGATCCCGTAGGCGCGCGGCTTGGTGCTGGCGGCCGACGGCATCCGCTTGGACGAGGCCGAGACGCCGACGCCGGTCATCGCGAAGACCAGGGCCAGCGTGGCCACGGCCAGCGCGGCCGCCGCCAGGATCGTCGGGGTCGAGGGTCGTACGAGTCTCACGGTCGTCTCCGGGGGTGACGGGGGTCGACGGGGCGGGCGTAGGAGAGCGGCCGGCGGCGGAGGTCGCGACGCGCGCGGACGGCGCCGGTCGTCGCCGCGCCACCGGCCGCCGCCAGCACGACCGCGAGCACGATCAGCGCCGCGCCGCCGGTGCCGGGGCCGCGCGGCTCGATCGCGTCGAAGCGGACGTAGGCGTTGGACTGCTCGTGCGCGACCTCTTCCTCGCGCTCGCGCTCGACCTGGCCGACCGGCTGGCTGACCGGCACGCTGATGCTGCCGCTGACCGAGCTGGTGCCGGCGGGCGGGATCGGCTGGCCCGGCGGGGTCGGCGGCGACAGCGGCGCCAGCGGGACCAGGAACGGGCCGGTCGGCCGCGGCGTGGCGGGCAGCGGCGCCGGCTTGGCGGTCAGCGGGGCCTTCGGCGGCGCGACCGGCGCCG
>NZ_AGUD01000146.1 GCF_000240225.1 Patulibacter medicamentivorans
GCGGGCGCCGGTGCGGGCAGGGCGCACGAGCCGGTCGACGGGCCGCCGCGCGTCACCGTCACGCTGACGCTCCCGGCGCCCGGGCAGGTCGCCAGCTCGAGCACCGGCGCGCCCGGCGGCGAGACGACCGCGGCGCCGAGGGCCCGCACGCCGTAGCCCGCCGGGTACTGCCGCCGGGGGATCGCGATCTCGCTGCGGGCGTAGGCGGGGAACGTCCCGCCGCCGACGCGGGCGGTCGCCCAGCCGGCCCGGAACGTGCGGGCGTCGCGCTCGTAGCTCCACCCGCGCGGCGTCCCCGCCACGACCTGCGGGTACGGTCGCGAGAGCACCTCGAGCTTGCGGCCGACGACGTTGTCGCCGGTCGGCGGACGGTGGTCGTCGAGCACGATCGACTGGGCGTCGCCGGACGCCTGCGTGGTCGGGTCGTGGCCCGTGTAGGCCCAGTGCTGCCAGCCGACCATCCGCTCGTCGGCCAGGCGGACGATCCGGTCGAGCGTGCGCAGGTCGTTGGTCGCCCCGAACTCGCTGAGCACCGCCGGCACGTGGTCGAGCGCGGAGCGCCGCTCCGCTCGGTCGAAGACGGTCCGGTCGGAGGCCTCGCAGCTGGGGTCGTACGCGAGCGTGACGCCCTCGGCGGTGCAGTAGGCGTGGAACGAGAGCACCGCGCGCGGCTCGCCGATCGGCGGCATCGTCGTGTCGGCGACGCTGTTGAAGGTCGAGTAGGGCTCGAACCAGATCGGCGTCCGCGGATCGACCGTGCGGATCCGCCGGCTGACGCGCTGGGTGAACGCGTGCAGCTGGGCGTCCTCGGCGACGCAGCCCGACGGGCCGATGCAGCGCAGGAACGTCGACCCCGGCCACGGCTCGTTGATCAGGTCGTAGCCGGCCACGCCCGGGACCGCCCGGAAGCGGGCGGCGACGTGGCGCCAGGCGTCGGCGTAGCGGTCCTGGAGCCCGACGCCGCCCGGACCCGCCCGGTTGCTCCAGAAGCTGTCGTAGGCCTGCAGCAGCGCCGGGTTCAGGAACTGGTTGTTGGGAAACCCGAAGTGCAGGTTGAGGCCGCCGTCGTCGATCGCGGCCCAGTCGGGGAAGCCCTGGCCCTGGTAGCGCTCGTTGACCATGTCCTGGTGGAAGTCCAGGACGCTGACGATCCCGTGCCGGTGCAGCAGGTCCACCGTCCGCTCGATCCGCGCCAGGTAGGCGTCGTCGTAGCGGCCGGGCTGCGGCTCGACCGCGGTCCAGATCACGCCGAGCCGGACGCTGTTGTAGCCCTCCGCGGCGAGGAAGGCCGCGTCCGCCTCGTCGAAGCCGGCGCCGTCGGGCGCGTAGGGCGGGCGCTTGTCGACGCGGTTCTGCCCGTGGGTGACGAAGACGCGGCCCTCGGCGTCCGTGATCCAGCGGCCGTGGCTGCCCAGCGGCAGCGTCGGGCCGGTCGCCGACGCCGGGGCGGCGCCCGCCGACCCGATCGCGACCGCCGCGACGGCCGCCGCCGCCAGGCGCCGACCGAGACGCGGGCGGCGCGTCGTCCCCCGTCGCTCAGCCGGCATCGCGGACGGTGACGACCGCGCTGCC
>NZ_AGUD01000145.1 GCF_000240225.1 Patulibacter medicamentivorans
CCTGGAGCGCGTCGCGGCGGGCGCCGGGACGCAGCAGCGCGCGGGCCGCCAGCAGCGCGGCCCGCGGCGGCGACAGCACCCGCGACGGCCGGCGAGCGCGCGAGAACACGTCGAGCAGGTCGCCGGCCAGCGACGGCTCGGCCGCCGCGGCGCGATAGAGCTCGACCTCGATCGGGCTCATCGGCTCGCCCCGTGCCAGGACGTTGGTCCACTGGTAGACCTCGAGGCAGTCGAGCTCGCGCTGGCGCTCCCAGGCCGCGGTCGCGCGATCGAGGGCGACCGGATCGTCGAGGACCGCCGCGGCGGCCTCCCCCAGCAACCGGCCGTAGCGCAGCGCGTCGCGGATCCCCTGGGCCGTGACCGGGTCCTTGAAGTGCCCCGCGTCGCCGGCCAGCGCCCAGCCGGGGCCGGACGAGCGGCGGAAGTAGGACTCGATCCCGGTCGCCGAGCGCACCCGGCCGACCAGTCGCGCGCCGGCCAGCCGGGCGGCCAGCGGCGGGATCGCCGCGATCGTCGCGCGGTAGGCCCCCTCGAGGTCCTCGCGGAACGCCTCGCGGCGACCGACGGGCGGCTGCACCAGCGCCAGCACCAGGCCGTCGTCACAGGGGAACGCGGTGCCCAGGTCGGGCCCCTCGCGCCACTGCGCGGCGATCTCGCGCCAGGACTCGTCGGGGTCCTCCCAGTAGCCGAAGTAGCAGGCCCGGCCGCTGGCGCTGGAGCGGTACGGCAGCTCGGCGCCGACCGCCCGCGCGACCAGGCTGCGGCGCCCGTCCGCGCCGACCACCAGTGGCGCCCGCAGATCGCGCGCGACGCCGTCGGAGCCGCTCCAGCGGACGCCCGCGACCCGCCCGCGGTCGTCGTGCAGGAGCGCCGCGACCCGCGCGCCCTCGCGGACCTCGGCCCTGGCCTC
>NZ_AGUD01000144.1 GCF_000240225.1 Patulibacter medicamentivorans
GGTCGAGCCGCGCCGGCGGGCGCGGCCCCCGATCCCGGCGGCGACCGCGGCGACCGACCCGGCGGCCGTGGCCCCCGATCCGGCCGCCGCCCTGGCGCGCGCCTAGGCGCTCACTCCCCGCGGTAGCCGGGCAGCTTCTGCGCCGGCCGGTCCTGCCCACCGGGCGTCTTGCGGCCCTCGCCGGCACCCTCGCCGGCCAGGAAGTCGGTCGTCAGCACGTTGTCGAGCGGCATCTGGCGCTTCAGCAGGCCCTGGTCGAGCATCCACTGGGCGTAGCTGGCCCAGTCGTCGGTCTCCATCCAGCCCCACGGCTTCTTCGCGTCGGCCGGGAAGAACGCGTCGACCGACTTGCTGACGGCCTCGCGCTGCAGCCCCGGGTCGAGGTCCTTGTTCGCCGCCAGCAGCGGGTCGGCGCCGGCGTCGGGGTTGCGACGGACGGCCTGGTAGCCCTCGCCGATCGCGCGCACCAGCCGGCGGATCGCGGACTCGCGGTTGATCAGGGTCTCGTTGCGGGCCACCAGCACCAGCTCGTCGTAGGTCGGGACGCCCAGCTCGTTGACGGGGACGATCACCGGCTTCTTGCGACGCTGCTGCAGGTCGACGCCCTCGTAGTTCCAGAACGCCCCGAGCGTCGCGTCGACCTTGCCCGACAGCAGCGCGCCGTTGAGGTTGAAGCCGACGTTGACCTGCTTGACGGTCTTCGGGTCGACCCCGGCCTTGCGCAGGATCGTCTCGAGGTAGGCGCTCTGGTAGGGGATCCCGGCGGTGCCGACGGTCTTGCCCTCGAGGTCCTTCGCGCTCCTGATCTTCGCCTTCGGCAGGCTGATCAGCGACGTCAGCGGCCGCGTCACCAGGCTGGCGAAGGCGACCAGGTCGCGCCCCTGGGCCCGCGCCAGCAGCAGCTCGGGCTCGTAGGTGATCCCGACGTCGACCTTGCCCGAGGCCACCAGGCCGAGCACCGAGGCCGGGTCCTGCGGGGTGCGGATGTCGACCGTCAGCCCGGCCTTCGAGAACGAGCCGTTGGCCTGCGCCTGGTAGATGCCGGCGTGATCGGCGTTGGGCAGGTAGTCCAGCAGCAGCGAGATCCGCTCCTGCGGCGGGCGCTGGCTGCCGGAGACGTCCTCGGACTTCTCGCCGCAGGCGGTCAGCCCGAGGGTGGTGGCGAGGACGGCGAACAGCAGCAGGAGTCGACGGGGCGTCATGGAGAGTCTCCGGGTCGGCGGTGTGCCCAGGGTGCCAGGAGTCGCTGCGCGAGGGCGAGCGCCCCGGTGGTGGCGATGGTGAAGGCGGCGAGGATCGCGACCGCGGCGAAGGCCCGATCGGTGGCCAGGCCCGACTGGGCGGACTGGATCACGTGCCCGAGGCCGCCGGCGCCCTGCTCGGTGCCGGCGTACTCGGCGAAGACGGCGGCGATCGCGCCGATCGCGACCGAGATCTTGGCCCCGGAGAGCGCGGCCGGCAGCGCGGCGGGCAGCTCGACCCAGCGCAGGCGCTGCCAGCGGCCGGCGCCCATCGTCCGCAGCAGCCGGGTCAGGTCGGGGTCGACGCGATCGAGCGCGTCGAGGGTCGCGACGACCACCGGGAAGAAGCAGATGACCGCCACGATCGCGAGCTTCGGGGCGATCCCGAATCCCAGCCAGAAGACGAGGATCGGCGCCAGCACCGGCAGCGGGATCGCCTGCGAGCCGATCACCAGCGGGCCGAGCGTGGCGCGGACGACCCGCGACAGGTGCATCGCGATCGCCAGCACCACGCCGAGCACGAGGGCGACGGCGAGCCCGAAGGCGATCTCGCGGGCGGTGATCAGGAAGGTGTCCCAGAGCAGCGAGCGGTCCTCCCAGAGCGACGTCGCGACGTCGCTGGGCGGCGGCAGCAGCAGCGCGTCGACGTCCGAGATCCGGCAGTAGGCCTCCCAGGCGCCGAGCAGCAGCAGCGGGCCGAGGACGCCGAGCACGACGCGCACGGACAGCGGCAGCGGGCGGCGGTCGCGGTCGGTCATGCGGTGGCCTCCGTCCCGGCGGCGCGGCCGGCCGCGATCGCCGCGTGCAGGGCGGCGTGGATCCGGCGACGGGCGTCGACGACCGGCGCGTCGGTCGCCTCGCGGTGGCGCCCGTCGGCCCGTCCGGCGGTCACCGGGACCTCGGCCACGACCCGCGCCGGCCGCGGGCCGAGCACGACGACGCGGTCCCCGAGCAGCGCGGCCTCCTCGACGTCGTGGGTCACCAGCAGCACGCTCCGGGGCCGCTCCCGCAGGCGGTCGACCAGCCAGTGGCGCAGCTCCTCGCGGGTGATCGCGTCGAGCGCCCCGAACGGCTCGTCCAGGCACAGCAGGTCGCGCTCGGTCGCCAGCGCGCGCAGGAACGAGACGCGCTGGCGCATCCCGCCCGACAGCTGGTCGGGCCGGCTGCGGGCGAAGCGGCCCAGCTCGACCCGCTCCAGCAGCTCCTCGGCGGCGGCACGCGCCGCGCGCCGCGAGGCCCCGGCCAGCCGCAGCGGCAGCGCGACGTTGTCGCGGGAGCTGAGCCACGGCAGCAGCAGGTCGCGCTGGGGCATCAGCGCCGCGGGGTGGACGCGGAGGGTGCCGGCGTCCGGCTGCTGGAGCCCGCAGACGAGCTCCAGCAGGGTCGACTTGCCGCAGCCGGACGGCCCGACCAGCGCCACCACCTCGTGCGGGGCGACGTCGAGGTCGATCCCGTCGAGGACCGGCAGCGCGCCCAGGCGCCGGACCACCCCGCGAGCGCTCAGGGGCGCGATCTCGGCCGGGCCCGGGGCGCTGGTCGCGGGCCGGCCGCGTGAGATCGGGTCTCCCACCGACCCGCCAGGCTATCCCACCCCTACGGCGCGATGATCAGCAGCGAGCTGGACCCCGTTGCAACGACCTTGCCCGCGGCGTCGCGGACGTCGGCCTCGGCGAACGCGACGCGACGGCCCGGCTTGACCACCCAGCCGCGAGCCGTCAGCTCGCCCGAGTCGGCGTGGACGGCCCGCAGGTAGTTGACCTTCATCTCGATCGACGTGTAGCCGACGCCGGCCGGCAGCGTCGTGTGGACCGCGCAGCCGAGGGCGCTGTCGAGGAGGGTCGCGACGAAGCCGCCGTGGACCAGGCCGATCGGGTTGTAGACCGACTCGTCGGGGACGGCGGTGAACGTGACCTCGCCGTCGCCGACGCGGCCACCGGAGAAGCCCATCAGGCGGCCGATCGGGGCCTGGGGGAGGTCGCCGGCGAAGACCGCCTCGAGGTACTCGCGGCCGGACATCGTGGCGCCCTTGGCCGCGGTGGCCAGCGGGTCGTGCCAGGTGACCGTGCGCTGCCGGGGCTCGCCCCACGAGGCGGGGGCGGCGCCCAGCCCGTCCGCGGCGGGAGCGATGGTCGGCTCGGGGGTGCTCATGCCGCCAGACGCTATCAAGCTGAATTCGCAAATTGAACCCTGCTTCTGCGAGACTCGACGCATGACCACCCCGCGCGTCTGCTCGGTCGCCCGCACGCTCGACGTCGTCGGCGAGCGCTGGTCGCTGCTGGTCCTGCGCGAGGTCTTCCTCGGGATGCGCCGGTTCGAGCAGATCCGCGAGCACACCGGCGCCCCGCGCGCGGTCCTCGCCCAGCGGCTCCGTCACCTGGTCGACGCGGGGGTGCTGGAGCAGCGCGACTACCGGCCCGAGGGCGGCGGCCGCACCCGCCAGGAGTACCGGCTGACCGAGGCCGGCCGCGAGCTGCAGCCCGTGATCACCGCCCTGATGCAGTGGGGCGACCGCCACCTGGCGGGCAGCGAGGGCCCGCCGCTGCGGGTCGTCCACCATGGCTGCGGGGCACCCGTCCAGGCCCGGCTGGTCTGCGCCGAGGGCCACCTGCTCGGCGACGACGGGCGCGAGCTGCGGCCGGCCGTCCCGGACGGCGTCCCCGGGCCCGGCCCGAGCGGCTAGCGGCGTCGCTGCGGGGGCGCGGTCGGCTCGGCCGGCCCGCTGCGGGTCAACGCCGCCACGAAGCCCTCGAGCTGGTCGGCGGTCCAGCACTCGTGGACCTGGCAGTGGGCGGCGTAGCGGCTGATCACCGAATCGCCGTAGTCCCAGTAGAGGGCCGGCTCGGGGTTGAGCCAGAAGGTCCGCCCGGCCTGCTCGGTGATCCGGGCGAAGGCCGCCTCGGCCGGGTCGCGGCCGTTGGTACGGGCGTCGCCGAGCACGATCACCGTCGCGCGGGGATGGAGCTCGTCCTCGGTCTGCTCGAGGAACTCCCGCCAGACCCGGCCGTAGTCGGTGTAGCCGGTGACGTCGGCGACCCCGGCGTCGCGGCCGATCGCCTGGGCGACGTCCTTGAACTCGCGCTCGCGCTCGAACAGCTCGGTGACCTCGCTGATCCGCTCGACGAAGACGAACGAGCGCATCTTGCGGAACGCGTCGTGGAGCGCGTGGAGGACCGAGAGGAAGAACAGCGAGGCGCTCGTGACCGAGGTCGAGACATCGCAGAGGACGAAGATCTCCGGCCGCCGCGGGCGGACCGCGCGCTCCTTGACCACGACCGGCACGCCGCCGGTCTGGAGCGAGGCGCGCAGCGTCGCCCGCATGTCGACCTGGGTCCGGCGCCGCTGGCCGCGCAGCTCGTGGCCCTGGGTGTTCAGCCGCCGCTTCAGCTGACGGACGACGCGGTGGACCTCGGCCAGGTCCTGGCCCGGCGCGCTCGGCAGCGCGCGGTCCATCTGGTTCAGCGGCCGCGCGGGCGGCAGCTCGCCGAGCCGCTGGATCCGGCGCCGCTCCAGCTCCCGCCGGAGCGCCTTCTCGAACTCGCGGATGCCCTCGCGGGGGAGGCCCTGGCGGCGCGGGTCGCCCTCGGGGGCCTCCGGGTTGGGCTCGGGCCGCAGGTCGAGCGTGCGGCGGATCCGCTGGACGTCGACGCCGACCACGCCCGAGTCCTGGACCTGGCCGCCGACGCCGGCGATCGCCAGCGCGGCGAGATCGGCCATCCGGCTGGAGGCGCCGTCGGCGATCGCCTGCGCGACGGCGTCTCGGATCGCGTCCAGGTCCAGCTCGCCCGCCTGGCCGGCCTGCTCGGACGGGTCACCGCCCTCCTCGGCGCCCTCGCCGGACCCGGGGGCGTCGCCGTCATCCGCGCGCTGGGCGGTCTCGGCGTCGGTCGCGCCCAGCCGGACCGCCTCGGCCTCGGCGGCGCGGAAGAAGAAGCGGTCGAAGACCAGGTCGAAGACGTGGCGGTCCTCCGGCGACTTGGCGAGCGTCGTCGCGAGCGTCTCGCGGAAGGCGGCGCGCGAGCTCCAGGGGATCACGCCGAGCGCCGTCGTCGCGTCGAGCAGCTCGCTGGTGCCGACCGACATCCCCTCGCCGCGCAGCTCCTCGGTGAACGCGACGAGCTGCCCGGCGAGGCCGCCGGGCACCCCGTCGGCGCCGTGACGGGCGTGGATCGCCGCCTGCCGCAGGCGCTTGGCCTCGGGACCCCCGGGCAGGTTCGGGACCCCGGGGCTCACGGCCGGGCGATCGCCGGGATCGAGGTTCGCGAGCGCCCGCCCCAGGCCACGGACGGCGTCGTCGGACGGCACGCGACCACGATCCGCTCGCTACTCGGCGGCCCGGGCCGGCAGCCGCAGCCCGACCCGCTCGGAGACCAGGTCGATGTCGGTGCGGTGCTTGACGATCACCGACAGCGTGTCGCGGAACAGCTGCTGGTCGAGGTCGGTCGCGCCCAGCAGCAGCAGCGTGCGGGCCCAGTCGATCGACTCGGCGATCGACGGCGGCTTCTTGAGCTCGAGGTTGCGGATCTCGCTGACGACCTCGACCAGCCGCCGCGAGATCGTGCCCGGCAGGTCGGGCACGTGCTGGCGGACGATCTCCAGCTCGTGCTCGAGCTCGGGGTAGTCGAGCCACAGGTAGAGGCAGCGACGCTTCAGCGCCTCGGTCAGCTCGCGGGTGTTGTTCGAGGTCAGCAGCACCACCGGCTGGGTGGTCGCCTCGATCCGGCCGAGCTCGGGGATCGTGATCTGGAAGTCCGAGAGCAGCTCCAGGAGCATCGCCTCGAACTCCTGGTCGGTCTTGTCGATCTCGTCGATCAGCAGGACCACGGGGCGCTCGCTGGCGATCGCCTGCAGCAGCGGGCGGGTGAGCAGGAACTCCTCGCCGAAGACGTCGTCCTGGACCTGGCTCCAGCCCTCGCCGTCACCGCCGCTCGAGCCGGTCTCCGCCTGGATCCGCAGCAGCTGCTTGCGGTAGTTCCACTCGTACAGCGCCTTGGCCTCGTCGAGGCCCTCGTAGCACTGCAGGCGGATCAGGTCGCGGTCGAGGACCGACGCGAGGGCCTTGGCCAGCTCGGTCTTGCCGACCCCGGCCGGGCCCTCCACGAGGACGGGCTTGTCGAGGTGGATCGCGAGGTGCGAGACGAGCGACGTCCGCGCGCCGGGCAGGTAGCCCACGCTGCGGAGGCCGGCGTCCAGGTCCTCGACGGTGGCGGGAGTATCGGACACGGGCGAGCAATCATAGGCCCGGGCTCGGTCCCCGCGATCCTCCCGGTTCGGGGCCGGCCCGCCGCCGGGGCGCTGTGGGACGATGGCGCGGTGCTCGAGGCCCGCACCGGGGGACTGCGCGGCGCCGCGTGGATCCTCGGCGCCGTGCTGATCGCGATCGCGTCGCTGCCGTTCGGCCGCGCGCTGGCCTTCGACGCCTCGGCCTGGGTCGTCTGGGGGCGCGAGATCTGGAGCCTCTCGCTCGACACCAACGCCGGACCGTCGTTCAAGCCGTTCCCGCTGCTGGTCACCGGGCCGGCGGCGATCCTCGGCGACGGGGCGGCCCTCGCCTGGCTGGTCGTCGCGCGGGCGGGGGCGCTGCTGGCGGTGGTCGGCGCGGCGCGCCTGGCCGGACGCGCGGCCGGCTGGCCGGGCGCGCTGGTGGCCGCGGGCGCGGTGGCGCTGTCGCCGTGGTGGCTGCCGAACGCCGCGCTCGGCAACGCCGACCCGCTGCTCGGGGCGCTGGTGGTCTGGGCGCTGCTGGCCGCGGACGACGGCGATCATCGGCTGGGCTTCGGGCTGACGGCGCTCGGGGCGCTGGTGCGGCCGGAGATCTGGCCGTTCCTCGGCCTCTACGGGTTGTGGGCGATCGGCCGCGGACGGCTGCGGGCGGTCCCGGTGATCGCCACCGGCGCCGCGGTCCTGGTCGTCTGGATCGTGCCCGACCTGCTGTCGTCCGGCCTGGCGTCGACCCGCGGCGCCACCGGCACCGCCAGCGCCGGCTCGGCCGCCCTCACGGACGTGCCGTTCCTGACGGTCTGGGAGGACCTCGGCCGGCAGGCGCCGTGGCCCGTGCTGGCGATCGCGGTGGTGGCCGGGCTGGCGGCGGCCGGCGGAACCGGGCCCGGGCCCGGGCTCCTGCGGCGTGGCCGGATCGCGCCGGGCCCGACGTCCTGGCTGCTGCTGGCCCTCGGCTACGCGCTGCTGGTGGCGGTCATGGCCCAGGCCGGCTTCGCCGGCAACCCGCGCTACCTGGTGCCGGCGCTGACCCTGCTGGCGGCGACCGCCGGGGCCGCGCTGGCGGTCGTCGAGGCGCGTGGCGGCGGCGTGCGTCGGGCGGCGGAC
>NZ_AGUD01000143.1 GCF_000240225.1 Patulibacter medicamentivorans
TTGCGCCCGCCGCCGCTCCCGCGCCTGCGCCTGCGCCTGCCGCTGTCGCCGGACGGCGGCCGCCCGCGGCGGGGCCGGCACCGGCCACGGGTGGCCGGCGAACGCCGGGGCGGCGTAGGCGGTCATCCAGGTCGGGTTCATGTCGGCGCTGCGCTTCCAGCGGATGCTGCCGTCGCGTCGCTGCAGCGAGGCGAGGAAGTCGAGCGGGTCGCGGCCGCCGCTCCGCCAGCTCCGCGGGTCGATCCCGGCCGCCCAGAGCGCCTGCACGACCCACGGCGTCGTCCCCGCGTTCGATTCGCCGGGCGCGGCCGAGAAGCTCCAGCCGCCGTCCCGCTGCTGGTGCGCCCGCAGCCAGTCGAGCGCGCCGCGGACGGCGGCGCCGGCGCAGCGGCCCGCCACGCACAGGGCCTGGATCGCCGCGCCCGTCATGTCGACGTCGGTCGGTCCGCCGGCGCGGGTCGCGGGCCAGGTGCCGTCGCGGCGCTGCATCGCCTCGATCGCCACGGCGGCGCGGCCGATCGCGGGCGCCAGCCGCCGGTCGCCGACGCCGGAGAGGAAGAAGACGGCGAAGATCGTGTCGTTGACCCCGGGGCTGCGGCCGGTCGCGGTGTGCGGGAACCACCCGGGCGGGACCTGGATCGGCTGCCCGTCCGGCCCGCTGCCCGCGAACGTCGTGGCGCCCTGGCGCGCCAGCAGCGGGGTGACGTAGTCGCGGCCGCCGAACCGGCGCGGGTCGAGCCCGGCGGCGTTGGCCAGCATCCCGATCCGCTCCAGCTCGGTCGTCAGCCACTGGCCGTCGGAGCCGGTGCTGACCGGGCCCTTGCGCGCGACGTAGTCGGCCAGCGACCGGCGGCCGCCGGGGATCCGCTGGTCCTGGGGGTTGATGCCGGCGGCGGCCAGCCCGATCCCGACCCAGGCGCTGAACCCGGGATCGGACGGCGCGCCCGGCTGCCCGCCGTAGCCGCCATCGTCGTTCTGCGTGTCCTGGAGGAACCGGACCAGGTCGTCGAGGCGCCCGCGGTTGCGGCCGTCCAGCCGCGGGGGCGCGGCGCTGGCGCTGGCGGCCAGGCCGAGCGGGCCGTCGCCGCCGGCCGTGCCGCCGCCCGCGAGGGCCGCCGCCCCGCAGAGCAGCGCGACCAGCAGCAGCGCCACCGCCACCCCGGTCCCTCCCCGGCGCTCCCGCATCACGCTCCCGGCCCGCGGCTCAGGGCCGCGCGGCCACCCCGTCGACGGCGACGGTCCCCGAGAGGACCCGAACCCGGACCTCGCCGGCCGCCGTCCGGCGCCGGCCGGAGACGAAGATCGTGCGGCCATCGCGGCGTCCGGGCACGGTCAGCCGCTGGACCCGCCGTCCGACCCGCAGCTCGATCCGCGCCGCGCGCCGGGCAGCGCGAACCACCAGGGTCGGACGGCCGGCGGCGAGCCGCGTGCGGAGCGTGGCGCCGCGCGACAGGCGGGTGACGGTCAGCCGCCACGCTCGCGGGTCCGCCACGCGCGACAGGCGACCGCCGAACCGCAGCTGGCGGACGCGATCGTCGCGCGGCACGACGACCTCGCCGACCGTGCGGAGCGACGTCCGGCCCGACGCCGCGACGAACCGGACGCGCAGCTGCGACGTCCGCGCGATCGGCAGGTCGAGCAGGGCGGTGGTCTGCGTCGTCCCGCTGGCCTGGCGCGTCCAGCGGGCGCCGCGAACGCCGCGCAAGCGCGACTCGATCGTCCACGAGCGCAGGCCGGAGCCCGCCGACAGGACCTCCCAGCGGACGCCGACCAGACCGGTCGGGTTGCCGTCGGCGGTGATCCGGGGGGCCGACAGGCGAACGTCGCCGACGGCGACCGGCGCGCTCTCGCCCGGGCCATCCACCAGCGAGCCGCCGCCCCCGCCGCCACTCGAATCCTTCGGCGGCTCGGGGACGCTCGGCGGCGGCGGGGTCCGCGTGCGGGCGTCGGCCGGCAGCGGGCCGCAGTCGGCCTGGCCGGGCGCCCGCACGCAGACGTCGAGCCGGTTCGACCGGACGGCGCCGGCCCGCTCGGCCTTGATCCGCTTCCAGCCCGGCGTCGACCAGCTCAGGGTCGTGCGCCCGTCGGCCCCGGTGATCTTGGTGGCGGGGTCGCTGCGCAGCACGGTCTGGAAGCCGTTGGCGGCGGTCGCGACCGGCGACACGCCGACGCCGGCCTGGTCGCCGTAGCCGCCGGCGCCGCCGACCTCGCCCGACGAGACCTTGCCGACCACGTGGACCGCGAGCGGCTGGCCGACGTCGACCGTGAACGACTGCCTGACCGGCGCGGTGCTCGGCCCGCCCTCGACGGCGGCGGTCGGCTCGCCGATCCCGGTCGGACCGTCGAGCCGCAGGACCGGGCGCTCGTTGAACGCGTCGTAGACCCAGAGCGCCAGGTCGGCGGCGTTCAGCCGGTACTGGCAGCCGCCGACGGACGTGTAGACGCCGTTGACGAGGATCCCCCAGTAGGCGTTGTCGTCCTCGCTCTGGAAGTCCGGCCCGAGGCGGGTCAGGAAGTAGTCGTCGAAGCCCGGGTACCACTTGGCGTCGAAGTCCTGCCCGGCGATCGCCATCCCGTCGACAGCGGTCGCGGTCGGCGTCGGGCCGGCGGTCGGGTGGGCGCCGTTGTTGGTCCCGTCGCAGCGGCGGCCGCGCGCGTCGGACGCGGCCCTGATCGCGTGGCCGTCGGCCAGGATCGGGCCCTCGAAGAGGGTGGCGGAGCGCCCCTCGACGCGGGACAGGACCGTCGTCGGAGCGGCCCCGGCCGGGACGGTCGCGACGAGCGCGACGGTGATCGATGTGGCGACGGCGACGAGCGCCGACCTGCTGCGTGGCATCTGTCCTCCCCCAATCCCCGAGGGGTGATTCGACGTTGCCGGATCGGGCAGGTCTCCTGGCTCACGAGTCCGGTCGACCGCGCCTTCCCGGGGCCTGGGCCCCAGTGGCTGCACCGCGTGCGTGCGGTCGACCTGTCGCTCACAGTGGCGGGTCCGCGCCGGTCTTGCACCGGACTTCCCTTCACCACGATCCGCTATTGCGTGTTGCCGGCGACGGTAGCACGGCGTTCCCCGGACGCCGCGCCGTCGCGCTTGGCCCGCTGCGCTCTGGAGACCTGCCGTCCGCGGCGGGCGACCCCGCGAATCGGCGGATCTCGGCTAAGGTCCGCCCCGTCACGGCGTGGGGAACTCCGGTGAGAGACCGGGGCTGACGCGCAGCGGTATGGGTGACGAGCGGCTCTCAGCGCCACTGGACCTCGGTCCGGGAAGGCGGGCCGCGAGGACGATCCCGAGCCCGAACATCCGGCCGTGGCCCGTACATCCACCCCGTCTCGCGTCCAGACGGCCGGAGTCGCGCCCTGCGTGTCGCCGTCGTCGGGAAGGACGGGCCGATCCAGGAGACCGACATGCACCACCGGTGCACCCGGCGACCCTCAACGGTCGCCACGTTCCGCCGCAGCGCCCTCGCCGCGGCCACCGCCCTCGCCGTCGCCGCGCTGCCCGCCGGCGCCGGCGCCGCCACCCCCGCTCAGGTCCAGTCCGCGGTCACCAGCGGCAGCAGCTGGATCCGGGCCCAGCAGCACGTCGCCAGCGGCGAGATCCCCGGCTTCGGCGGCGACTGGTCGCTGAGCGCCCTGGCCGCCGCCGGGATCGCCGCGAGCGACGTCCGCGGTCCCGCCGCCGGCGCCCCGAGCGCCCAGGACTTCCACCTGGCCCAGTGGACCACCGGCAGCGACGACCGCTCGCTCGACTGGACCGCGCCCTCCGACGGCCCGAACGGCCGGCCGGCGACCGACTACGAGCGCGCGCTGCTGCTGGCGCACGCGGCCGGCCTGCAGCCGAGCAGGCTGTCGGAGCGGCAGAACCTCGTCGCCCAGCTCGCCGGCGTCTACCGCAACCGGCCCGCGACGCCGGACCCGGCCGGCCAGGGCCTGACCGAGGGCTCGTTCGGCAGCCCGGCGCTGTTCAACGGCACCGTCTTCGGCGCCCTGGCGATGGCGAAGACGAAGGCTCCCGCGACGCTGCTGACCCGGATCGGCCGCACGATCCGCAGCAACCAGCACGCGGACGGCGGCTGGACCTACCAGCGGGTCCGCACCGAGGCCGACCGCGGCCGGGCCAGCGACATCGACATGACCGGCGCCGGCCTGGCGGCCCTCTGCGCGACCGGCGCCGCCGCCGACGATCCCGACGTCGTCCGCGCGGCGGGCTTCCTCAGGGGCAAGCTCGATCCGGCCAGCGGCGGCTTCTCGGCGATGTTCGGATCGAACACCGACTCCAACGCCTGGGTCGTGCAGGGGCTCAACGAGTGCGGGATCGACGCCTCGACCTGGTCGACCAGCGGCGGCAAGACGCCGATCGACTTCCTGCTCGACCAGCAGCGCACGACCGGTCCGAACGCCGGCAGCTTCAAGTACCTGCCGAGCGAGGGCGTCGACGGTCCGCCGAACCTCTACGCCAGCCAGGACGCGCTGCGGGCGCTCGCCGGCGGCGGCTTCACGGCCGATCCCCCGGCACCCGCGGGCGGCGGGCCAGCCGTGCGCCCGGCGCCCGACGTCGCGGCCGGGACGGTGGTGCCGCTGGCGCTGGTGGTCGACGCAGGGACCGTCGACGGCGACCGCGACGTCCGCTTCTGCCGGGTCGACGCCCCGGTCGGCATCGGCGTGGCCGCGCTGCTGGAGACGGCGGCCAGCAGCGCCCGCCCGGCCGGCTGCGTGACCGCGCTGTCGGTGCGGGACGGTGACGTGCAGGCCCTGAACGGCGTCGCGAACGACGGCCAGCGGCGCTGGAACGTGCGGCTCGACGGCGGCGCCCTCCACCGCGCGAGCGGGCGTCCGGTCGGCTTCGGCCAGCTGGTCGCGCTCGAGCTGGGCGCCGACCCCGGTCCCGAGCCGGGCGACGACACAACGCCGACCGTCCCGACCACGCCGGACGCGCCGGCGGGGCCGGACGCGCCGAGGGGGCCGGCGCGGGCCACCGCCCCGGGCGCGACGTTGCGCG
>NZ_AGUD01000142.1 GCF_000240225.1 Patulibacter medicamentivorans
AACGGAGCACCCCGGATGGAACAACGTCCTTAGGACCTACAACTAGCGCTCGCGGGCACCGCCAGTAGGATCCGCGCCCAGGGCGCCGCGGGTCGATCGCGGAGCTCCGCGATCGACGGGGGAACCACCGGCATGGGCGAACAGCACGCGGGAGTCTCGGCAGCACTGGCCACGGTCGACCAGGGGGCCTGCGACGCGATGGCGGCGCGGATCGCCGCCGCGGTCGACGCCGAGCCCGCCGCCGAGGACGCCGCGGGCCGCTGGCGCACCGACTACCTCGACAACCCCGAGGTCGTCCCGCTGAACTTCACCAAGTGCTTCGCGATCCTCGAGGCGGCCGGCGGCGGCAGCCTCGAGGGCCGGTCGATCCTCGACATCGGCTGCGGCGGCGGGGGGTTCGTGACCCAGGCGCGGGCGCTCGGGATGCGGCCGGTCGGGATCGACATCTACACCGGCCAGGCGCACTCGCGCTCGGCGGCGGAGGGACTGCTGCGCTCGCGCGGGGCGAGCGAGCAGGAGATCGCCGAGATCGTCCGCGACGGCGACATCACCGAGCCGGTCGGCGACCTGGCCGATCGCTTCGACTTCTCGATCTCGGTCGGGATGCTCGAGCACATCCCCGATCGCGACGCTCGCCGACGCGCGGTCGAGAACATGATCCGGGTCCTGAAGCCGGGCGGCACGATGCTGCTGATCTGCGGGCCGAACCGGCGGATGCCGTTCGACCTCTTCCACTACGGCCCGCGGTTCCCGTTCTACCACCAGCTGCCGTCGCGGCTGAAGGCGCCCTACATGCGCCGCCTGATCAAGCCCCGCCGGCCGGATCTCAACGAGGTCCAGACCGCGACGACGTTCCTGACCGGGGTCTCGATCCGCGAGATCGAGGCGGCGGTCCGGACCGTCTCGCCGCAGGCCGAGATCGCCCAGGCGTTCCCGATCTTCGTGCGGATGGCGGTCTCGCGCGCGTGGCTCAAGCGCCCGGCGGCCCAGGTCGTGGTCCAGGCGGTCAGCCGCCTGCTCGTGCGGACGAAGTCCGAGCCGCTGATCCTGATCGTGGCCACGCGCCGGTAGGGACGACCGGATGAGCGCTGGACTCGCCGCGCTGCTCGACGACGTCGCCGTCCTGGCGCGCGCCGCGGCCGCATCGATCGACGACGTCGCGGCCGGCGCCGGCCGCGCGAGCGTCAAGGCCGCCGGCGTGATCGTCGACGACGCCGCCGTCACGCCGCGCTACGTGCAGGGCTTCAAGCCCGAGCGTGAGCTGCCGATGATCAAGCGGATCGCGATCGGATCGCTCCGCAACAAGATCGTCTTCATCCTGCCGGTCATCCTGCTGCTCAGCGAGCTGGTCGACTGGCTGCTGACCCCGCTGCTGATGGTCGGCGGCGCCTACCTCTGCTTCGAGGGAGCGGAGAAGCTGTGGGAGGCCGTCGGCCCGCACCGCCACGACGCGGGGGACGAGACCGCCGCGCAGGGCCCCGGCGACGAGGAGGCGCTGGTCGGCGGGGCGATCCGCACGGACTTCATCCTCTCGGCGGAGATCATGGTGATCTCGCTCAACGAGGTCACCGACGAGCCGCTCCTCGCTCGCGCCGTCATCCTGGTCGCGGTCGCGTTCGCGATCACCGCGCTGGTGTACGGCGCGGTCGCCCTGATCGTCAAGATGGACGACGTCGGCCTGCGCCTGGCGCGGACCGGCGAGGGGGCCGTCGCGTCGCTCGGCCGCGGCCTGGTTCGCGGCATGCCGGTGGTCCTGTCGGTGCTGTCGACGGTCGGCATCGCGGCGATGCTCTGGGTCGGCGGTCACATCCTGCTCGTCGGCCTGAAGGACCTCGGCGCCGCGTGGCCCTACCACCAGGTCCACCACCTCGAGCAGGACGTCCACCACGCCCTCGGCGCGCTCGGCGGCGTCGGCGGATGGCTGACCAACACCGTCGCCTCCGCGATCCTCGGCGTGATCGTCGGGGCGATCGTCGTCGCCGTCATGCACCGGGTCCACCACCACGGCGGCGACGAGGTGACCACGGAGGGCGGCCCGCTCGAGGCCGCGTGAGCATCCGCGGCTGCTGGGGTCGTGCCCATCGGGGTGGCAAGATCCGCGCATGTCGCAGATCGCCCCAGTCGTCGTCCTGCCCGGAGAGGGCCACGCGGTCGAGGGCCCGGCGGGCGGGCCGCTGACGTTCAAGGTCCGTGGCGAGCAGACCGGTGGGGCGCTCACGGCGCTCGAGAACGTGATCGCTCCCGGGGACGGTCCGCCCCTGCACACCCACGGCGCCGAGGACGAGGCGTGGTACGTGATCGACGGAGCCCTGCGCTTCCGCCTCGGCGACGAGGTGGCGGATGCGCCGGCCGGGTCGTTCGTGTTCGTCCCGCGCGGGACGCCGCACTGCTTCCAGAACGCCGGCGAGCGTCCGGCGCGGATCCTCGTCCTGTTCACGCCCTCCGGGATGGAGCGCTTCTTCGATCGCTTCGCCGCACTGCCGGCGTTCGACCCGAGCGCGTTCTCCACGCTCGGCGCCGAGGCCGGGATGGACGTCGTCGGCCCGCCGCTGCGCGGATAGCGGCGCGGCGGCTGGTCGGAACGCTCGCGCTCGCGGCGCCCCCGGCCTGAAGGTCTCGGTCCGCCAGGTCGGCAGCCGGATCCAGGGCCAGAGCCGGGAGTTCGCGAGTAGGCCGGCCAGGACTCGAACCTGGATCTGACGGATTATGAGTCCGCTGCTCTGACCAATTGAGCTACCGGCCCGCCGACGCGAGCGTCGTCGCGGACCTCAGCCTGTCAGAGCGGCCGGCCGGTTCGTAGCGTCGTCGATCCGGGTCGTGGCGAGACAGATCGGTCGGACGGATCACGACCCGCCGGGAAGGAACGGCGGCCGTGAGGAAGAACAGGTCAGCGCCCATGAAGCGCACGGCCTCAACTTCCCCGACCGCACTCGCGCCGATCGTCGATCACCAGACGCTCACCGAGTACATCCAGTCGCGTTTCGACGAGTTCTCGCGGTCCCAGAAGGACGTCGCGCAGTACATCGTCGACCACCTCGACGAGGTCGCCTTCCAGACGGCCGAGGAGCTCGCGCGGCGCGCGAACACCTCGAGCTCGACGGTCGTGCGGTTCAGTCAGGCGCTGGGCTTCCACGGATTCCCAGACCTGCAGGACGCCGCCCGCGACGAGTACCGCCGCCGGGTCGAGGCGCGCGGGGGAGGCGGGGGCGAGAGCGAGCCGCTGTTCGGCCTCGACCAGAGCCCCGGCGAGGCGTCGATCGCCGCCGACCACCTGGCCGTCGAGGAGACCGCGCGCCGCGTCTCGCGCAGCGTCCTGGAGCAGGCCGTCGCCGACATCGGCAAGGCCGACCGCGTGATCATCGTCGCCGCGGACCAGGTCGCCTACTTCGGCACCTACTTCCGCCACCTGCTGATGCTGCTCGGCGTTCAGACGGACATCGTCGCCAGCCATGCGCAGGAGGCCCGCGCCCGGCTCGCCCGCCTGGACGAGAACGCGGTCCTCGTCGGCATCACCGCCGGCCGCGCGCACCCGCTGGTGGTCCGCGCGCTGCAGCTGGCGCGCCACCGGCGCGCCAAGACGATCGCGATCACCGACGCGACCCTGTCCGAGGCCGCGAAGCTCGCGCACCACTCGCTCTTCTACTCGTCGAACAGCCCGTCGTTCGTGCGCTCGCACGTCGCCCTGCTGTCGCTGCTGCAGGCGCTCGCCCAGGGCGTCTACGCCAACGACGGCGCCCGCGCGGACCGGATCCGCGCCTACCGGCTGAAGTAGCCGCTCGCGCGCGCCGGTCCACCGATCGGGGAATGGACCGCTGGGCGGCCGTTCTCGGCCGTCCACTCGCGTCTACACTCGATGGTCGAATGCGCGACGAATCGACCATCCGTGTCAAGACCGGCCTCGCGGAGATGCTTCGCGGTGGCGTGATCATGGACGTCGTCGACGCCGAGCAGGCCCGGATCGCCGAGGCTGCC
This sequence comes from Patulibacter medicamentivorans, assembly GCF_000240225.1. Lineage (GTDB taxonomy): Bacteria > Actinomycetota > Thermoleophilia > Solirubrobacterales > Solirubrobacteraceae > Patulibacter > Patulibacter medicamentivorans. Next base: position 3,973 of record NZ_AGUD01000142.1, read on the forward strand.
GGTGCGGCGGCCGTCATGGCCCTGGAGCGGGTGCCCTCGGACATCCGCCGCGACGGCGGGGTCGCCCGCATGAGCGACCCGGAGATGATCAAGGGCATCCAGGAGGCCGTCTCGATCCCGGTGATGGCGAAGGCCCGGATCGGCCACTTCGTCGAGGCCCAGATCCTGCAGGCGCTCGAGGTCGACTACGTCGACGAGTCCGAGGTCCTGACGCCGGCCGACGAGGCCAACCACATCGACAAGTGGGCCTTCGACGTCCCCTTCGTCTGCGGCGCGACCAACCTCGGCGAGGCCCTCCGGCGGATCGCCGAGGGCGCCTGCATGATCCGCTCCAAGGGCGAGGCCGGCACCGGCGACGTCGTCGAGGCGGTCCGCCACATTCGCTCGATCCGGGGCGAGATCAAGCGCCTCGGCACCCTCGACGGGGCCGAGCTCGGCACGGCGGCCAAGAACCTGCAGGCCCCGCTCGAGCTGGTCCGCTGGGTCGCCCGCGAGGGCAAGCTGCCGGTGCCGCTGTTCTCGGCCGGCGGGATCGCGACCCCGGCCGACGCCGCGCTGATGATGCAGCTCGGCGCCGAGTCGGTCTTCGTCGGCTCCGGCATCTTCAAGTCCGAGGACCCGGCGCGCCGCGCCGAGGCGGTCGTCGCGGCGACCACCCACTTCCAGGACGCCGCCCGGCTGGTCGAGGTCTCGACCGGCCTCGGCCAGGCGATGCAGAGCCTCGAGGCGCGCAAGCTCGCCGACGACGAGCTGCTCGCCGGCCGCGGCTGGTGAGCGTGGGCGAGGGCGGAACCGGCTCGGCGGACGGGCGGGGCCCGGTGATCGGGATCCTCGCCCTCCAGGGCGGGGTCGTCGAGCACGCCCAGCTGCTGCGGGCGTGCGGGGCGACGGTCCGCGAGGTCCGCACCCCGGCCGGGCTCGAGGGACTCGACGGGCTGGTGCTGCCCGGCGGCGAGAGCACGACGATGACGCTCGGCATCGCCCGCGAGGGCCTGGCCGAGCCGCTGCGGCGCTTCGCCGCGTCCGGCCGGCCGCTGCTGGCCACCTGCGCCGGGCTGATCCTGCTCGACCGCGACCACCTCGGCGTGCTGCCGATCGCCTGCGAGCGCAACGCGTTCGGTCGCCAGATCCGCAGCTTCGAGAGCGACGTGACGGTCGCCGGCCTCGACGACGGGCCGATCCGGGCCGTCTTCATCCGCGCCCCCCGGGTGACCGAGATCGGTCCCGGCCCACCCGGCGTCGAGGTCGTGGCCGAGGTCGATGGCGCGGTCGTCGGCGTGCGATCGGGAGCGATCGAGGGCTACGCCTTCCATCCCGAGCTGACCGACGACGCGCGCATCCACGAGCGCTTCGTGGCCGCCGTCGCCGCGGCCGGCGGCGGCGCTCGCGACGCCGCCTAGCGCGGCATCTCGAGCGGCGGCAGCTGCGACGGGTCGGTCGGCACCGTCTGCCGCGCCGGCGACGTCGGCGTCGGGGTCTGGTCGTCGCTGCTGAAGACGCCGGCGGCGGCGAGCGCGGCGAGCAGGACGATCACCAGCAGCACGGCCGGGATCCCCAGCTGCCGGACGACGGTCGCGACGACGCCGTGCGATCGCGGCGCGGCGGTCGCCGGCGGGGCACCGCCGGCGGTGATGGTGGCCGGCAGCACCGTCGTCGGCTGCTCCGGCTGCGGGTGCGGGTCGGCGTGCAGCGGCTCGGCGGATGCGGGCTCGGGAGCGGGGACGGCCGCGTAGGACGGCGGCTGAACCGCGTCGTGCGCGACGTCCGGCTCCCGCGCCGGCGGCGGCTCGTCGTGCGGCGGCGAAGGCGCGGCGGGCACGGCGTCCGAGGGCGGCGCAGCGGCGATCGGGACGGGCAGGGGCGCGGCGGGAGCGGGCTCGACCGTGGCGACCTCGTGCGGCG
>NZ_AGUD01000141.1 GCF_000240225.1 Patulibacter medicamentivorans
GGCCTCCCGCAGGGTCGTGACGCCGCGGACGGCGAGTCCCGGGACCAGCGCCGCCTCGTCGGCCTGGCCGCTGGGCAGGACGACCGCGTGGAGCCCGGCCGCGCGGGCGCCCTCGGCGACCACGAGCGCGCCGCGGCCGGGCCGGATCGCCCCGCCGAGCGACAGCTCGCCGACCACCGCGACGCCGTCGAGGTCGCGGACCGGCACCTGGCCGCTGGCCGCGAGCAGCCCGATCGCGATCGGCAGGTCGAAGCCCGGGCCGCCCTTCGGCAGGCTCGCGGGCGCCAGGTTGACGGTGATCCGTCGCTGCGGCAGCTCGTAGCCCTGGTTCCCGAGCGCCGCCCGTACCCGCTCGCGAGCCTCGCGCACCGCCAGGTCGCCGAGACCGACGATCGTGAACGACGGCAGGCCGGGGCGGACGTCGACCTCGACGGCCACCGGCCGCGGCTCGAGGCCGTCGATCGTGAACGTCTGGACGCGAGCGAGCATGCCGCCACCGTAGGCCGCGGGCCCGTGCCGGATCTGGGGGTCGTTCGTGCCGATTCCGTGCCGATCGCGCACGCGCTTCGTGCCGTCCGCGGGGCGTCGCGAAGTCGCGCGTGGATCGGCACGGAACCGGCACGTTCGGCCACCCACGCGGCACGCGCCGGCGCCTAGCGTCGTGGTCGTGCCCGACTCCTCCCCCGGCCCCTCCGCCGACCGACCCGTCGACCATCGCCCCGCGCTCGGGGCGCTCGGGGAGCGGCTGGCGCGCGAGCACCTCGAGCGCCTCGGCTACGCGACGATCGAGACCCGCGCCCGCACCCGCTGGGGCGAGATCGACCTGATCGCCCACGACGGCCGGACGCTGGTCTTCTGCGAGGTCAAGGCCCGCCGGGCCACCGGCTCGGCGTCGCCGTGGACGTCGCTGCACTGGCGCAAGCAGCACCAGGTTCGCCGGCTGGCCGCCGCCTGGCTGGCGGAGCGCCGCCAGCGACCGCCCGCGATCGACATCCGGTTCGACGCGATCGGCGTGCTGATCGATCGCCGCGGCCGGCTCGTGCGCCTCGACCACCTGGAGGGCGCCTTCTGACCGCCGAGCCCCCACGGGCCGCCCTCACGCCGGAAGCGTCCCCGCTCGGGCGCCGTCGCGGCTGGGCCCTCAGTCAGCGGCGATCGACGCCGGGCCGGCGGCCGGCCACGGACCCTCGGCCGGCGGAGCCGCGGTCGCGGACCCGGTGGCAGGCGTGACCAGGGTCGTGGTCGTGGTCGTGGTCGCGCCGCTCCCGGCGGCGACCGGCCGGCCGTTCTCGTCGCGCGGGATCTCGATCCCGGCGGCGGCGTAGGCGACCGAGCGGAACGAGCGCCGGTGCAGGGCCGAGATCCCGTGGCGGTTGATCGCGTCCCGGTGGGCGGGCGTGGCGTAGCCCATGTGGACGTCGAAGCCCCAGTGCGGATGCTGCTCGGCCGCGCGCCGCATGAAGCGGTCGCGCGTGACCTTGGCGACGATCGACGCCGCGGCGATCGCGGCGCTGCGGCCGTCGCCGCCGACGATCGCCCGCTGCGGATGGCCGTTGTCGGGAACCCGGAAGCCGTCGATCAGGCAGAGGGTGCCGGGCCGCGCGACGCGGCCGGCGGCCGTCGAGAGCGCCTCGAGGTTGGTCACGTGCAGGCCGCGGGCATCGAGTCCCTCGACGCTGCGGGTCACGACCGCCACCCGAACCGCGATCCGCAGCACGACCGCCAGCAGGCGCTCGCGCTCCTCCGGCGTGTGGCGCTTGGAGTCGTCCAGCGCCCCCAGCGCCCGGACCTCGCGCGGACCGATCCGATCGAGGTCCAGCAGCACGCCGCCCGCGACGAGCGGGCCGGCCAGACAACCACGACCGGCCTCGTCGGCGCCCGCGACCAGGCGGGTGCCGAGGCGTCGATCGTGCTCGACGAGCTTGCGGCCGCGACTCACAGCCCCACACTCTGCCGGTCGACGCGGACGGCCGTCGGGCTCCTCCGATCCGCCGGCCCGAACGCTCGCGACCGGGGCTGCGCCCGGCGCTCACGGCGCCGGGACCCCCTGGGCCTACAGGCCGCCGATCTTGCCGGGCGGCCAGTAGGTGGCGAACGCCTCGCCGACGATCCAGTCGCGCGGGACCGGGCCCCAGTAGCGGCTGTCGTTGGACTCGCCGCGGTTGTCGCCCATCATGTAGTAGCTGCCCTTGGGGACGGTGATCGTCTTGGGCAGCTGGCAGGCGGTCCCGGTGCCCTCGCCGTCGCAGGTCGAGCTGATGAACGGCTCGCGGGTCGCCTTGCCGTTGCGGATCACGCGACCGTTGCGGATCGCGATCGTGTCGCCGGGAGCCCCGACGACCCGCTTGATGTAGTTCTCGTCGCCCCACTCGCCGCCGATGCTCTGCGGGCACGGCTCGCCGGACTCGATGTTGCCGCGGACGCCGCAGAGGCCCTCGGAGTCGCTCGACCCCCGGTAGCCGGACTTGCTCGGCTCGGCGCCCTTCGGCGGGTGGAAGACCAGGACGTCGCCGACCTTCGGATCGCTGCCCAGGCGGGTCGAGATCCGGTTGACCAGGACGCGCTGGCCCTCGGTCAGCGTCGGGATCATCGATCCGCTGGGGATCTGGTACGGCTTGACGATGAAGGCCTGGATCCCGAGCGCCAGCAGCAGCGCGATGGCCACCAGGCCGACGAGCTCGACGATCGGGTTGATCCGGCGCTTCTTCTTGCTGCTGGTCACGCGGTCACCGGCGCGCGCCGCGACCTGCGGACGCGCGTCCTGTTCGAGGGTCTCGCCGCCCGTGCCGCCCACCGGGCCGGCAGGAGTCTGGTCGGCCACGGCGGTTCGAGGCGGTTAGGCCTGGGCGGGAGCGTCGTCGCCGGAGGCGTCCGACTCGGCCGCCGGAGCCTCGTCGGCGACGGCCTCGGGCGCCTCGGCGACCGGAGCCTCGTCGACGACCGGGGCCTCGACGGCCTCCTCGACCACGGCCTCGGCGGCCGGGGCCTCGTCGACCGGGGGCTCCTCGGCGACCGGCGCCGCGGCGACCACGTCGGCCTCGGGGGCGACGTAGCGCTTCTCGCGGACGCGGGCGGCCTTGCCGACGCGACCACGCAGGTAGTAGAGCTTCGCGCGCCGCACGTCGCCGCGGGCGGCGACGTCGATCTTCTCGATCTTCGGCGAGCTCAGCGGGAACGTGCGCTCGACACCGACGCCGAAGGACTGCTTGCGGACGGTGAACGTCTCGCGAGCACCGTGGCCCTGGCGCTTGATGACGATGCCCTCGAAGACCTGCGTACGACGGCGGGTGCCCTCGATCACCTGGAAGTGGACCCGAACCCGGTCGCCGGGCTGGAAATCAGGCTGGGAGCGGAGCTGGCTACGCTCGAGCTTCTCGATCACGGTCGTCATCGGCGAGGGCCCGGAAGGTCGGGGAGCGCAACTGAGCGCGCGGACCGGGCAAGATGCACCACCTTAGCGGAGGACCGCCTCGGCGCGCGGTGCCCCTCGCCGCTCCGTGGATCAGCCCGGCTGCTGGCCCGGCGCGGAGTCGTCGTCGCGCTCCAGGCGCGAGCCCTCGTCGCCGCGCTCGTGGCTGCGGGCGCGGCGCCAGCTGCGGATCTCGGCGTGGTGCCCGGAGAGCAGCACGTCGGGCACCTTCCAGCCGCGGTACTCCGCCGGCCGGGTGTAGTGCGGGTACTCCGGATCGCCGTCGAGCGCGGCGCTGAAGCTCTCCTCGACCGCGGAGTGCTCGTGCCCGAGGGCGCCCGGCAGCTTGCGCAGGACGGCGTCGGCGACGACCATCGCCGCCAGCTCGCCGCCCGCCAGCACGTAGCGGCCGACCGAGAGCGTGTCCGAGCAGAAGTGCTGGACGATCCGCTCGTCGAAGCCCTCGTAGCGGCCGCAGAGCAGGGTGATGCCCTCCTCCTCGGCCGCCAGCTCGTCGACGAAGCGGTCGTCGAGCACGCGCCCACCCGGGGTCAGCGCGATCACGCGCCGGTTCCGGCGCAGCTCGACCGGGTCCTGGCCGTAGATCGTCGACAGCGCCCGGTCCATCACGTCGACCCGCAGCACCATCCCGGCGCCGCCGCCGAACGGCGTGTCGTCGACCTGGCGGCCGGAGAGCTCGGTGTGGTCGCGCGGGTTGAAGGTCCGCAGCTCGTGGCCGGCCTCGAGCGCGTTGCGCACGTGGCGCTGCTCGCGGAACCAGCCGAACCACTCGGGGAAGAGCGTCAGGACGTCGAGCTGCACCGGTTCACCCCACCTCGGCGACCGGCGAGGCGCCGGGCTCGTCCTCGCCGAGGAAGGCCAGGTCGACCACCGCCACGCGGCCGCCGACGTCCAGGTCGGGGACCGCGTCGTGGATCAGCGGCACCAGCAGCTCGCCGCCGTCGGGGCGACGGACCTCGAGCACGTCGCAGGAGGGCAGGTCGCGGACGGCGACCACCTCGCCGACGCTCGCCCCAGCACGCGACCGAACGGCGATCCCGACCAGGTCCTCGGGCCAGTACTCGTCCTCGGGCAGCTCGGGCAGCTGCGCGCGCGGGACGTAGATCTCGGCCCCGCGAACGGCATCCAGCGTCGACCGGTCGCCGATCCCGGCGACCCGCAGCAGCGGCTTCGTCGCCGTGCCGGTGCGCCGCTCGACCTGGCGCAGGACGCCGGCGATCGTGACCTCGTCGGCGCCGTCCAGCAGCCGCGCGCGAGGGCGGGTGACGTAGAAGCTGCCGTCGAGCCCGTGGGCGCGACCGACGCGACCGGCGGTGACCATCCCCTCGGGCGCCGCCTCGGCGGCGTCCGGCGACGCGGCGTCGGGAGGCGGATCCGCGACCGGCGGCTGCGCGGCCGCGGACGACCGCGGGCCGTCCGCCGGCCCGGGCGTGGCGTGGGCGGCCACGCTCAGTCTTCGTCGTCGTCGACGATGTCGACGAGGACGCGCTGGTCCTGATGGGCGGCGGCGACCTTGACCACGGTCCGCAGCGCGAACGCCGTGCGACCACCGCGGCCGATCACCTTGCCGTAGTCGCCCTCGGCGACCCGCAGCTCGAGGACGACGGTGCCGTCCTCGTCCTCCTCGATCCGCTCGACCGCGACCGCGTCCGGATCGTCGACGATCGCACGGGTCAGATCGGCCAGGAGCTCGTCGATCACGGCAGGCTCCCGACCAGGCGACGGAATCAGGCCGCGCTGGTGGCGGGCGACGACGAGTCCGCGGGCGCCTGCGCCGCGCGGCCGTGGATGCGGATGAGCTTCTTGACCGCGTCCGAGGGCTGAGCGCCGACGCTGAGCCAGTGCTGCACGCGCTCCTCGTCGAGGACGATCGTCGACGGCTCGGTCTGGGCGTTGTAGCGACCGATGGTCTCGATCACGCGACCGTCGCGCTTGTTGCGGGAATCGGTGGCGACGATGCGCCAGACCGGGTTCTTCTTGCCCCCCACGCGGGTGAGCCTCAATGCGACAGCCACGAATGCCCTTCAGTTCTTCTAACGGAGAGGCGCACGCGAACGGGAACGCCCGGCGCCAAGACAGGGGACCTTAGCGAACAAGCGACGGCCGATGCGTCTCGGTGCACCGGCGTCAGCCGCGACGCGCCGGTCGACGTGGCCGCCGCTCCGGGTCGTCGCCGCCGCGTCCGGCTAGCGCTTGCGGCGCCGCGCGGCGCGGCTGGCCCCGCGCACGCCGGCGGCGTTGCCACCGCCGCCACCGCCGGGCAGCCCACCCGGGCCGCCGGCCTGGCCCATCAGGCCGGCCATGTCGCGCATCCCGCCCTTGGTCATCTGCTTCATGACCTTGCGCATCTGCTGGAAGTTCTTCACCAGCTGGTTGACCTGCTGGACGCTGGTCCCCGAGCCCTTGGCGATCCGCAGCCGTCGCGAGCCCTTGATCAGCTCGGGGCTGCGGCGCTCCTTGACGGTCATCGAGAGGATGATGGCCTCGACCCGGTCCATCTCGCGGTCGTCGATGTTGGCGCCGTCGAGCTGGGCGCCGACGCCGGGGAGCATCCCGAGGACCTTCGACAGCGGCCCCATCCGGCGGATCATCTTCATCTGCTTGAGGAAGTCCTCGAGCGTGAACTCGTTGCGCCGGAACTTGCGCTCGAGGTCCTTGGCGTCCTTCTCGTCGAACTGCCGCTGGGCGCTCTCGACCAGCGACAGGACGTCGCCCATGCCGAGGATCCGCTGGGCCATCCGGTCGGGATGGAAGACCTGGAAGTCGCCGAGCTTCTCGCCGGTCGAGGCGAACAGGATCGGCTTGCCGGTGACCGCCTTGACCGACAGCGCCGCGCCGCCGCGGGCGTCGCCGTCGAGCTTCGACATCACGACCCCGTCGAAGCCGGCGGCGGCGGAGAACTGCTCGGCGACGTTGACCGCGTCCTGGCCGGTCATCGCGTCGACCGTCAGCAGCACCGTCTGCGGGCGAACCGCGTCGCGGATCGCGACCAGCTCGGCCATCAGCTCGGCGTCGACATGCAGGCGGCCGGCGGTGTCGACGATCAGGACGTCCTTGCCGTCCTGCTTGGCCTGGTCGAGCGCCCAGCGCGCGACGTCGACGGCCGGCAGCTCGGTGCCGCGGTCGTAGACCGTGGCGCCCGCCTGCTCGCCGACCAGCCGCAGCTGCTCGACGGCGGCCGGGCGCTGGACGTCGCAGGCGGCGAGCGCGACGGAGGAGCCCTTCTCCTCCTTGAGGTGCTTCGCCAGCTTGGCGACCGCGGTCGTCTTGCCGGAGCCCTGGAGGCCCGACATCAGGATCACCGTCGGCGGGCGCGGCGAGAACTCCAGCTCGATCGACTCGCCGCCGAGCAGGCTGACGAGCTCCTCGTGGACGATCCCGACGACCTGCTGGCCGGGGTTCAGCTGGCCGAGGACGTCGGCGCCGAGGCACCGCTCCTTGACCGTGTTCGTGAACGACTTGACGACCTTGAAGTTGACGTCCGCCTCGAGCAGCGCGAGACGGATCTCGCGCATCGCGGCGTTGACGTCGGACTCGGTGAGCGTGCCGCGCTGGCGGACGTCGTCGAGCGTGGCCTGGAGCTTCTCGGAGAGGGCGTCGAACACGGGAGCCGTCAGTGTCGCACGGCGCGGTCGTCGTCGGCCGCGTGGCGGGCGGCCGTCCGACGGTCGGGTCGCGCTCAGCCGCCGGCGCTCGGCCCTCCGGCCCCGTCGTCGTCCCACTCCTCCGCCGGATCGTCCCCCGCCGCCTCGTCCTGCAGCTCCTCCTCGACCGCCGCCCGCTCGCCGGAGGCCTCGCGGGCCAGCCGCCGTAGGCGCCGCAGGTCGACGGCCATCATCCGCGAGAGCTCGGTCGCGATCCCGCGCTGGGCGATCCGCAGGCTCAGCGGCAGGTCGAGGCCGATCCGCATCGTGACCAGCGAGCCGCCGTCGTCGGTCGCGGCCAGCTCCAGGAGGACGCGGCCGGTGACCGCGCGCCAGCCGACCGCGACCTCGACCAGGTCGGGGACGATCGCCCGCAGGACGTGGACGTCCAGCACCAGCGAGACGCCGCCGTGGCGGACCCGCGGGCGGAAGTGCAGGAACCCGCGCGGCCGGACCTCGCGGACCTGGACCAACCAGCCGTCGATCGTCCCCGGCTCGACGGTCAGCGGGAACGCCGCCGCCGGCGGCAGCGGCAGCTCGATGCTGCGCTGGATCCAGTGCATCGGACGGGGCGACGACCGGAGGCGGCGATCGCGGCGACGAGCCCGGTGGTCCGGCGCGAACGGGCGTCCGCGCCAGGCCGGGTCGCGTCGACGGGTCGCCGGGCGAGGGCTAGGAGGCGGGCCCGCTGGTCGGCGGCTTGTCGCCCGGGTTGAGGACGCCGCCGATGCCCGACAGCGCCTTGGTGAACTCGGACGGGATCACCCAGACCTTGTTCGCCTCGCCCTTGGCCAGCTCCGGCAGCATCTGCAGGTACTGGTAGCTGAGCAGCTCCTGATCCGGCCGGCCCTCGTGGATCGCGCGGAAGACGGTGTCGATCGCCTTCGCCTCGCCCTCGGCCCGCAGGATCGCCGAGGTCTTGGCGCCCTCGGCCTTCAGCACGGCGGACTGCTTCTCGCCCTCGGCGGTCAGGATCTGGCTCTGCTTGTAGCCCTCGGCGGTGAGGATCGCGGCGCGGCGGTCGCGCTCGGCCCGCATCTGCTTCTCCATCGCCTCCTGGATCGAGCCGGGCGGATCGATCGCCTTCAGCTCGACGCGGCCGACGCGGATCCCCCACTTGCCGGTCGCCTCGTCGAGGACCGTGCGCAGCTGGTTGTTGATCTCGTCGCGCGAGGTCAGCGTCTGCTCGAGCGTCAGGCCGCCGATCACGTTGCGCAGCGTCGTCACCGTCAGCTGCTCGATCGCCTGCATCGGATTGGCGACCTCGTAGGTCGACGCCTTCGGGTCCGTGACCTGGAAGTAGAGGACGGTGTCGATGCCGACCGAGACGTTGTCCTCGGTGATCACCGCGTTCGGCGGGAAGCTGACGACCTGCTCGCGCAGGTCCAGCAGCGGCAGCAGCCGGTCGATGAACGGCACCGTGATCCGCAGCCCCGGCTCGAGCGTCCGCTGGTAGCGGCCGAGGCGCTCCACCACGCCCGCTCGTGCCTGGGGGATGATCCGGACCGTCTTGGCCGCCAGCAGCAGGGCGAACAGGACGAGGACGGCGAGGATGGCGATGACCACGGGGGACTCCTGGAGGTTCAGCGTCGGGTTGCCGGCCGCCGCGTCGGTCGCGCGGGCTCGGCGGCCCGGAGACTAGTCGCTCGTGCGGCGCCCGTCAGCCGGTCCGGCCCAAGCGGCCGCGCGCCACGAGGGCCGGATCCGGCTCAGTCCGAGACGATCGCGGTCGCGCCGCGGATCTCCAGCACCGTCACCGTGTGGCCGGCGGGGATCTCGGCCAGGTCCTCGGCGCGGGCGGTCCAGACCTCGCCCTCGAGCCGGATCCGGCCGAGGCCCTCGGGCCCGGTCAGCGGCTCGAGCACGAGCGCGGTCCGTCCGACCAGCGCCGCGGTGCCGGTCTTGGTCGTCGACGGCTGGCGCAGGTGGCGGCGGGCGATCGGCCGGAAGAGCAGCATGCAGACGGCGGTCACGACCGCGAAGACCGCGACCTGCGGGGCCAGGTCTCCCCCGGCGCCCGCGACGACCGTGGCGCCGAGCGCCCCGGCCGCGAACGGCGCCAGGAACAGCGACAGCGTCAGCGACTCGGCGACGCCGAAGCCGACGGCGATCAGCAACCAGATGATCCAGTCGTCCATCGCCACGAAGCGTAGTCGTGCGGGCGGCGCGGCGGGAGCGGCATCGCGCCACGCCCCTCCCGCCGGCCGCGCCGGACCCGGTCGCCGCGCGGGCGGCCGGGCCGCCGGCCACGGCGGCGCGGGCTAGGGGCTGACGGTGCCGCCGACCGCGGCCGTCGTCGTGTCGAGCGCCGCCCGGGCCTCGTCGTCGAGCCGCAGGGCGGCGGCGGCCAGGTTCTCGTCGTAGCGCGCCGGCCGCGTGGTCCCCGGGATCGGGATCACCTGCTCGCCCTGGGCCAGGACCCAGGCGAGCGCGACCTGGGCGGGCGTCGCCTCCAGCCGCCGCGCCTGCTCGGCCACCACCTGCACCGCCTGGCGGTTCTGTTCCCACGCCTCGCCCTGGAACCGCGGCAGCAGCGACCGGAAGTCGTCCTGCCCGAGCGCGGCCACGTCGACGGCGCCGGTCAGGACGCCGCGACCGAGCGGCGAGTACGGCAGGAACGAGGCGCCGTGCTCGGCGGTCCAGGCCAGCACGCCGTCCTCGAGCGGCTCGCGGCTCCAGAGCGAGAGCTCCGACTGGATCGAGGCGACCGGATGGATCGCGTGGGCCCGCTCGGCCTCCTGGACCGTGACCTCGGACAGGCCCAGCTGGCGGACGAGGCCGCGCGCGACCAGCTCGGCCATCGCGCCCCAGGTCTCCTCGATCGGCACCGCCGGGTCGACGCGATGCAGCTGGTACAGATCGATCACGTCGGTCCCGAGCCGCCGCAGCGACGCCTCGGCCGCGTCCGCGATCCGCTCCGGCCGCGCGTCGCGGGCGATCCCGAGCGGCAGCTCCGCGCTCGGCGGGACGGACACCAGCCCGACCTTGGTGGCCAGGACGACCTCGTCCCGGCGCCCGGTCAGGGCGCGGCCGACCAGCTGCTCGTTGGCGGTGGCCCCGTAGAGCTCGGCGGTGTCGATCAGCGGCCGGGTGCCGGCGGCCGCCGCGCGCTCGATCGCACGGTGGATGGTCGCGATCGAGCGCGGCTCGTCGTCGTCGGTCTCGTAGGCGCGGGTCATGCCCATGCAGCCGAGCCCGACCGCGGCCACGAGCGGGCCGTCCTGGCCGATCCGACGCCGGGGGACGCTGTCGTTGGAGGTCATGGAGACCACGGTAGGAGCGGCCGGCCCCGGCCGCCAACGCCCGTTGGCGATGAGGTCAGAGGCGTTGGCGATAGCCCTCGCCCGGCGTCGGTCAGGCCGCGGCGACCGACCCGCGCCGGCGCGCCAGGTCGCGGAGGATCGCGCCCATGTCGGCGGCCGCGCGGGTCGGCCGCGGCGCCAGCAGCGCCACGATCCGCCGCGGCGCGACCGAGTCGAGCCGCTCGACGTGGACGCCGCCGTCGCCGGTCAGGCTCTCGGGCAGGACCGCGACCGCCGCCCCGGC
>NZ_AGUD01000140.1 GCF_000240225.1 Patulibacter medicamentivorans
GCCAGCCCGCGGGCGACCAGCGCCCGCGCCCGCGGCCCGTCGCCGACCTCGAACGCGACCCGCAACGCCAGCCCGTCGGCGGTCGCGCGCCGCTCCAGCAGCTCGCGGATCGTGGCGCCGCGGCGGAAGCCGACGAACCGCTCGCCGCCGAGGTCCGCCAGCGTCAGCGCCTGGCGGCCCGCCAGCGGGTGGTCGCGGGGCAGCGCCGCCACCAGCGGCTCGCTCGCCAGCCGCGCCAGGTCGAGCTGGGCCCGATCGCTGGCTGACATCGCCGTCACGAACGCCAGGTCGAGCGCGTCTCCCCGCAGCTGCCCGGCCAGCTCGACGCTGAGGCCCTCGCGGACGTCCAGCTCGACCTCGGGGTGGGCGGCGTGGAACGCGGCCAGCAGGCCGGCGACGTCGAGCGGCCCCGGCGTCGGCGTGACGCCGACGGTCAGCCGCCCCGCCCGGACGCCGGCCAGGTCGGCCAGCTCGCCGCGGGCGGCGTCGACCTCGGCGAGCACGGTCCGCGCCCGGGCGAGCAGCGCGACGCCGGCCGCGGTCAGCGCCACCCGGTGGGTCGAGCGATCGACCAGCGCCACGCCGACCGACGCCTCCAACCGCCGGATCTGCTGGGAGAGCGCCGGCTGGGCGATGTGCAGCCGGGCCGCCGCGCGCGTGAAGTGCAGCTCGTCCGCCAGCGTCGCGAAGTACCGCAGCTGCCGCACGTCCATAAGCTCAGCCTATAACCAGAGGCCGAAACGGATCTTTGACGACTGAGCGTCGGGCCGGCGAGGATGGACCGGACCGCCATGACGACCACGCCGCCGATCATCTGGACCCCGACCCCCGCGCAGATCGAGGACGCGGCCCTGACGCGCTTCGCGACCGCCGTCGGCCTCCCCGGCGCCAGCTACGAGCAGCTGTGGCAGTGGTCGGTCGACGACCTCGACGGCTTCTGGACCGCGATCTGGCGCCAGTTCGGCGTCGCCGGCGAGCCGGGGCCGGCGCTCGGGTCGCGGACGATGCCCGGTACCGAGTGGTTCCCGCAGGCGACCGTCAACTACGCCGGGCACCTGCTGCAGGGCGACCACGCCGACGACGCCGTCGCCCTCCACCACGCGTCCGAGCTGGCCGAGCCGGGCGTCTGGACCTGGGGCGCGCTGCGCGAGCGGACCGCCCGGATCCGCGCCGGCCTGCTGGCCCACGGCGTCGGGCGCGGCGACCGCGTCGCCGCCTACCTGCCGAACCTGCCCGACACGATCGCCGCGCTGCTGGCGACCGCGTCGCTGGGCGCGATCTGGACCTGCGCGGCCCCCGAGTTCGGGCCCTCCGCGGTGATCGACCGCTTCGCCCAGGTGCGCCCGACGGTGCTGCTGGCCGTCGACGGCTACCGCTACGGCGGCAAGGACGTCCCCCGCGGGGACGAGGCCGCCGAGATCGCCGACGCGATCGGCGCCCGCCTGGTGCGCTTCGGCCACCTCGACGGCAGCGGCTGGGAGCCGGGCTTCCTGGGGCCGGCCGACGCCGCCCTCGAGTTCGCCGACCTGCCCTTCGCCCACCCGCTCTGGATCCTCTACAGCTCGGGGACCACCGGGCTGCCGAAGCCGATCGTCCACGGCCACGGCGGGATCCTGCTCGAGCAGCTGAAGATCGCGCGCCTGCACACCGACCTCTCCCCCGACGACCGGATGCTGTGGTTCACCACCACCGGCTGGATGATGTGGAACCACCTGGTCGGGATGCTCCTGAGCGAGGGCCAGATCGTGCTCTACGACGGGTCGCCGGCCGGGGACGCGCTGTGGGACCTCTGCGACCGCACCGGGGTGACGGTCTTCGGCACCAGCGCGGCCTTCGTCGACGCCGCGCGCAAGAGCGGGATCCGCCCGCGGAACGGCCGCGAGCTGCGGATCCGAGCGGTCGGGTCGACGGGCTCGCCGCTGGCGCCCGAGGGCTTCGCCTGGCTGCGCGAGCAGCTCGGCGACGACACCTGGATCTTCTCGATCAGCGGCGGGACCGACGTCTGCACCGCCTTCGTCGGCGGCGTCCCGACGCTGCCGGTCCACCTGGGCGAGCTGCAGGCGCCGGCGCTCGGCGCCAAGGTCGAGGCCTGGGATCCCGACGGCCGGCGGCTGATCGGCGAGGTCGGCGAGCTGGTCGTGACCGAGCCGATGCCGTCGATGCCGGTCGCCTTCTGGGGCGACGAGGACGGCTCGCGCCTGCGCGAGGCCTACTTCGAGACCTACCCGGGCGTCTGGCGCCACGGCGACTGGATCGAGATCAGCGACCGCCGCACCGCCGTCATCCACGGCCGCAGCGACGCCACGATCAACCGCGGCGGCGTGCGGATGGGGACCGCCGAGATCTACCGCGCGGTGCTGACCGCCGACGAGGTCGTCGATGCCCTGGTGCTCGACGTCCCGCGACCGGACGGCAGCCTCTGGATGCCGCTGCTGGTCGTCCTGCGGCCGGGCGCGACCCTCGACAACGAGCTGCGGGCGGCGCTCCGGCGCCACGTCCGCGAGCGCTGCTCGCCGCGCCACGTGCCCGACGCGGTGATCGCGATCGAGGCGGTCCCGCGGACGCTCTCGGGCAAGGCGCTCGAGCTGCCGATCAAGCGGATCCTCGCCGGAGCCGACCCCGACGCGGTGGTCAAGCGCGACGCGCTGGCCAACCCCGACGCGCTCGACGCGGTGGTCGCCGCCGCCCGTGCCGCGCTGACCGGCTGAGCGATCCGGGCCTGCGGTCGCCGCCGCTCGCGGCCGTTTGCGAACAGACATGTTCGTGGACTAGGCTGGCGCGCATGGGACTGGGGAGAACGGCTGGGAAACCACGCTCGGCGGGACGCGTCGCGCGACGGGCGGCGGCGCTGCTCGCGACCGCCGCGGCGCTGAGCGGGACGCTGCTCGCGACGTCGGCGAGCGCGGCGACGGTCAGCAGCAACCAGCGCTTCACCGCCTCCGACGGGGTCTCGCTGCAGGCGACGATCTCCGGCGAGGGCTCGCTGTCGGCGCGGCCGGCGATCGTCGAGTTCAGCCCCTACGGTCGCGGCACCACCACCAGCGCCCCGATCCCCGGGTTCAACAGCCTGCTGATCCAGATCCGCGGCACCGGCGACAGCGACGGGCGCTTCGACGCGCTCGGCCCGCGGACCCAGCTCGACGTCGTCGAGGCCCTGCAGTGGGCCTGCCACCAGCCGTGGAGCGACGGCCGGCTGGGCATCAACGGCTTCTCGGCCAGCGCGATCACGATCTACAACTCGCTGCACCGGCCGCTGCCGTGCGTCAAGGCCGCGGTCCTGAAGTCCGGCACCCACGAGCTCTACCGCGACCTGCTGGTCCCGGGCGGGATCAACAACCTGGTCCCCGGCGTCGGCGTGCTGGCGGGCATCGGCGCCCCCGCGCTGATCCAGGGCCCCGAGCGGCTGCTGCGCAACCCGCTCTCGGCGCTCGACACGATCCTCGGGCTGGCGGAGAGCGGCTTCGGCGAGATCCTGCGCCCGACGCTCGACGGCTGGTGGCGCGAGCGCGGGATGCGCGGCGACGTCAACCACCTGCCGATCCTGATGATCGACGGCTTCTTCGACGTCGAGTCGCGGGGCGCCTTCCAGGCCTTCCAGGAGCTGCGCGGCGACGGCGCCCACCTGATCGTGGTCGGAGCCCACGACGGCGCGCCGAAGGGCACCGACGGCGGCGCCGGCGACGCCCGCAGGTGGTTCGAGCACTTCGTGACCGGGGTCGACAACGGGATCGAGCGCGAGCCGCGGGTCAAGCTCTGGCTCGCGGACGGCGATCGCGAGAAGCTGCTCGACGGCCGCTTCGTGCAGACCGACGCCAGCGACTGGCCGGTGCCGGGCACCCGCTGGGAGTCGCTGGCGCTGGACGCCGCGCCCGCCGGCGGCGGGCACAGCGCCAACGACGGATCGCTGACGGTCGGCGCGCGGCGCCAGGCCACCCGCCAGTCGTTCATCGCGCTGCCGTCGCTGTTCACCGCCAGCGACCCGCCGAACGCCGCGATCGTCGGCGCCGCCGGGCTCAACGACCTGACCCGCCAGCTGCCGCTGCTCAGCGACATGACGCTGGCCGAGCCGTTCGGCCTCTCGTACACGACCCGCCCGCTCAGCGAGCCGGTGCTCTCGGCCGGGCCGGCGACGCTCGAGGTGCGCCTGTCCAGCAGCATGCCGAGCACCGGGATCTGGGTCGTCGTCTCCGACGTCGGGCCGGACGGCAAGGCCCACCCGGTCGCGTCCGGCCGCCTCAACACGGACTTCCCCGAGGTCGACGAGGCGAAGTCGCTGAAGGACGCGCACGGCACGATCGTCCAGCCCTACGGGCGCTACGACCAGCGCAAGCCGGCAGCCGCCGGGCAGGAGCGGGTCTACCGCGTCGAGCTGTGGCCGATCGGCAACCGCTTCAAGGCCGGCCACCGGCTGCGGCTGCACATCCTCGGGACCTCGATCGCCTCGCTGCCGATGCTGCCGGCGCTCAACACCGTCGACGTCGCCGCGTCGCGGCTGCTGGTGCCGGTGCTGCCCGGCAGCGACCTGCGGCGGGCGCTCGGCGGCTGAGCGCCCGCGCCCGCGCTCAGCCGTCGCCGCCGGCCGAGCGCGTGCCGGCCGCGAGGCCACAGAAGCCGATCGTCGTGCTCGCGAACGACGCGGTGACCGCGGCCAGGAAGACCGGGTGACGATCGAGGTCGGGCCGGAAGGCCAGCGGCAGGAACGCCATCGCGTTGGTCCAGGCGCCGAGCCGCAGCGCCCGCCCCGCCAGCGGCGGCGGATCGGGCACCGCGAGCCCGCAGGCGACGCTCGCCGTGCCGAGCGCGGCCAGGTCCAGGTGCCACTGGCGGATCCGGGCGGGGCTGCGGATCCCCAGCCGCCTGGCGGTCTCCGGCCGCGTCCGGCAGAGCGTGAAGACCCAGCCCGACAGCGCGCCCGCCGCCAGCTCGACGAGCCCGGAGCGGACCAGCGGGCTGACCGTGCGGGAGGCCGCCGCGCGGGCGGGCGCGGGCGTGGCGGCGGCGGGCGTGG
>NZ_AGUD01000139.1 GCF_000240225.1 Patulibacter medicamentivorans
CCCGATCGCCGGCGGCGGGCCGGCCGGGACTGCGGCCGCTCCGGCCGCGCTGCCGCCCGCGGCCCAGGCCGAGATCGCCGCGCTCCGCGGTCGCGTCGACGCCCTCGAGTCCGAGGTCTCGCGCCTGCGCGCCGCCTTCCGGCGGCTGCAGGAGGAGCTGGGCGGCTAGCGCGCAGGCGGCCGGCTCCGGTCGGCGGATCGCCGTCTCGGGCGCGCCTGTGCGGCGAGACCGCGACCGAGCGTCGCTGGGCCGTTGCCGTGCGGTCTCGCGCGGCCGATCGCGGCGAGAACGCGACCGGCGGGGCCGCGCGCCGGCCCGCCCGGCAACCTCCGCCGGCCGCCCCACGTAGACTCGACTCCGGTGTCCGCACCTTCGCTCTATCGCCGTCACCGGCCGCGCACGTTCGACGACGTCGTCGGCCAGGAGCACGTCGTCCGGACCCTGCGCAACGCGATCGAGCAGGGGAAGGTCCATCACGCCTACCTGTTCGTCGGGTCGCGCGGGACGGGCAAGACGTCGATGGCGAAGATCCTCGCCGCCTGCCTGAACTGCCAGGGCGATCCGGACCTGCCGCCGGAGCAGCGCCGGGTCGGTCCGACGACCGAGCCGTGCGGGAAGTGCGAGGCCTGCCGCTCGATCGCCGAGGCGACCTCGATCGACGTGGTCGAGATGGACGCGGCGTCGAACAACTCGGTCGACGACATCCGCGACCTGCGCGACGCCGTCGCCTTCGCCCCGGTCGGCGGCCGCAGCAAGGTCTACATCCTGGACGAGGCGCACATGCTCTCGTCCCAGGCCTGGAACGCGTTCCTCAAGACGCTCGAGGAGCCGCCGCCGCGGACGATCTTCGTGCTGGCGACGACCGAGGCGAACAAGGTCCTGCCGACGGTCGTCGACCGCTGCCACCGGTTCGACTTCCACCGTCCGACGCCCGAGCAGCTGGCGCGGGTGCTCGCGCGCGTCGCCGAGAAGGAGCAGATCGCCGTCGACGCCGAGGCGGTCTCGCTCGTCGCGCGTCACGCGACCGGCTCGTTCCGCGACGCGCTCGGCACGCTCGAGCAGCTGGTCACCTACGCCGGCGAGCAGATCACCACCGACGACGTGCTCTCGGTGCTCGGGGTCGCGGACGCCGAGCTGCTGTTCCGCGCGATGGACGCGATCGCGGCCGGCGATGCGGCGGCGGCGATCGCGGTCGCCGCCGAGCTCTCGGGCCAGGGCCGCGACCTGACCCAGGTCACGCGCGACCTCGAGGGGCACGCCCGCGCGCTGCTGCTGGTGCGGATGACGGGCGAGCTGCCCGGCGAGTTGCGGATCAGCCCCGATCGCGATCGCCGGACCGTCGAGCAGGCGCAGCAGCTGCCGGGCGCGACGGTGATCCGGGTCCTCGACCTGGTCGCCGCGGCGCTCGCGGCGGTCCGCGACGGCGCTGACCCCCGGACCCAGCTGGAGCTGCTGCTGGTCCGCGCCGCGCTGCCCCAGATCGACCCGCAGGCGAAGGCGCTGGCCGCCCGGATCGCGCGGCTCGAGCAGGGCGGCGGTGGCGGCCCGGTCGACGTCCCGGCGCCGCTGGCGGCCTCGCCCCCGGCCCCCG
>NZ_AGUD01000138.1 GCF_000240225.1 Patulibacter medicamentivorans
GGTGGCCTACCCCGAGATCCACCACGTCAGCGCGCCGCTGCGGGCCGCCGCACGCGCGGGCGGCGACGCCGACGCCGTGAACCTGTGGGCGGGGCAGGCCTACGCCCTGGCTCGCGAGCGGCCGGCGGCCGCGCTGGTCGCCGAGCTGGCGAACGAGACGCGCGCGGCGCTGGCCGCGGCGTCACGTCGCGCCGGGGCCTGAGCGCCGCCGGAGATCAGGGAACGAGGCCGTAGGGCAGGCCGCTTCCCGAGCCGCCCGAGCCGTCGCCCGGCTGACCGCCGCTGCCCTGCTGGGTCGCGCCCTGGGTCGTCCCGGCAGGCCGCTCGGCGAGCGTGACCTTGGCGGTCCGCTCGTCGCCGTCGCGCCGGTAGTGGACGGTCACCCGATCGCCGGGCCGGTGGGCGTCGACGGCGGTGCCCAGCGACGCGGCGTCGCCGACCTTCGCGTCGTCGATCGCGGTCACGACGTCGCCGCGGCGCAGGCCGCCGTCGGCCGCGGGCCCGCCGGAGGGGACGGCGGCCAGCGTGGCGCCGGCCGTCGAGGAACCGCCCTGGCCGTCGGCGGTGCTGACCCCCAGGTAGGCGTGGGTCGCCTTGCCGCTGGCGCGCAGCTGCTCGACGACCCGCGCGACGGTCGACGACGGGACCGCGAAGCCGACGCCGGTGTTGCCGCCTTCGCCGCCGGAGCCGCTCGAGCTGGTCGCGATCTGCGAGTTGACGCCGACGACTCGCCCCTGCGAGTCCAGCAGCGGGCCGCCCGAGTTGCCGGGGTTGAGCGCGGCGTCGGTCTGCAGCACGTCGTTGATCGCGTAGCCGTTGGGCGACTGGATGCTGCGGTGCAGGGCCGAGATCACGCCGGTGGTCAGGGTCCGGTCGAGCCCGTAGGGATTGCCGATCGCGTAGGTCGGGTCGCCGACCTGGATCGTGGTCGAGTCGCCGAGGGCGAGGGTCGGCAGCTGGGCGCCGCCGGTGTCGACCTTCAGCAGCGCGATGTCGGTCGAGGCGTCGACGCCGACGACCTTCGCGGTGGCCTCCTTGCGATCGCCGATCTTGACGGTGACCTCGTCGGCGCCGTCGATCACGTGCTCGTTGGTGACGACGTAGCCGTCGGCCGAGATCACGAAGCCCGACCCGGTCGCGGTGCCCGCCGAGCCGCCGCCGCGCGAGGAGGCGGCGGTGACGTAGGCGATCGCGTCCTTGCTGCGCTGGTAGATCTGGCGAGCCGAGAGCGCGCCGCCGCTGGTGTCGGCCACCGGCCGGCTGTCGGCCGCCGCGGCCGCGGCCTGGGTGACGGTGGTCGTGTGGCCGCCCGGCGCGATCGCGCCGACGAGCACCGCGCCGCCGGTGCCGCCGGCCACGGCGGCGCTGCAGAGGACGATCAGGGAGCGGGAGGGACGCGGCATGGATCCCACCCTGTCGCGCGCGGCTGACCGGTCCCCCAACGGCGCCGAAGACCTTTCCCAACGCCGCCGAAGGGCTTCCCCAACGCCGGTGAAGGGACGTCGAAGGGCGGCGCACGGCGAGCGGCCCACCGGGGCGGCGTCGTCTCCCCGGCGACGCCGTCCCGGTGGGCCGCCGGCCCGCCGTCGCGGTCCCTGGAAAGATACCGACGGGACGGTCTGTTTTGCAAGTGGCCGAGAGCGACCGGCCCGCGGGCGACCCCGAGAGGGCGCTCAGCCGCCGAAGCGGGTGATCTGGGCCTGCAGCTCCGGCCCGGCCATCCGCCGCAGCCGCTCGCGCGTGTGGACCCAGCGACGCTCGGCGGCCTCGCCGCTGATCGCCGTCGCCTCGTTGATCAGGGCCAGGCCGCGGATCGCCGACATCGCGACGTTGAGGTCGTAGACCAGCTCGCCCAGCGGCGCCCCGTCGTCGCCCAGCAGCTCGGCGACGGCCTCGAACAGCGACTCGTTGACGGCCTTCTCGACCTCGGTGATGTGCTCGAGCAACCCGGGATCGGTGCGGCCGGCGACCCACAGCTCGAGCACCGCCTTGAAGAGCGGCCCCTGGTGGCTCTCCCAGAGCACGTCGAGGATCGCGTCGAAGGGGTCGGGCGCGCTGCCGATCGAGGCGAGCTCCTGGACCGCCTCGGCCGTCCGCCGGCGGGCCAGGTGACGGACCGCCTCGGCCACCAGTGACGCCTTGGTCGGGAAGTGGTGGACCTGGGCCCCGCGCGAGACGCCGGCCCGCTCGACGATCTTGGTGGTCGTCGTCCCCGTGTAGCCGTAGTCGACGAGGCAGTCGATCGTGGCGTCGAGCAGCGCCGCCTGCGTGGTGGCGCGGCGCTCCTCCTGCGTGCGGCGGGTGCGGGGCCGACCGGGCTCCGGGCGCGGGGTGCTCACCGCGCCAACCCTAGCTCCGCCGTCGGCGCGTGGCCCGGGCGGCGGCCGGGCGTGGACGTCCGATTCCCGCCGGTCCAGGGCGGCGCGGCGTGGCACCATCGGTGCTCGATGCACGGCGTGGCGACCATCGACGACCAGGACTTCGAGCAGCGCTACGCCGCCGTCCACAGCCGCGACCGGCGGTTCGACGGCCGCTTCGTGACCGCGGTCTCGACGACCGGCATCTACTGCCGGCCCTCGTGCCCGGCCGTCACTCCGCGTCGTGTCAACGTCAGCTTCTACCCGACCGCGGCCGCCGCTCAGCAGGCCGGATTCCGCGCCTGCCTGCGCTGCCGTCCCGAGGCCAGCCCGGGATCGCCGGAGTGGGACGTGCGGGCCGACGTCGCCGGCCGCGCGATGCGCCTGATCGGCGACGGCGTCGTCGACCGCGAGGGCGTCGGCGGCCTCGCGGCACGGCTCGGCTACTCCGAGCGCCACCTCAACCGGCTGCTCGTCGACGAGCTCGGGGCGGGACCGCTGGCGCTCGCCAGGTCGCAGCGGGCCCGGACCGCGGGGCTGCTGATCGAGTCGACGGCGATGCCGTTCACCGACATCGCCTTCGCGTCCGGGTTCGGCAGCCTGCGGCAGTTCAACGACACGATCCGCGACGTCTTCGGGCGCACGCCGACCGAGCTGCGCCGTCGCGCCGGGGCCGGCGACGCGCTGCCGGGGACGGTGACGGTGCGACTCGGCCGCCGCGAGCCGTTCGCCTGGGACGCGCTGCTGGGGTTCTTCGAGCGGCGGGCGGTCCCCGGGCTGGAGCGGCGCCACGGCGACGTCCTCGAGCGGACGCTGGCGCTGCCGCGCGGTCCCGGCGTCTGCGCCCTCCGCGACGACGGCGCGGCGGTCCTCTGCACGCTGCGGCTGGCCGACCTCCGCGACCTCGCCGCCGCCGTCGCCCGCTGCCGGCGGCTGCTCGACCTCGACGCCGACCCGGTCGCCGTCGACGGCCACCTGGCCGCCGACCCGGTCCTGGCGCCGCTGGTCGCCGCGACTCCGGGCAGACGGCTGCCGCAGACCGTCGACGGCTTCGAGCTGGCGCTGCGGACGGTCGTCGGCCAGCAGGTCTCGGTCGCCGGGGCGCGGACGATCGTCGGCCGGCTGGTGGCCGAGCACGGCGTCGCGGTCGGCGAGCTCGCCGCCGGCGACGACGCGGCGAGCCGCCTCTTCCCCGCGCCGGCGGTGATCGCCGAGCTGCCCGACGAGCGGCTGCCGATGCCGCGGGCACGTGCGCGGGCGGTGCGGGCGCTGGCCGCCGCGGTCGCCGGCGGCGACCTCGATCTCGACGGCGGCGACGAGCGGGAGCGCGTGCGCGAGCAGCTGCTGGCGCTGCCGGGGATCGGGCCGTGGACGGTCGACTACGTGGCCGCGCGCGCCCTCGGCGATCCCGACAGCATCCCGCTGACCGACCTCGGCATCGTCCAGGGCGCCGCCGCGCTGGCGATGCCGGCCGACCCGCGAGCGCTCGCCGCGCGGGCGGCCTCGTGGTCGCCGTGGCGCGCCTACGCGGCCCAGCACGTCTGGTCGGCGGCTCCGGAGCCGCGGCGGGCATCGCGCGGGAAGGCGGCGTGAGCCGGCTCTTCCACGCCCGGATCGCGACCGCCCTGGGGCCGGTCGCGGTGCTCGTCGACGCCGCCGGCGCCGTCCACGCGAGCGGCTTCACCGACGATCGCGACGCGCTCCTGCAGCGTCTCGGCGCGGCGGCGGGCGCCGTGACGGTCGTCGACGTCGAGGGCGACGCGGCGCTCGCCTCCGGCGCCCCGACCGGCGTCGCGCTGCGGGCGGTGGCGGAGTACGCGGACGGCGACCTGGCCGCGCTCGACACCGTGCGGGTGGCCCAGGATCCCGATCCGGAGCGGCCGGTCGCGATCCTGCGGCGGTTCCTGCGGGCGGTGCCGGCGGGGGAGACCCGGACCTACGCGGCGCTGGCCGCCGAGGCCGGCCGCCCGCGGGCCCCGCGCGTCGCCGGCCTGGCCTGCAGCAGCAACGCGGCGGCCCCGTTCGTCCCCTGTCACCGGGTCCTGCGTGGCGACGGCTCGCTGGGCGGCTACCGCTGGGGCCTCGGCGTCAAGCGGCGGCTGCTGGCCCACGAGGGCGCGGCCGTGGCCGGCGGGCGCTGAGGAGCGGGCAGGCGGCGGTC
>NZ_AGUD01000137.1 GCF_000240225.1 Patulibacter medicamentivorans
CCTCCGGCACGCCCTAGCGCTCGCGCCGCCACGGCCGAGCGCGGCGCCCGCGGCCTGCCGATCGGCTCGCGCGGCGGCACGCCCTGGGGCCGCCGCCGGCTGGCACGACCGCGCTCGTCGATCCGGCGAGCGCGGAAGGAGCGGCCCGACCGGCGGCGAACGCACGGAGCATGTACGCCGACCGCCGCCTGCGCGTGCTGTTCTCGATCGCCATGTTCCTCCTGGTCGTCGCCGGAGGCCGCTCGGTCTGGTTCGCACTGGCCAAAGCCGACACGCTGACCGCCGCCGCCCGCGGCCAGCAGAACACCCCGCGCGAGATCCTCGCCGCCCGCGGGGAGATCCAGGACCGCTACGGCGCCCCGCTCGCCGTCAGCGAGCCCGCCGACGACGTCGCGGTCAGCCCCCGGGTCGTGACCGAGCAACTGACCCTGAAGCCGGCGCAGCGCCCGCAGCAGCTGGCCGACCTGGTCGCCAGCGAGCTCGACCTGCCCGAGGACGAGGTGCTGAAGAAGCTGACCGCGAACGCCGGCTACGTGCGGCTGGCCCGCAGCGTCCCCGACCGCAAGGTCCAGGCGCTCCGCGACCGCGCGCTGAAGATGAACGTCAGCCTGGCCGCCCTGACCTTCGAGCCGCGCAACCGCCGGATCTACCCCGGCGGCGCCCTGGCCGGCCAGCTGCTCGGCGCCTACGGCGACGACGACAAGGCGCTCGCCGGGCTCGAGATCGGCTACGACAAGTCGCTGCGCGGCACCAACGGCAAGGAGCTGGAGACCCGCTCGCAGACCGGCAGCCCGCTGCGGACCGTGACCGAGCGCAAGATGGTCCCGGGCAAGAACGTCAGCCTGACCCTCGACACCCGGATCCAGGCGGTCGCCGAGGAGGCCCTCCAGCAGCTGGGCCAGACCTATCGGCCCAAGAAGGCGACGGCGATCGTGATGCGGCCCGACGGCGAGATCCTGTCGATGGCCAACTGGCCGCGCGTCGACCCCAACCAGCCGGGGGAGTCGCCCGAGTGGGCCAAGGCCAACTCGGCGACCGGCTTCACCTACGAGCCGGGATCGACCTTCAAGGCGGTCGCGGTCGGCGGCGCGCTGCAGGACCACACGGTCACGCCGACCAGCCAGTTCACGGTCCCGTACTCGATCCAGGTCGCCGACCGGGTGATCAAGGACTCCCACGGCCACGGCACCGAGGTCATGACGCCGGGGCAGATCCTGGCCCAGTCCTCGAACGTCGGCACGATCCAGATCGGCCAGAAGCTCGGATCCAAGCGCTTCGACGGCTGGATGCGGAAGCTCGGCTTCGGCTCGACGACCGGCCTCGGCTGGCCCGGCGAGGAGCAGGGCCTGCTGCCGAAGCTCGAGAACTACTCGGGCTCGACGATGGGCAACCTGCCGATCGGCCAGGGCCAGCTCGTGACGCCGATGCAGATCGCCAACCTCTACGCGACGATCGCCAACGGCGGCATGCTGCGGCACCCGAGCCTGGTGCGGACGATCGGCGGCCAGCGGGTCGCCCGGCCGGCCGGCAAGCGGGTCCTGCGGCCGGACGTCGCGCAGCAGCTGCGCGGGATGCTGGCCGGCGTCTTCGAGGCCGGCGGCACCGCCTCGGCGGTCAAGGTCCCCGGGTACCAGCTGGCGGGCAAGACGGGCACGTCGAACGTCTTCGACACCAAGCTCGGCGAGTACGTCGAGAACCGCAACGTGGCGTCGATCGCCGGCTTCGCCCCGGCCAACAACCCGAAGCTCGTGATCGTCGTCGTGGCCGACGAGCCCGCGGGCGGCGGCTACGGCGCGACGGTCGCCGGCCCGGCGTTCGGCGACATCGCGAAGTTCGCCCTCCAGTACCTGAAGATCCCGCCGAAGTAGTCCGCGTGTACTGCGTCCCGACGAGGGCACGCGATCACCGTGGGAGAGCGACGATGGCGGCACCGCTCGGCGATCGTCGCGCGCGCGACGGCGATCGCCAACGGCCCGCGGAGCCGCCGTGCCGCCACCCCGACCATCTAGGCTCCCGGGACAGATGAGGCTCGGAGACCTGTTCGACCAGGCGCCGCGCGAGGCCGCGGACACGCCGGTCTCCGCGCTCGCCTACGACGACCGCCGCGTGAGCGCCGGGACGGTGTTCTTCTGCGTCCGCGGGTTCACCCGCGACGGCCACGACTTCGCCGACGCGGCGGTCGCGGCGGGAGCGGCCGCGCTGGTCGTCGACCACCCGCTGGGCAGCGGCGTCCCCGAGATCCTCGTCGACGACGTGCGAGCCGCGATGGCCCCGGCGGCGGCGCGCCTCGCGGGCGATCCGACCGCCCGCCTGGCCACGGTCGGGGTCACCGGCACCAACGGCAAGACGACGACCGCCTTCCTGATCCGGCAGCTGCTGGAGGCGGGGGGAAGGCGGACCGGGATCCTGGGCACGGTCACCCAGGTCGTCGGCGGCGTCGAGCGCGACGCCGGCCGCACCACGCCCGAGGCGATCGACCTGCAGCGGACCTTCGCCGAGATGCTCGACGGCGGCGACACGGCCTGCGTGATCGAGGTCTCCTCGCACGCGCTGGCGCTCGGGCGCGCCGACGCGATCCACTGGGCGGCCGCGGTCTTCACCAACCTGACCCAGGACCACCTGGACTTCCACGCCGACATGGAGGACTACTTCGCCGCCAAGGCGCGGCTGTTCGCCGCGGCCCCCGGGGTCCCGAAGGTCGTCGACGTCGACGACCCCTACGGCCGGCGGCTGGCACGGCAGCACCCCGACGCGATCACCGTCGCGCTCGACGCGCCGGACGCGCGGATCCGGGCGACCGAGATCGCCTCCGACCTGCGCGGCAGCCGTTTCACGGTCGAGGGCCGGCGCCTGAGCACGCCGCTGACCGGGCGCTTCAACGTCCGCAACGCGCTCCAGGCCTACGTCGTCGCCCGCGAGCTGGGGGTCGACGCCGAGGTCGCCGCGGCCGCGCTGGCCCGCGCGGGCCGCGTTCCCGGGCGCCTGGAGCCGGTCGACGGCGGCCAGCCGTTCGCGGTCCTGGTCGACTACGCCCACACGCCCGACTCGCTGGAGAACGTGCTGGCCGCCGCCCGTGGCGTGGTCCGCGAGGCCGGCCACGGGCGCGTCCTCTGCGTCTTCGGCTGCGGCGGCGACCGCGACCGCGGCAAGCGGCCGCTGATGGGCGCGATCGCCGCGCGCGACGCCGACGTGGCGATCGCGACCTCGGACAACCCGCGCAGCGAGGATCCGGCGGCGATCCTCGACGAGGTGCTGGCGGGGATGGCGGACGCCCGCGCGACCGTCGAGCGGATCGAGGATCGCCACGCCGCGATCGAGCGGGCGATCGCGCTCGCCGCGCCCGGCGACGTGGTCCTGGTCGCGGGCAAGGGCCACGAGCACGGGCAGACCTTCGCCGACCGCACGATCCCCTTCGACGATGTCGCCGTCGCCCGCGAGGCGCTGGCCGGCGCCGGCTGGACCAGCGACCCGACGACGGAGGCCTCCCGTGCGTGATCACGACGCCCAGTGGATCGCCGAGGCGACCGGCGCCGAGCTCTATCGCGACCCCGCCGGGGCCGCGCTGACCGACGGCGGCGCCCCCGGCGGCGTCGGCTCCGGCCCGGCGCGGGTCGTGATCGACTCGCGTGCCGGTCAGGTCGGGCCCGGCGACCTGTTCTTCGGCATCCCCGGCGAGCGGGTCGACGGCGGCCGCTTCGGCGTCGACGCCCTCGCCGCCGGCGCGTGGGGCGTCCTGGTGCGTCCCGAGCACGCCGAGGCCGCCGCCGCCAGCGGGTCCGGGGCGATCCTGCTGCACGAGGATCCCGCCGCCGCGCTCGGCGCCCTGGCCCGCGCCTGGCGCCGCGAGCTGGGGGCGACGGTGGTCGGGATCACCGGCTCGGTCGGCAAGACCTCGACCAAGGACCTGCTGACGGCGATCCTCGCCCCGCACCGGCGGACGGTGGCGACCGAGGCCAACCTCAACACCGAGATCGGGCTGCCGCTGACCGTCCTCGGCGCACCCGCCGGGACCGAGGTGCTGGTGCTCGAGATGGCGATGCGCGGGCCGGGGCAGATCGCCGAGCTGGCCCGGATCGCGGAGCCCGACATCGGCGTCATCACCAACGTCGCCCCGGTCCACGTCGAGCTGCTCGGCTCGCTGCAGGCGATCGCCGACGCCAAGGCCGAGCTGCTGCACGGCCTGGTCCCGGGCGGCACGGCGATCCTGCCGGTCGGCGAGCGGCGGCTCGAGGGCCACCGCCCGCACGGGATCGGGATCGTCACCTTCGGCGGCCCCGGATCGGGCGCCGACGTCGCCGAGGGCGAGCCGGGCTGGCCGTCGCTGACGCTCGACGGCGAGGTCTCGCCGACGGTGCTGCGCAACCTGCCGGCCGCGGTCGCGGCGGCGCGGGCGGTCGGGATCGAGCCGGCGAGTACGATCGCCCCCCGGATCTCGGCGATGCGCGGCCAGCGGCTGCACCTCGCCGGGGACGTGGTCGTCGTCGTGGACTGCTACAACGCCAACCCGATGTCGGTCACCGCCGCGCTGGACGACCTGGCCGCCTCGGCCTCGGGACGACGGGTCGCCGTGCTCGGGGACATGCTCGAGCTGGGACCCGACGAGCGCCGCTACCACGCCGAGATCGGCGCCCACGCCCGCGACGCGGGGGTCGAGGTGCTGGTCGCGGTCGGCGAGCTCAGCCGTCACACCGGGACCGGGTTCGCGGGCGCCGTCCACTGGGTGCCCGACGCCGCGGCCGCCGCGGCGCTGGTCCCGCGGATCCTCGAGCCGGGGGACACCGTGCTGCTGAAGGCGTCCCGCGGGATCGGCCTCGAACGCGTCGCCGACGCCCTCGCCGACGGCGATCTCGCCGATCCCGGGGAGGCCTGAGTCGTGGGCGAGATCCTGATCGGCGGCACCGCCGCGATGCTCATCTGCGTCTTCCTGGCGCCGCGCTTCATCGAGTGGCTGCGCGAGCGGTCGTTCGGGCAGTACATCCGCGAGGAGGGCCCCGAGGGGCACAAGACGAAGGCCGGCACGCCGACGATGGGCGGGCTGATCATCTTCATCTCGATCTCGGTCCCGTTCCTGATCCTGAACGACTACGACTGGCGGGCGGTGGGCGTCTTCGCCGCCGGGGTCGGCCTGGCCGCGGTCGGCTTCGTCGACGACTGGACCAAGGTGATCCGCAAGCGGTCGCTGGGGCTCAGCGGCAAGGCGAAGCTCGTCTCGATGGTCGCGATCTCGCTGCTGCTCTGGTACATCGCGACCGAGCAGGCCGGGCTCCAGCCGACCGTCAGGCTGCGCTCGCTCGACGTCACGATCGACCTCGGGCCGCTGTACCCGGTCTGGATCTACCTGGTGGTCGCGTTCATCTCCAACGCGGTCAACCTGACCGACGGGCTCGACGGGCTCGCGGCCGGGGTCTCGGCGATCGTCTTCACCGCCTACATCGGGATCACCTACCGGGCGACCGGCGCGACCGACCTGGCGCTGCTGGCCGCCTGCGCGACCGGGGGCTGCGTCGGATTCCTCTGGTACAACGCCCACCCGGCGACGGTCTTCATGGGTGACACCGGATCGCTCGGGCTCGGCGGCCTGGTCGCCGGCCTGGCGATCATGACCAAGACCGAGGAGCTGCTGTTGATCATCGGCGGCATCTTCGTCGTCGAGGCGCTGTCGGTGATCGTCCAGGTCTTCTCGTTCAAGACCTTCCGCAAGCGCGTCTTCCTGATGGCGCCGCTGCACCACCACTTCGAGATGAAGGCGTGGTCGGAGACGAAGATCATCCTTCGCTTCTGGATCATCGCGATCGCCTGCTCGGCGATCGGCTTCACGCTCTACGTGCAGAGCATGAAGTAGCAGCGGTCCTTTCCCGCCAGCCCTTAGAGGGTTCATATCCCGGGCGGCGAACGTGCAGCCGATGCCGCCGCTTCGCCGTGCCCCCGAACTCCGCCGCGAGTACGAGCGCCTGCTCAGCGTGGTGCTGGTGCTGGTCGTGCTCGGAGCGATCTGGGTCTACAGCGCCTCGAGCTCCGAGCAGATCCTCCAGGGCGGCGGCGACGGAACCAGCTTCCTGATCCGCTACGTGATGTTCGGCGCGATCGGCTTCGTGGTCCTCGCGCTGGCCGCGCGCGGCGGCGTCGCGACCGTCCGGCGGCTGACGCTGCCGATGCTCGGGATCGCGCTGGTCCTCTGCATGGCCGTCGTCGTGCCGGGCATCGGCCGCCAGGTCAACGGCGCCTACCGCTGGCTGGGGACGGGGGCGATCGGCTTCCAGCCCTCGGAGCTGGCGAAGTTCTCGGTCGTCGCCTTCCTGGCCCTGACGCTGTCGCAGCGCAAGCGGCCGATGGTCGAGTTCCGCGACGCGCTGCCGTACCTGGCGGTGCTCGGCGTCTTCGTGATGATCGTCGCCGGGCTCCAGCGCGACCTCGGCACGGCGATCGTGATCGCCGGCGCCAGCCTCTGCGTGATGGTGGCCTACGGGATGCCGCTGCGGTTCTTCCTGCCGCTGGCCGGGATCGCCGGCGCCGGCCTGCTGGTGCTGGTGCTGATGCAGCCCTACCGGATGGCGCGGCTGACGAACTTCCTCTCGCCGTGGTCGGACGCGGCCGGCACCGGCTACCAGGCGACCCAGGGCCAGATCGCGATCGGCTCCGGCGGGCTCTTCGGCAACGGCCTCGGCAACTCGGTCCAGAAGGCCGAGTGGCTGCCCGAAGCCCACACCGACTTCATCCTCGCCGTCGTCGGCGAGGAGCTGGGGGCGGTCGGCGTGCTGATGCTGCTGTTCCTCTACGGCGCCGTCGCCTACCTGGGCCTGCGGATCGCCGACCGCACCAAGGGGACGTACCAGAAGCTGCTGGCGATCGGGATCACCGCGGTGATCGTCTGCCAGGCGATGCTGAACGTCTGGGTCGTGCTCGGGATCTTCCCGCTGACCGGCGTGCCGCTGCCGTTCATCTCCTACGGCTCGACGAACCTCGTGGTGCTGCTCGCCGGCGTCGGGATCCTGCTGAACATCGCCCGCGGGACCCCGTACGTCGAGCCCGCGCCCGGCACCGAGCCGGCCGGGCCCGGCCCGCGCGGCCGGCGCCGATCGCGGCCGCCGAAGGCGGCGCCGGCCCCG
>NZ_AGUD01000136.1 GCF_000240225.1 Patulibacter medicamentivorans
CTGGCGGCGCGGGTCGCCGGCCTGCGGCGGGCGATCGAGGTGATCGCCGCGCCGGTGTCGTGAGTCTGGTCGCGGCCGTCGATCATCTAGGGTCCGCGCCGTGTCGAAGCTCCAGATCCGGCGGGTGGCTGGGGTGGCGCTCGCGGCGATCGTCGTTCCCGGGGCCGCCGGGGTCGCGATCGTCGCCGGCGAGCCAGCCGCGCGGCCCGCGCCAGCCGCCGCCACGGCGACCGTCAACCCCTGCCTCGGGCCCGAGGCGGCCACGCTCCGCTGCCCCGACCTGATGATGAGCCGGCCGTTCGGGATCCGGGTCGATCGGCGCGCTCGTCGCGGGCGGACGCTGCTGCGGGCCGGGAACTCGATCGACAGCGTCGGCGCCGGTCCGGCCGAGCTGCGCGGGCGGCGGACGCGATCGGGCTGGATGGCCGCGCGCCAGTACGTCGACCGGGTCGGCGGCGGCCACCTGAAGCTCGACAACGGCGGACGGCTGCAGTTCAAGAAGGCGCATCTGGACCGCCGTTGGTGGAAGTTCCACGACGCGGCGCGGTTCGAGCTGTGGACGCTCGACGCCCAGGGCGAGCGCGCCGAGCGGGTCCGGGTCGGCCCGAAGGTCGCCTACTGCCTGCGCGACCTGGAGCGGACCGAGCCGCACCTGGCCCGCTCGCCGCGGCGCGCGGTCTACCCGGCGTGCAGCACCGACCGCAAGCGACGCCGGGCGACGCTCGGCACCTCGCCGGGCTGGTCGGACGTCTACCCGCCCGACTACCCCGAGCAGTGGATCGACGTCAGCGGCCTGCGCGGCTGCTTCGCCTACGTCCACATCGCCGACCCCGGGAACGCGATCCTCGAGTCCGACGAGGAGAACAACCAGGCCCAGGTGATCGTCCGGCTGCCGTTCCACCGCAAGGACCGCCGGGGCGGCTGCCCCGGACGCGACTTCGGGCGCCGCTACGTCGAGCGCGACGCGGGCGACGGCTACTGACCCGACCCGGCCGTCGCGCAGCGCCACCCCGCGCCGCGCGACCACCGGCGATCAGCCCGCCGTCGAGGGCTCGCCGTCGCCCGCCGGCGACGAGCTCGGCGCACCGCTCCGCAGCAGCGCCGCCGCCAGCAGCGCCCCGGCCACCGCGATCCCGGCCGCGCCGAGGAAGGCCGCGGAGAAGCCGTCGCTGAGCGCCGCGGGATCGCCGAGCCGGCCGGCGCCCTGGGCGGACGCGAGCGCGGTCATCGCGGCCAGGCCGAGCGCCGAGCCGACCTGGTAGCTGGTGTTGACGATCCCCGAGGCGAGCCCGCCCTCCTCCGGCGCCGCCGACTGGATCGCGGTCCCGAGCGAGGGGATGAACGCGATCCCCATGCCGATCGCCGCGAGCAGCGACGCCGGCAGGACGTCGACGGCGAACGAGCCGTCCGCCCGCACGAGCGAGAGGATCAGCAGACCGCCGGCGAGCACCAGCAGGCCGGCGACGATCGACGTCCGCGCTCCGAAGCGCCCCATCACCCGCGGCGCGACCACGACCATCATCAGCATGATCGCCCCGGTCATCGGCAGCAGCGCCGCGCCGCCGGCGAACGCCCCGAGCCCGAGCACCTGCTGCAGGTAGAGGTTGAGGAAGTACCACATCGGGACCCACGCGGCCCCGAGCAGCAACTGGGCCAGGTTGGCGGCCGCGAGGTTCGGCGTCCGCAGGATGCCCAGGCGCATCAGCGGCTCGCGGCGCCGGGCCTGGACGACGACGAACAGCCCCAGGGCGACGAGGCCGCCGCCGATCGTCAGCAGCGTCGTCGCCGACCCCCAGCCCTCGGCGGGAGCGCGGACGACGCCGAAGACGGTCGCCGCCAGGCCGGCCGTCGCCAGCAGCGCGCCGAGCAGGTCGATCGAGCCGCGGCGACGGGCGCCGCCCGGCATCAGGCCGGGAGCGATCGCCAGCACCGCGAGCGCGATCGGGACGTTGACGAGGAAGACCCACGGCCAGCTGAGCCACTCGGTGATCACGCCGCCGAGGAAGACGCCCGCGGTGCCGCCGGCGGGCGCCGCCGCGCCGTAGATCGCGAAGGCCTTCATCAGCTCCTTCGGCTGGCTGCCGAACAGCATCATCAGCAGCGTCAGCGCCGCGGGGGCGATCAGCGCCGCGCCCGCTCCCTGGACGGCGCGGGCCGCGATCTCGACCCCGATCGACCCGGCGAGGCCGGCGGCCAGGGACCCGGCGGCCAGCACGGCCCAGCCGGCCAGGAAGACGCGGCGGGCGCCGAGCAGGTCCGCCAGGCGGCCGCCGAGCAGCAGCAGGCCGCCGAGCGCGACGACGTAGGCGTTGAAGACCCACGAGAGGCTCTCGGGGTCGAAGCCGAGATCGGCCTGGATCTCGGGCAGGGCCACGCCGATGATCGACGTGTCCATGATCACCATGAACTGCGCCAGGGCGATCACCCAGAGGGCGGCCCAGCGCTTGGGGTTCGGTGGCATCGGAAGCTCCTCGAGCTTGGGTGGGGCCGGCTCCGACCCCACGGACTTATACCCCCATGGGGTATCGGGAGCCGGACCCTACCACCTATACCCCTAGGGGGTACTCCTCAGCTCAGGGGACGGGCGTCGCCACCGCGGCGGACCGCTCGTCCATCGCCCGCAGGTACGGCGCGACGAGCTCGCCGTAGTCCGCCTTGCGGGCGGCGGGCAGGTCCTTCCAGCCGGTCACCGAGCCGCGGCAGCGCTCGGCGCCGCAGAGGCAGATCGCCGGGAAGTGGTCGATCGTGAAGTTGCGCATCGCGTAGTCGAAGGTCAGCTCGCCGCCGGCGGCGATCGCGCGGCGGGCGACGAAGTCGAACGCGTGGCCCTCGTTCAGGCGGACCCCGCAGTTGGGGTCGCAGGAGTGGTTGACCTTCGGCCCGAGGCCGCCATGGCGGGCCCACCGGTCCGGGCCGACCTGGGTCGCGTGCGAGTCGTTGCCGGTCAGCTCCCCGATCAGGAAGCCGACCATCACGGTGTCGCCGGTGGCGAACGGCTGCGTGGCGAGCACGCCGTCGCCGGTGCCGTCGGGTGCGCGACGCAGTCGCACGCCCTCCGCGGCGCGGCCGTCGGTGGTGCGTCGCTCGCGCTCGGCGGGGACCTGCGTTCTGGCGCCTCGGGACACGGTGGTGCCGGGCGGCCGGAGCGGACGTACGTGGGGCAAGGAGACCCCTCTCGATAGACGTCCTTGAGCGACGAGTATAGGCCGGCACCGCGCCGCCGATCGCGATCGACCGGAGCTAATGCGCAACTGATAGGTTGCGCATCATGCGGATCCTGATCCTCGGCGGCACGGTCTTCCTGGGGCGCCACGTGACCGACGCGGCGCTCGCCCGCGGGCACGAGCCGACGCTCTACACGCGTGGCCTGCACGGCGCGGGCCTGTTCCCGGAGGTCGAGCACGTGCGTGGCGACCGGGCCGATCTGACGCCGTTGCGGGGGCGCTCCTGGGACGCCGTGATCGACACCTCCTGCTACCGGGCCGCGCACGCCGAGGCCGCGGGGCAGCTCGACGTCGGCCACTACGTCTTCGTCTCGACCGGCAACGCCTACCCGACGTGGCCGGACGAGCCGGTCGACGAGGGCACGCCGACCTGGACCACCGTCGACGACGGCTACGGTCCCCAGAAGGCGGCGGGCGAGCGGGCGCTCCAGGCCGCGATGCCGGGCCGGGTGGCGTGCGTCCGCGCCGGGTTGCTGGTCGGCCCCCACGACAACGTCTTCCGGCTGCCGTGGTGGGTCCGCCGGGTCGCCGCCGGCGGCCCGCTGCCCGCGCCCGGCGACCCCGGGCGGTCGCTGCAGCTGATCGACGCCCGCGACCTGGCCGGCTGGATGGTCGAGCTGGCGGAGCGGCGGACGGCCGGGGCGTTCAACGGCACCGCGCCGATCGGCCAGACGACCTTCGGCGAGGTCCTCGACCTGGCGATCGCGGCGACCGGCTCCGACGCCCGGCCGCGCTGGATCGACGAGCCGGCGCTGGCCGGCGCCGGGGTCGAGCCGTGGGCCGAGCTGCCGCTCTGGATGCCGGAGTCCGCGGCCGGCACCTGGCGGATGGGGACCGCGCGCGCCCAGGCGGCCGGGCTCCGCTGCCGGCCGCTGGCGGAGACGATCGCCGACGTCGCCGCCTGGCTGCGCGACGGCGGCGAGCGGGAGCTGGGCGACTGGCGCGCCGAGCACCGTCCGGCGCCCCTGTCGGCCGCGCGCGAGGCGCAGCTGCTGGCGCTGGCGTGACGCGGAGCGGGACGGAGCCGCCCTGGCGCCGCGCCGCTCGGCGAAGCCGTCCGACCGGCATGAGACCGTCCGCCGAAAAGCGACGGACGTTCAGGGGACGCTCGGTGGCTGACTTCGGAGTGCGGTTCGACGACTACGGGTACTGGGAGGTGCGGCGCTGCGGAGCCGCGCACCCCAGTTCACGCCACGTCCGCAAGAGCGACGCCGTGCGGGCGGCCGGCCGCTACGCCACCGGATCGGGCGGCGGCCGCGTGCTGCTGCTCGAGCTGGACGGCAGCACGCGGACGCTGGTGGCGCCGGAGCAGCCGCCCGTCGCCTGGCGGGCCACCGGCTAGCGGACCCGGCGCCCGCCGGCCACCGTCCGGCGTCGTCCCCGCGAGCGGCTGCTACCTTCGCCAGCGGGGCCGCGGTCACGGCTCCGCGTACGAACCGGGGGTGGTGCAGGGATGGCGACGAAGCGAGCCGGCGGAGCGATCGCGACGATCGTGGCGGTCGCCTGCCTGGTCTTGGCGGGACCGGCGACGGCGGCCTACGAGCAGCGGGCGACGATCCTTCCAGCCGTCTCGGTGGCCGGGACCGGCTTCGGCACGGCGATCGCGCTCTCCGCGGACGGGGCCACGCTGGTCGTCGGCGCGCCGACCAGCTCGCGGGCCTACGTCTTCGATCGCACCGGCGACGCCTGGACGCAGCGAGCCACGCTGCAGCCGCCGACCCCCGAATCCGGCGACGGCTTCGGCAGCGCGGTCGCGCTCTCCGCCGACGGGACGACCGCGGTCGTCGGCGCGCCGACGCGGAGCGCGAACGCGGGCGCGGCCTACGTCTACCGGCGCGGCGGCGGCTGGGCCGACAGCAGCGCCGGGACCGCGATCGCGGGCGCGGCCGGCAGCTTCAGCGGCGGCGCCGTCGCCGTCAGCGGCGACGGCGGGACGATCGCCGTCGGCCGCCCCGGCGGCGCCTGCGGCCTGGCCACGATCGCCGGTGGGGCAACGCCCGGCGCGGTCGCCCTCTACAGCGGGCCCCTGGCGCCGGTGCCCGTGCCGTCCGCCACCCTGACCGCCGCGGCGACGCCCGAGGCGGGGTACTTGTTCGGCTGCGCGCTG
>NZ_AGUD01000135.1 GCF_000240225.1 Patulibacter medicamentivorans
CGCCGTCCGGCTCGTCGCCGCGGCCGTCGCCGCCGTCGCCCGGCTCGTCGTCTCCGCCGCCGCCCGGTTCGCCGCCGTCGCCATCACGCGGCTCGCCACCACCGGCGCCCGGTGGCTCGTCCTCGCGGGCGTCGTCGAGCGCGCCGTCCAGCTCCTCGGGCTCCAGGCCCGGCGGGTCGAGCGGCCCGCGGCGGCGCCGGTGCGGGAGGGTCAGCAGCAGCGCGTCGCGGACGTCCTCCTCGGCGACCTCGTCGCGGCCGTCGAGCGCGGCGAGCGCCCGCGCGCAGCGGGCCGCGACCAGATCGGCGCGCAGGCCGTCGACGTGCAGCCGGGCGCAGGCGCCGGTGATCAGCCGCAGCATCCG
Organism: Patulibacter medicamentivorans; assembly: GCF_000240225.1. Taxonomy (GTDB): domain Bacteria; phylum Actinomycetota; class Thermoleophilia; order Solirubrobacterales; family Solirubrobacteraceae; genus Patulibacter; species Patulibacter medicamentivorans. The sequence continues at coordinate 365 of NZ_AGUD01000135.1, forward strand.
CTCGCCGAGCGTGACCCGCGGCAGCAGCGCGACGGCGGCGGCGATCGTGGCGGCGACGGCGGCCTCGGCGTCCCGGAACCGCTCGGCGAACGCGGCCGGATCGGCCTCGTAGGCGAGCCGGCGGCGCACGACCTCGGCCCGGACCTGGGGATCGGTCGATCCGGCGACGGTCACCGAGAGGCCGAAGCGGTCCAGCAGCTGCGGCCGCAGATCGCCCTCCTCGGGGTTCATCGTGCCGACCAGCAGGAACCGCGCGGGGTGGCGGACCGAGACGTTGTCGCGCTCGACGACGGCCTCGCCCTGGGCCGCGGCGTCCAGCAGCACGTCGACCAGGTGGTCGCCGAGCAGGTTGACCTCGTCGACGTAGAGGATCCCGCGGTGGGCGCGGGCGAGCAGGCCGGGCTGGAGGACCGCCTCGCCGTCCTGCAGCGCCCGCTCGAGGTCGAGCGTCCCGACCACGCGGTCGACCGTGGCGCCGACCGGCAGCTCGACCAGCGGGGCGGGCCGGCGCTCGCTGCCGGGGATCTCGCCGGCGCCGGCCAGCGCCCGGTCGCGCCGTCCGTCGGCGACGAACGCGGCGCAGGCGGCGCAGGGGCAGCGGTCGGCCTCGGCCGGCGCCGAGCCGTAGGGGCAGCCGGAGACGACGTCGACCGCCGGCAGCAGCGTCTCGAGCGCCCGGACCGCGGTCGTCTTCGCGGTCCCGCGCTCGCCGCGGACCAGGACGCCGCCGACCTCGGGGGCGACGGCGTTGATCAGGAGCGCCCGCCGGAGGTCGTCCTGTCCGACGAGCGCGGTGAAGGGGAAGCGGACGGCAGGCAAGGCCCAGTGACGCTATCGGGAACCCCCGATCGAGCGCCCGCCCGCCTTCGCGCTCAGCGGGGCAGGACCGCCTCGATCGCCGCCACCAGCTCCGGGGCCTCCGGCTCGGTCTTCGGGCGGAAGCGGCCGACGACCTCGCCGCCCGGGGCGAGCAGGAACTTCTCGAAGTTCCACTGGACGTCTCCGGCCTCGCCGTCGGCGTCGGCGGCCTGGGTCAGCTCGGCGTAGAGCGGGTGGCGATCGGGGCCGTTGACGTCGGCCTTCTCCAGCAGCGGGAAGCTGACGCCGTAGGTCGTCGAGCAGAAGCTGGCGATCTCCTCGGCGCTGCCCGGCTCCTGCCCGGCGAACTGGTTCGACGGCACGCCGAGCACCTGCAGTCCGCGCTCGCCGTAGGCCTGCTGCAGGCGCTCGAGGCCGGCGTACTGCGGGGTCAGGCCGCAGCGCGAGGCGACGTTGACGATCAGCAGCGCCTTGTCGGCGTGGTCGGCCAGCGAGGCGGGCTCGCCGGCGAGGGAGCGGACGGGGGTGTCGAGCAGCGGCATGCCGCTGACCCTACCCCGGCCGCGAGGCCGCCCCGTGGGGATCGGCGACGGTGCGCCGCACGGTCGCGGGCCAAAAGGTCCGTGCGCTGTACCACAGAAAGCTGATCAACTTTTCTGTAATCATGGTTCGCCCGGCGTGCGTGCGCCGTCTCCAACCGTGATCCAGGTCGAATCCCTCAGCAAGACGTTCCGCCGCGACGGCCACGACGTGACCGTCCTCGACGACGTCTCGCTGTCGGTCGCGGCCGGCAGGATCGCCGGCGTGATCGGACCCAGCGGCGCCGGCAAGAGCACGCTGGCGCGCACGATCAACCTGCTGGAGTGCCCGACGTCGGGGACGGTGACGGTCGCGGGGCAGGAGCTGACGCGGCTGCGCGAGCGCGACCTGCAGGCCGCCCGGCGGCGGATCGGCACGATCTTCCAGTCGGCCAGCCTGCTCAGCTCGCGGACCGTCGCCGGCAACGTCGCGCTGCCGCTGGAGCTGGCGGGGATCGGCCGCGCCGAGCGTCGCGCGCGGGTCGCCGAGCTGGTCGAGCGGGTCGGCCTGACCCACCACGCCGGCGCCTACCCGGCGCAGCTCTCCGGCGGCCAGCGGCAGCGGGTCGGGATCGCCCGGGCGCTGGCGCTGCGGCCCGACGTCCTGCTCTCCGACGAGGCGACCTCGGGCCTCGACACGGCCACCACGCGCACGATCCTCGCCCTGCTGCGCGAGCTGCGCGACGACCTCGGCCTGACGATCCTCCTGATCACCCACGAGATGGACGTCGTGCGCGACGTCTGCGACGAGGTCACGCTGCTGCGCGGCGGCCGCGTCGTGGAGTCCGGCGCGCTCGCCGACCTGGTCGCCGACCCGCGCTCGGCGCTCGGCCGCGGCCTGATCCCCGAGCGGCCCGTCGGCCGCCCCGCCGCGGGCCGCGAGGCGTGGCGGGTCCGCTACACCGAGCGCCAGGTCGATCCGGCCTGGCTGGCGCTGCTGCAGCAGGAGGTCGGCGCGCCGATCGAGCTGCTCGGCGCCGCCGTCGAGGCGGTCGACGGCCGTCCCGCGGGGCACGTGACGATCGCCCTGCCCGCCGGCGGTCCCGACCTGGGCGCGCTGCTGGCCGAGCGCGGCCTCGACGCGCGGCGGCTGCCCGAGGTCGAGCTGGATCCGCTGGCCGACGGCGTCCCGACGCCGGGCGCCGTGCCCGATCCCAGCGCGGCGACCGCCGTGTCGAACGGAGCCGGGGCATGAGCGCCGTGCTGGCCGCCAGCACGCCGTGGGGCGACATCTGGCCGCTGCTCTGGCCGGCCCTCCAGGACACGCTGAGGATGGTCGTGATCGCGACCGCGATCACCGGCCTGCTCGGGATCCCGCTCGGGGTCGTGCTGCACGTCACCGCCCCCGGTGGCCTGCGGCCGCTGCGGCCGGTCAACGCCGTCGCCAGCCTGGTCGTCGGCATCGGCCGCTCGGTCCCGTTCATCGTCCTGCTGGCGGCGATCATCCCCTTCACGCGGCTGGTCGTCGGCACCTCGCTGGGCACCAGCGCGGTGATCGTGCCGCTGGTCGTGGCGCTGGTGCCGTTCTACGCCCGGGTCGTCGAGCAGGCGCTGCGCGAGGTCCCCGGCGAGCTCGTCGAGATGGCGCGCGCGTCCGGCGCATCGCGGCTGCAGACCGTCCGCAAGGTGCTGCTGCCCGAGGCGATACCCGGCCTGATCGGCGGCCTGACGATCACCCTGGTGGCGATCGTCGGGTTCTCCGCGATGGGCGGCGCGGTCGGCGGCGGCGGCCTCGGCGCCCTCTCGATCGACTACGGCTACAACCGCTTCGACGGCAACGTGATGCTCGCCACCGTCGTGCTGCTCGTGGCGATCGTCCAGATCTTCCAGTTCGCCGGCGACCTGCTGGTCCGCCGGCTCTCTCACCGATGACCCCTCCACGCGACCGGCGCCCAGCGCGCCGGATCGACCGTCAGACCGGAGCCCCTCCATGCAACGACGCATCCGACCGCTGCTGATCCTCGTCCTGGCCCTGGTGGCCGTGCTCGGCCTCGTCGCCTGCGGCAGCGACGACGGCGGCGACGGCAAGGCGTCCGCGTCCGACGCGCCGCTGAAGGTCGGCGTCAGCCCGGTCCCGCACGCCGAGATCCTCGACTACGTCGAGAAGCGGCTGGCGCCGAAGGCCGGCCTGAAGCTGGACGTCATCAGCTACGACGACTACATCCAGCCGAACGTGGCGCTGCAGGAGGGCAAGCTCGACGCCAACTACTTCCAGACGGTGCCCTACCTCGAGGCGCAGAAGAAGGACAACCCCTCCTACGGCGACCTGGTGGCGCTCAAGCCGGTCCACCTGGAGCCGCTCGGGATCTACTCGAAGAAGGTCAAGGACCTGGCAGCGACCCCGAAGGGCGCCACCGTGACGCTGTCCAACGACCCGGCCAACGAGAACCGCGGCCTGCTGCTGCTCCAGCAGGCCGGCCTGATCAAGCTGAAGGCCGACGCGCCCGACACCGCGACCCCGCGGGACGTCGCCGAGAACCCGAAGGGCCTGAAGTTCCAGACGATCGCCCCGGCGAACCTGCCGCGGACGCTCGACGACGCCGACCTGTCGGTGATCAACGGCAACTACGCGATCCAGGCCAAGCTGACCCCGGCCAAGGACGCGCTGGCCCTCGAGTCGGCGGACGACAACCCGAACGCCAACCTGGTCGTGGTCAAGAAGCAGAACCAGGGCGACCCGCGGATCGTCGAGCTCGAGCGGCTGCTGCACTCGCCCGAGGTCAGGAAGTTCATCGAGGACAAGTACCAGGGGTCGGTCGTCCCGGCCTTCTGACGGGTGGCGCCGGGCGCGCGGCGCCCGATCAGCCCCGGCGGGTCCCCAGGCGGTCGGCGAGGAAGCCGATCGCCTGGGTGATCGCGGCCTCGGCGGCGGCTGTCCCGCGCAGCGCGTCGAGCATCACGAAGTCGTGGATGATGCCGCCGTAGCGGGTCGCGGTCACCGCCACGCCGGCCTGGCGCAGCCTCGCGGCGTAGGCCTCGCCCTCGTCCCGCAGCACGTCTGCCTCGCCGGTGATCACCAGCGCCGGCGGCAGGTCGCGGAGCTGCTCCTCGCTCGCGCGCAGCGGCGACGCGATCGCCTGGGCCCGCTCCTCGGGGTCGGTCGTGTACTGGTCCCAGAACCACTGCATCCCGTCGCGGCGCAGGAAGTAGCCCTCGGCGAAGCGGTGGTAGGACGGCGTGTCGAAGGCCGCGTCGGTGACCGGGTAGAAGAGCAGCTGGGCGACCAGCGGCAGGTCGCCGCGCTCCTTCGCCAGCAGCGTGATCGCGGCGCTCATGTTGCCGCCGACCGAGTCGCCCGCGATCGCCACCCGGGTCGGGTCGAGGTCGTGCTCGGCCGCGTGCTCGACGGCCCAGCGCGCGACGGCGTACGACTGCTCGAGCGGGACCGGGAAGCGGACGTCGGGGGCGCGGTCGTAGTCGGGCAGGACGACCGCGGCGCCGACGCCGACCGCCAGCTCGCGGGCCAGCCGGTCGTGGGTGGCGCGGCTGCCGAAGACCCAGCCGGCGCCGTGGACGTAGACGACCACCGGCAGCGGGCCGGCGGAGCCGACGGGGCGCAGGATCCGCACCGGGATCGTGCCGTGGCCGGTGTCGACGTCGAGGTCGCGGACGTCGGCGTCGGGCCGCGGGGTCGGCGAGGACTGGACGTCCTCGACGGCGGCGCGGCCCTCGGCGACCGGCAGGTCGAACAGGTAGGGCGGGTTGGCGGTGGCCTCGGCGAACGCCTGGGCAGCGGGCTCGAGGACGACGGGGGTGTCGGGCATCGTGGCCTCCGGGGGAGTCGGTGGTCGGGCGTCGGGTGACGGCCCGAGCCGGACCATAGCGCCAAATTCAATCGTGCGCAATTTAAATGCGCACGATGTGATCGTGCGCTGGTGCTACGGTGCTGACGAGGGGTCCCTCCTGCCGACCGCGCGATGACCGACACCGCCACCGACGACTTCACGCTGCTGCTGGACGACCAGCTCTGCTTCTCGCTCTACGCCGCCTCGCGCGCCGTCACGCAGCTGTACCGCCCGCTGCTCGAGCCGCTCGGGCTCACCTATCCGCAGTACCTGGTCCTGCTCGTCCTCTGGGAGCGCGGGGCGCTGCCGGTCCGCGAGCTGGGCGAGGCGCTGCGGCTGGACTACGGCACGCTCTCGCCGCTGCTGAAGCGGCTCGAGGGCTCCGGGCTCGTGCGGCGGGTGCGGCGCGCGGAGGACGAGCGCTCGGTCCGGATCGAGCTGACCGATGCCGGCGACGCGCTGCGCGAGCGGGCGATGGGCATCCCGGCTCGGATCGGCGACGCGATGGGGCTGACCGCGGAGCAGCACGAGCAGGTCCAGGGGCTGCTCGCGGGGCTCACCGAGCGGGTCGCCGCGAGGGCCGCCGAGCTGGCCGGCCGGCGCGGCGACCGGAGCGGACCTACTCGCCAGTAGCACTGGCGGCTACGGAAGAGTAGGATCCCGCCCATGTCGAAGACCGTCACGGGCAAGGTCGTCCTGATCACGGGGGCCTCGCGGGGCATCGGGGCCGAGACCGCGCGGGTGCTCGCCCGCCGCGGGGCGACGCTGTCGCTGGTCGGGCTCGAGCCGGACCTGCTGCGGGACCTGGCCGCGGAGCTCGGCCCCGGTCACGTCTGGTTCGAGGCCGACGTCACCGACCAGGCGTCGGTCGAGGCGGCCGTCGCCGGGACGGTCCGGGCGCTCGGCGGGATCGACGTCGTGGTCGCCAACGCCGGCGTGGCCAACAACGGCACCGTCGCGACCAACCCGGCCGACGCGCTGGTGCGGACGGTCGACGTCAACCTCGGCGGCGTCATCCGGACGGTCAGCGCCGCGCTGCCGCACGTCACCGAGCGCAAGGGCTACGTGCTGGTGGTGGCCTCGCTCGCCGCCTTCACCGTCCTGCCCGGGATGGCCGCCTACTGCGCCTCGAAGGCGGGGGCCGAGCAGTTCGCCAACGCGCTGCGGCTCGAGGTCGCGCACAAGGGCGTCAAGGTCGGCAGCGCCCACCCGTCGTGGATCGACACCGACCTGGTCCGCGACGTCGAGAAGGACCTGCGGACCTTCAAGGAGGCCCGCTCGAAGCTGCCGGGGCCGCTCGGCTCGACGACCTCGGTCGCGGCCTGCGCCGAGGCGTTCGCCGACGGCATCGCCAAGCGCAAGCGGCGGGTCTACGTGCCCCGCTCGCTGGCGATCTTCCAGGCCCTGCGGACGATCGTGATCAGCCCCCTGAGCGACATCGGCCTCAAGCTCCAGGCGCGCAAGATGGTCCCGGCGCTCGAGGCCGAGGTCCGGGCGCTCGGCCGCTCCTTCAGCACCACGACGGTCGCCGCCGGCGGCGACGAGCGGGTCGTGGCCGAGCGGGCCGCCGCCAAGCGCGCCGCGGCCGCCGGAGACGGCGAGGGCGACGAGCGCTCGCCCGTGGGGGCGTCCAGCGACCGGGCCTAGGGCCGCTGGACGATCATTCGGGCGGCGCGCCGCATTCCCACGCGATAGCGGGCAGACACCGTCCACCGGAGGCGAAGCGGGCGGTCCGCTCGCTTGACGGAAACGGTTCGACTGTTCACGCTGCCCCGGGTCCATGCGCGTTGCCCTTCCATCCCTGCCCCAGCTGATCCCGAAGATCGAGCGGGCCCTCGACGCGGTCATCTCGCTCGAGCGGACGATGCGGACGATGCCTCAGGACATCCGGGCGCTGCAGGTCGAGCTGGCGATGCTGACCGACGTCCGCGACGACATGAAGGGCATGCGCTCGGACATCCGCGACGTGATCGTCTCGGTCGAGGGCCTGCGGAGCGAGATCGCCGATCTGCAGCCGGACAACCTGCGCCACGCGGTGATCGGGATGAGCGGCGGCGTCGGCCGGATGGAGGAGGCGGTCTCGCCGCTCGCGGAGGTCCTCGCCGGGGTCGAGAAGAGCATCGGCGAGATGAGCGAGTCGCTGGTCCAGATCGACCGGATCGCCAGCCGCTTCGTCAACCCGCTGCGGCGGCGATCGCGCAACCGCGGCGGGGCCGACGGCGGCGGCGAGCCGCTGGAGCCGGGACCCGAGGGCGCGGCCGACGAGCCGCTCGACGCCGACGTCGACCCCGAGATCGGCGCCGCCGAGGCGACCGGACTCGCCGGGATCGACGAGCCGCCGCCGTCGCGGCCGCCTGCCTGATCGGCCCGGCCCCGTCGCCGGTCAGCGGCTCCGAACCGCGTAGACGGTGACCTCGGCCGGCACGCCCTTTGCCCGGAATCGACGGCGGCGCTTGCTCGCGACCTGCTCCGGGTCCAGCAGCTCGACCGTGCGATCGGAAGCCAGCAGCTCGCCGGTGCCCGCCGCCTGGGCCACGCGGGCGGCGATGTTGACGTCGATCCCGAGGTAGTCGGACCCGACCCGGCGCGGGCGGCCGTGGTGCATCCCGGCCCGGATCCGCGGCTGGTAGCCGGCGACCTCCATCGTCGCCAGCCGCGCGTTCGCGTCCTCGACCGCCCGCAACGCGTCGACCGGCTCGCGGAAGACGGCCATCATGCCGTCGCCGAGCCACTTGACGACCCGTCCCCGGTGGCCGCTGACGGCGGGGTCGAGGACCCCGGCGACCTCGCGCAGCAGCAGCAGGGCGGCGTGGTCGCCGGCCTCCAGCGCCCAGTGCGAGAAGCCGACGAGGTCGGTGAAGAGGACGGTCAGGTCGGCGTCGCCGCGGCCACGGCCGCTCGACTCGGCGGCCGCCTGCCAGACCTGGAGCGCGCCGAGGCCGAGCTCGTGGAGCACGCCGCCCGTCTGCTGGCCCGCCAGCCGCGCGATCTGGCGCCGCAGCGAGGCCGAGCCGCGCAGCTCGCCCGACTCCGCCGTCGAGAGCGGGTCGCCGAACTGGCTGTCGCCCGGCAGCCGGCCGCGCAGGCGCGCGACCAGCTCCAGCAGCCGGTCGCTCTCGTTGACCGCGCGCAGCCGGGCGAGCGGGCCGGTCGCCGGCGCCGGCGACGTCGGCGGGGGCGGCAACCGCTCCGGCAGGCCGGCGTCGTCCTGCGCGTCCTCGGCGTCCGCGGGCGCCGGATCGCGGTCGGCGTCCGCCGGGCCGCGGTCGCGTCCGTCGGGCGGCGGGGCGTCGGCCGGGCGGTCGGGCGGGACGGGCATCGCGCTGGACCCTTGCACAACCGTGCACCGAGGCGAAGGCGATCGGGCACACGCCGGCCGGCGACGCCCCGGCGAGCGGCCGGCGACGGCCGGGCACCCGTGTCGCGGGACCGATGAGTCCGGGCGCCGGACGCGGTCTCCACCACCGTGCAGACCCGCAGCAGCGGCGGTCGGACCCGCCCAGCCCACGCCGGCCCGGCCGAGACGGAGTACAACGGGAACTCCGGATCCGCGATGGCCCGCGACCTCGACAGCTACCAGGGCAAGCGCGACTTCGGCGAGACGCCGGAGCCGCGCGGCCACGGCCGCAGGCGCTGGACCCCGGAGGGCGGCGGCGGGCGCTTCGTCGTCCACGAGCACCACGCGCGACGGCTGCACTGGGACCTGCGGCTCGAGCACGACGGCGCGCTGGCGTCGTGGGCGATCCCCAACGGCATCCCCCAGGACCCCGACCACAACCGCAAGGCGGTCCACGTCGAGGACCACCCGCTGGAGTACCTCGACTTCGCCGGCACGATCCCCGACGGCAACTACGGCGCCGGCGAGATCTCGATCTGGGACGCCGGGACCTACGAGCTGGAGAAGTGGCGCGACGACGAGGTGATGGTCGTCTTCCGCGGCGAGCGGCTGCAGGGCCGCTACGTCCTCTTCCAGGCCGGCCGCGAGCCGAAGGACTGGATGATCCACCGGATGGACCCGCCGCTGGATCCCGACGCGCGGGAGCCGCCGGAGGAGATCGAGCCGATGCTCGCCCGCGCCGGGACGATGCCCCGCGACGAGGAGCAGTGGGCGTTCGAGGTCAAGTGGGACGGGGTCCGGGCGCTCGCGCGATCGCTGCCGGGCCGGCTGCGGCTGACGACCCGCGGCGGCCGCGAGATCACCGCCGCCTACCCCGAGCTGCGCCCGATCAACGCCGCGCTCTCCAGCCACGACGCGATCCTCGACGGCGAGATCGTCGCCTTCGACGGGGACGGGCGCCCGAGCTTCCCGACGCTGCAGCAGCGGATCGGATCGCACGGCAAGAAGGCCGACCGGCGGCTGGTCGAGCGGGTCCCCGTCACCTACATGATCTTCGACCTGCTGTGGCTGGACGGCCACTCGCTCGTCGACCTGCCCTACGCCGACCGCCGGCGGCTGCTGGAGCGCCTGGAGCTGGACGGCCCCCACTGGCAGACGCCGCCGTCGCACCCCGGCCAGGGCACGGCGTTGCTGCGGGCGACCGCCCAGCAGCAGCTCGAGGGGATCGTCGCCAAGCGGCTCGACGCGCCCTACCGGCCCGGAGCCCGCAGCGACCGCTGGCGCAAGATCAAGAACGGCCAGCGCCAGGAGTTCGTGGTCGGCGGCTTCACGATCGGCAGCGGCGGACGGGCCGACACGTTCGGGGCGCTGCAGCTGGGCGTCCACGACGAGGAGGGGCTGCTGCGCTTCGCCGGCGGCGTGGGAACCGGATTTCGCGAGCAGGACTTGCGGCACCTGCGAGCGAAGCTTGGCGGGATGGAGCAGGCCAGCTCGCCCTTCGTCGGTCGCCAGCCGCCTCGCGGCACGCGCTTCGTCACGCCCGAGCTGGTCGCCGAGGTCCGCTTCGCCGACTGGACGGGCGACGGCAGCATCCGCCACGCGTCGTACCTGGGCCTGCGCGACGACAAGGACCCGCGCGACGTCGTGCGCGAGTCCCCCCGAGTCGATGACGGCGAACCGAAGGGCGCGACCACGATGGCGAACCGGAAGCCGGCGGCGCTGCCGCCCTCCCCGCTGGAGCTTCCCGCGGAGGGCGGGGCGCAGATCCAGGTCGAGGGCCGCGACCTGAAGCTCACGAACCTGCAGAAGGTCCTCTACCCCGAGGTCGGGATGACCAAGGGCCAGGTGATCGACTACTACGCGCGGATCGCGCCGGTCCTGCTGCCGCACCTGCACGACCATCCGGTCACGCTCAAGCGCTACCCCGACGGCGTCGACGGCAAGGCGTTCTTCTCGAAGGACGCGGTCTCGCACCGGCCCGACTGGGTGGCGACGACGCCGGTCCCGACGTCGCGCAAGCCGGAGCCCAACGACTTCGTGCTGGTCCAGGACCTGCCGACGCTGATCTGGACGTCGAACCTGGCCGCGCTCGAGCTGCACCCGTCGCTGTCGGTCGCCGCGCCGGACGAGCCCGGCGGCGTCAGCGGGCCGCGCTCGCTGGTCTTCGACCTCGATCCCGGGGCTCCGGCGACGATCGTCGAGTGCTGCCGCGTCGGGCTGGCGATCCGCGAGCTGTTCGACCAGCTGGGCCTGCGGACGTTCGCCAAGACCTCGGGGTCGAAGGGCATGCAGCTCTACGTGCCCCTGAACTCCGGCGCGTCCTACGAGCAGACCAAGCCGCTCGCCCACGCGATCGCCAGGCTGCTGGAGCAGCGCCGCCCCGACGAGGTCGTCTCGAACATGAAGCGCGACCTGCGGCCGGGCAAGGTCTTCATCGACTGGAGCCAGAACAGCGAGACCAAGACCACCATCTCGGTCTACGCGCTGCGGGCGCGCGACCGGCCGACGGTCTCGACGCCGGTGACCTGGGACGAGGTCTCCGACGCCGCCGACGCCAGCGCCGACGACGAGCCGCTGGTCTTCACCTACGAGGACGCCCTCGCACGGGTCGCCGAGCACGGCGACCTGTTCGCCCCGCTGCTCGAGCTCGAGCAGGACGTGCCGACCCTGGGAGGGACGGACTGATGGCCGCCGCACGATCGATCTGGAACGGCACGCTGACCTTCGGCTCGGTCGCGATCCCGATCAAGCTCTTCACCGCCACCGAGGCCCGGGGCCTGTCGTTCCGCGAGGTCCGGGAGAGCGACGGCGCCCGGATCCAGCACAAGCGGATCGGGGCCGAGAGCGGCGAGGAGGTGGCCTTCAAGGAGATCGAGAAGGCCTACGACACCGGTCGCGGCCAGGTGATCCTGACCAAGGAGGAGATCGCCGCCGCCGACGGCCCGCGCGCGAAGGTGGTCGAGATCGAGCACTTCGTTCACGGCGAGGAGATCGACCCGGTCTTCTACGACAAGCCGTACCACCTGGGGGCCCGCGACGGCGGCGACCACGGCTACCGGGTGCTGCTCGCGGCGCTGGAGCAGAGCGGCCGGGTCGGGATCGGCCGCTTCGTCCTGCGCCAGCGCGAGCAGCTGGTGGCGCTGCGGCCGCTGCAGGGCGCGCTCGGGCTGCAGACGATGCGCTTCGCCGACGAGCTGGTCGACCCCGACGACCTGGAGCTGCCGTCGCTGCGCAAGAAGCCCGGCGACCGCGAGGTGCGGATGGCCGGCAAGCTGGTGGCGATGCTCGCCGACGAGTGGAAGCCGGAGGAGCACCGCGACAGCTACCGCGAGGCGATCCTCGAGATGATCGAGCGCAAGCGGACCGGGAAGGCCCCGAAGGCGGCGCCGAAGGCCAAGCAGGCCGACGACGACCTGCTGGCCGCGCTCGAGGCCAGCCTCGACGCCGGCGGCAGGAGCGGATCCGGCGAGGAGCCCGCCCGCCGGGCCGCGAAGACCGCGTCGGCCGACGCCAAGGCCTCGGCCGCCCGCAAGCGGGCGACGGCCGCGAAGGCGAAGAGCAAGCCGGCGGCCGCCAAGCCGTCGAGGAAGGCGAAGTCCTGATGCCCCGCCCGCTCTGGACCGGCTCGCTGAGCTTCGGCCTGGTCAACGTCCCCGTCCAGCTGGTCAGCGCCACGCGCGACCGCGACGTCCGCTTCCACCAGGTCCGCAGCGGGACCGGCGAGCGGATCGAGATGCGCCGGGTCGTCGCCGACAGCGACGACGAGGTCGCCTGGGACGAGATGGCCCGCGGCTGGGAGACCGAGGACGGCGAGATCGTCGTGTTGACCGAGGACGACTTCGCCGGCGCCGCGCCCGAGAGGACCCGGACCGTCGACATCGACCTCTTCGTCGACCTGGACGAGATCGACCCGATCTTCTTCAACCACCCCTACTGGCTGCTGCCGGCCGGCGAGGGCGACGGGCCGTCGCGCGCCTACCGGCTGCTGCGCGACGTGATGGCCAAGGCCGACCAGGTCGCGATCGGCCGGATCGTGATGCGGGCCAAGGAGCACCTGGTCGCCGTCCGCGAGCAGCACGGGCTGCTGTCGCTGACGACGATGCGGTTCGCCGACGAGATCCGCGACCCGCACGACACCGGCGCGATCCCCGAGGGCGAGGCGAGCGAGCCGACCGAGGAGGAGGTCGCCGACGCCGTCGCGCTGATCGAGGAGATGACCGCCGACTGGGAGCCCGAGCGGTACCAGGACAGCCACCGCGCCCGGCTGCTCGGCCTGATCGAGGAGAAGCGCCGGAGCGGCGAGGTCCGGATCCCCGAGCCGGAGCCGGAGCCCGAGCCGCAGCGGGCGTCGAAGGACCTGCTGGCGGCGCTCGAGGAGAGCCTGGCCAAGGCTCGCGGCGAGAAGAAGGTCCCCGGCACCCGATCTCCGGCCAAGCGCGGCGCCGTCGGCAGCACCGGCGCCAAGCCGCGCTCGCGGGCGAAGCGGAGCTGACGGCGTCGGGCGCCTGCCGCGCCTGTGCGAGGGGGGACGAAGTACACGTCCTGACGGGGCGAGGTGCGCGCTCCCGCACGTTGCGGGGACGAAAACGATGCATCCCAGCGGGGCCCTCCGGGGGAGTACGGTCGGCACGAGTTGGCACGCCGCCTCCGTGTCGCCTCGGCCGTCCACCGACGTTGGTTCCCCTCCATGCTCGACGACGCCTTCTGCCCCCATTGCCACCACCGGCTGCTGCGCGCGGCGCCGCACCCCTACCCGCCGCGTCCGATGCGCTGCCCGAGCTGCCACCTGCTGGTCGGGCCGGGGCGGGCGCGGGACGTCGCCGGCCGTGCGCGGCCCGTCGGCGGCGGCGCTCCCGAGCTGCGCGTCGACGCGGTCCTCGACGTGCTGCACGACATGCAGCTCGGCACGCGCTACGCCGACGGGATGGGCGTCGGCAGCGGCTTCGACCTCTGAGCGCCCGAGCGCCGACCGGCGGCCCGCGGCCCGAGCCGGGGGAGCGGCGCTGCGATCATCTCCGGGGTGAGCACCAGCGCCGCGCCGGAGATCGTCGAGGAGGTCGCGCCGTCGGTCGTGCGGATCGCGATGCCGGTGCCGGGCCTCGCCGACGGGGTCAACGTCCACCTGGTCCGCGGCGACGGGCCACTGACCCTGATCGACGCCGCGACCCCGATGGCGGGCTCGCTGGAGACGCTCGAGGCCGCGCTCGCGACGGTCGGCGTGCGGCTCGACCAGGTCGAGCAGGTGCTGCTGACCCACCACCACTTCGACCACCTGGGGCTCGCGGCCGAGATCGCCGCCCGCTCCGGCGCCTCGGTCGCGGCGCTGGCGACGGTCGGCGCGGTGCTCGCCGATCCCGGGGCGCACTTCGCGAACGAGCTGGCCTGGGGCGAGCGCCACGCCGCCCGCCACGCCGCGCCCGACGAGCTGCTCGACGGCACCCGCGGCGCGCTGGCCTTCATGGGCGGGGTGCGGGCCGGAAGCGTCGACCGCGCGCTGGCCGAGGGCGACGTCGTGGCGGCGGGCGACCTGCGGCTGACGGTCCACGAGCGACCGGGCCACAGCCCGACCGACCTGGTCTTCGTCGATCGCGACGCCGGCGTCGCGTTCGTCGGCGACCACCTGTTCCACAACGCGCCGATCGCGCCCGTGCTCGGCTCGATGTTCGCGCCCGGGACGCGACCGACCGCGCTCTACCTGGACGGCCTCGAGCGGACGGCGCAGCTGGCCGGCGTGCGGCTGATGACCGGCCACGGCCCGGCGCTCGACGACCCGGCGGCGACGCTCGCCGAGCGCCGCGGATCGCTGGAGCGGCGCCTGACGCGGACCGCGGCGGGACTGACGGCGGAGCCGACGGCGACCTGGGACCTGGGTCAGCGGATCTGGCGCAACCCGTCTCGCGGCCGGCTCGGCCTGGCGCGGCTGTCGATCATGCTCGGCGCGCTCGAGCTGCTGGAGGACCGCGGCGTCGCCGAGCGGGTCGGCGACGACGACGCGGTCCGCTGGCGGCGGGCCTCCTGAGCCCGACCGCGCGCCGCGTGGCACCGCGGGGGTGCCCGGCGGCGCGCCGCCGGGCCGTCAGGCGTGCCCGGCCTCCTCGACCTCGCCCTCGACCTCCAGCAGCACGTCGCGCAGCTGCTCCAGCCGCTCCTCGTCCGGGGCCTCCCAGAGCCCGCGGTCGGCGGCCTCCAGCAGCCGCTCGGCGATCTGGCGCAGGGCCCACGGCGAGGACTTGGTCAGGAAGGCGTGGACGTCCGGGTCGCCGACGTAGCGGTCGGTGACCTTCTCGTACATCCAGTCCTCGACCACGCCGGCGGTCGCGTCGTAGCCGAACAGGTAGTCGACCGTCACCGACAGCTCCATCGCGCCCTTGTAGCCGTGGCGGATCATGCCGGCGACCCAGCGCGGGTTCAGCACGCGGGAGCGGACGACGCGGCGGGCCTCCTCGGCCAGCGTGCGGGTCTCGACCGTGGTCGGGTCGGCGCTGTCGCCGAACCAGGCCTTCGGCTCCCTGCCGGTCACGGCCTGGACCATCGCGACCATCCCGCCGTGGTACTGGAAGTAGCCGTCCGAGTCGAAGATGTCGTGCTCGCGCGTGTCGAGGTTCTTGACCGCGACCTCGATCCGCCCGAACTGCTCGCGCATCGACGCGTGCGCCTCGGCTCCGTCGAGCCCGCGACCGTAGGCGTAGCCGCCCCAGGCCTCGTAGACCGCGGCCAGGTCGGAGCGGTCGTGCCAGCTGCGGCTGTCGACCAGCTCCAGCAGGCCGGCTCCGTAGGTCCCCGGCTTGGACCCGAAGACCCGGGTCGTCGCGCGTCGCTCGATCTGTCGCTCGATTCCTGCGTCCTGGCCAGATCCAACGATCTCGTCGCGACCGGTGGCGACCTCGTGCGTCAGCCGCTCGACGTCCTCGCGCACGTGCTTGCGGATCGGGTTCTGGTCGTCCGGCTCGTCCAGCTCCGCGACCAGCGCGACGGCGTCGTCGATCAGCGTGATCAGGCCGGGGAAGGCGTCGCGGAAGAAGCCGCTGATCCGGACCGTGACGTCGACCCGCGGCCGGCCCAGCTCCTCGAGCGGGATCACGCGCAGGTCGACGACGCGGCGGGTCTCGCGGTGCCAGACCGGCTCGACGCCGAGCAGCGCGAAGATCTCGGCCACGTCGTCGCCGTGGGTCCGCATGTTGGCGGTGCCCCAGACCACGATCCCGATCTGCTCGGGGGCGCGGCCCTCCTCCTCGACGTGGCGGCGGACGAGGTCGTCGGCCAGCCGCCTGCCGGTCTCCCACGACAGCTCGCTCGGCAGCGCCTTCGGGTCGACCCCGTAGAAGTTGCGGCCGGTCGGCAGCACGTCGAGCCGGCCGCGGGTGGGGGAGCCCGACGGGCCCGAGGGCACGTAGCGGCCGCTGAGCGCGCCGACGACGTGGTCGATCTCCTCGGTCGAGCGCCGGATCCGCGGCACGACCTCGCCGGCGGCGTAGCGCAGCACCCGCTCGACGTCCGCGTGCGCGCGGCCGAGGATCCGGGTGGCGAGGGCGGCGACGGTCGTGGCGTCCGACGGCCAGCCGGCGTCGCCGAGCGCGTCGACGAGCGACCGCTGGGCGACGTCGAGCCGGTCGATCAGGTCGCCGGCGGTCGCGGCCGGGCCGGGGAAGCGCGCGACCAGCGCGAGCACGTCCGGATCGTCGGCCGCGGGCGGCGCCAGGTCGGTCAGGCGCGCGCCGCCGGCCTGGATCAGCGCCTCCTCGTCGAGCCCGAACGCCCGCCCGACGGCGACCCGCAGCCCGGGCACGTCGCCCGACCCGAGCCGCAGGATCGCCACGGCCAGGCCGCGCAGCTGCTCCTCCTCGGGCACGCGGCCGAGCACGTGCAGGCCGTCGCGGACCTGCAGGTCCTTGATCGAGCAGAGGTAGGTGTCGATGTCCTGCACCAGGTGGTCGAGGTGCTCGACCGCCTCGTCTCCGCCGTGCTCGAACCCGAGGTCGTGCTGCAGGTCGGCCGACTCGACGACCTCCCAGATCCGCCGCGCCAGGCCCGGCAGCTTCTCCGGGTCGAGCGCCTCGACCCGGACGTACTCGTCCAGCAGGTGCTCCAGCTCCTGCAGCTCGTCGTAGGTCTCGGCCCGCATCATCGGCGGGACCAGGTGGTCGACGATCGTGGCGTGGACCCGGCGCTTGGACTGGACGCCCTCGCCGGGATCGTTGACGACGAACGGGTAGACCAGCGGCAGCGAGCCGAGGATCGCGTCCGGGTGGCAGTCGCCGGAGAGGCCGATCGACTTGCCCGGCAGCCACTCGAGCGTGCCGTGCTTGCCCAGGTGGACCAGGGCGTCGGCGCCCCAGACCGCCTCGAGCCAGCGGTAGACGGCGAAGTAGTGGTGCGGCGCGGCGCGCTCGGCGTCGTGCGAGAGCGCGGCGGCGTCCTCCTCGCTGGTTGCGCGCGGCGGCTGGATCGCGACGAAGACGTCGCCCAGCTCGATCCCGGCCACGACCACGTCGCCCTCGAAGGTGTACTGCGGCTCGATCCCCGCGCGTCCCCCCGCCACCCAGCGGCCGTCGACGTAGCCGGGGCCGTGGTCGCGCTCGACCAGCGACCGCAGGCCCTCGGGCAGCGTCGCGAACCAGGCCGCGTAGTCGGCGCCCGGCAGGCGGTAGGGGTTGGCCGCCAGCTGGTCGTCCGTCAGCAGCTCGGGGTCGTGGCCGCCGCGCTGGATCAGCGCGTGGATCAGGGCCTCGCCGGCGGCGGTCGCCTCGGCCGGCGTCACGTCGTCGGCGTCGAGCGCCGCCTGCAGCGCGGGCACGGCCGACGCGTCGACGCGCTGGCCGTCCGCGATCAGGGCCCGCAGCAGCACGACCGCCGAGGCCGGCGTGTCGAGGCCGACGGCGTTGCCGATCCGCGAGTGCTTGGTCGGCGAGCTGGAGAGCGCGATCGCGATCCGCCGTCGTGTGGCGGCCAGCCGCCGCAGGCGCCCGTGGCGGACCGCCAGGCCCGCGACCCGCGCCGCGCGGTCGCGATCGGCGACGTAGCGCATCACCGGGATCGCGTCGCCCTCGCCGCCGCGCGCGCCGCGGACCGTCTCCCGCTCCTTGAACGAGACCACGCCGCCGAGGATCCGCCCGTCGAACTCGGGGATCGCCACCTGCATCGCCACGTCGAGCGGGGTCAGGCCGGCGTCCGAGGCCTTCCAGCGCTCGCGCGGCTGGGTCGCCGCGGCGGCCTGGATCACCGGCACGCCCAGCTCCTCCAGCCGGGCGACGTCCCAGACCTGCCAGGCGTCGGTGGCGCCGTCGCCCTCGTCGGCGGCGTTGTCGCCCGCCGTCGACCCGCCCGAGGCCAGGACCGTCGTCAGCAGCGCGTCGACGATCGGGGCCTCGCCGGCGCCGTCGCCCAGCAGGTCGAGGGCGGCGATCCGGCCGTCCGGTCCGGGCCGCAGCGACCCGCACCAGACCGGCAGCGGGATCCCGCCCTGGGCGACGACCGCCTCGGCGAGCGTCGCGATGAAGCCGGTGTTCCCGGCGGTCCGGTGGGAGCGGTAGAAGACGATCCCGATCACCGGGCGATCGGCGACGGCGTCGGCGGTGCGGTGGGCGGCGCCGGTCAGCGGCGTGCCCTCGGGCAGCGCGGCGGCGGCCCGCTCGCGGGCGGCGGTCAGGACGTCCGCCACCGAGGCGTCGCCGAGCTCCGCGTCCCAGGCGCTGTGATCGGGCAGCGCCTGCGGCGGCGCGAAGCCGTCGCCGCGGACCAGCAGGGTGTCGCCCAGGAAGCGCAGCAGCTGGGCGGTGTTCTCGACGCCGCCGTGGCGCAGGTACTCGTGGGCCTCGGCGACCACCGCCGGCGTGACGGTCGAGCGTCCGGCCAGCTCGGCGTCCGGCTCGGCCTCGCCGCCGAGGGCGACCAGCGCGATCCCGTCGCGGACGCATCGCGCGTGCAGCAGGTCGAAGCCCTGCTCCCAGGCGCGCCGGCCGCCGAGCAGGCGGACGACCACCACCCGGGCGCCGGCCGCGAGCTCGTCGACGAGGGCCTCGGCGTCGGCGTGCTGGGCCGGGTTCGCGCAGCGCAGCGCGGGGAAGTCGTCCGGCACCAGATCGAGCGCCGCGGCGGCGGCGAGGATCTCGGTGTCGGCGGTGGTGATGAAGCGGAGCACCGCGGGCCTCCTACGGGGATGACGCGTCCGGGATGGGTGGGCCAGGCGCCAGCCGCCTCGGCGAGGCGGTGGGGCACGCGCGGCGGACGAGTGCTCGGACTTCCGATCGCCGCCCCGTCGGGGCGCGCACCGGTCACCGTGGCGCGACCGTCGCGGACTCCCACCGCGTTCCCTCGCGCCGCCGCGTGGGCGCTGGACGATACCTGGGTCCGCGCGCGGCGCCTGGCCGCGACGGGCCCCGCCGGCCCGGGCCGGCGGCGGGCGAGGAGCGGTCGGCGACGCTCGCGTACGCCGTTCTGGTGGACCGCGGGTGGACGCGTGGGGGACCATCGGCGTCCCATCCACCCGCGCCGGTCCGTCGCCCGTGCGAGGATGCGGGAGTGCAGCGGCGGCGGCACACCTCCCCCGATCCCGAGGAGCGCGGGGACCCCTCGGCGGAGAAGGGGTCCGGCCCCTCGCTCGCCTCCGACCCCGTTTCCGGGGTCGATGGGCCAGCCGCGTCCACCGACGACGCGCCGCCCACGCCGGTCGGCGGGGAGCCGGCGGCCGACCCGTCCGACGCCGAGCGAGCCGAGCCGGCCGCGTCGCCGGACCACGCCGCCGACGAGCCGCCGACGTCGCTGACCGACGTCGTCGAGGCGGAGGAGGCCGAGGCCGAGGCGAGCCCGCGGATCGACCTGCGCTCCGGCCTCAAGCACATCGTCATCGGCATCGCCGCGATGCTGCTCCTGCTGCTGGCGGTGCGACTGCTGGCGCCGCACGTCAGCTGGCTGGGCGACACCTGGGAGAAGGTCAAGAAGGGCGACCCGGTCTGGCTGATCGCCGGCGTCGCGCTGGAGATCGTCTCGTTCGCCGGCTACGTCTCGGTCTTCGGGGCGACGACCCGCTGGTCGGGCCTGAAGCTGCCGCGGGTGACCAGCTGGCGGATCACGCTGGCCGGCGTCGCCGCGACCCGGCTGCTGGCGACCGCCGGGGCCGGCGGGATCGCGGCGACCGCCTTCGCGCTCCGCCGTCACGGTCTCGACTCGCGGACCGCCGCCGCGACGGTCGCCGCGCAGATCGCGATCGTCTACGTCTGGTTCCTGCTGCTGATCTTCCTGACCGGCGTGACGCTGTACCTGTTCGGCCACGCGCACGCGGCGATCACGATCATCCCGGCCGGGATCGCGGGCGCGATCCTGCTGATCGCCGTCGCGGGACGGCCGGGGCTGCGGTCGCTCGCCCGCCGGACGGCCAACCGCCAGGGACGGATCGCCGAGGCGGTCGCGGTGATCCCGGGCACCCTCGACGACGCGGTCCGCAGCGTCGTCACGCTCGTCCGCGAGCGCGACCCGGCGGTGATCGGCGGCGCGCTCTGGTGGCTCGCCGACGCCGGCGTGCTGTGGGTCGCCTGCCACGCGTTCGGGGCGTCGCCGAACATGCTCGACGTGCTGATGGCCTATCTGCTGGGCCAGGTCGCCAACCTGCTGCCGATCCCCGGAGGCCTCGGCGTCGAGGCCGGCCTGCTCGGCATGCTCGTGGCCTTCGACGTCCCGTCCGGCATCGCGCTGTTGGCCAGCCTGACCCAGCGCCTGATCTCGACCTGGCTGCCGGCGCTGCCGGGCGCGCTGGCGCTGGCCTCGATCGGGCACGCCTCGCCCGACGCCGAGATCGTCGAGACCGACGGGCGACCACCACCAGGGTCGGCGCGGGGGACGGTCGAGGAGGGCGTCGCGGCCGGCGACGGCGGCCCGCTCGCGAACGACGGGCGCAGGGCGGCCGGTGGCGGAGCAGCGGGCGAGCCGGCCACCGAGGGCCGCCTTCCTACGCGCCAGTAGCCTTTCGGTCGCGCTTCGCTACTGTTCCGTAGGAACGGGAGCGTGGTCCGAGAGCGGGCCCTCCCACGAGGACGGAGCACCGCATGGCCCCCCGACGCACCCGCCACCCCGCCGCCCTGGCCGCCCTGGCCGTCGGTGGCGCCTGGACCGCCGCCTACGCGTGGGACCGGCGGCGGATCGTCCGCGATCCGGCGCGCCTGCCGCTGAAGCGCGACCTCGACGAGCTCGGCGGTCGCCACGTGACCGTCGCCGCCGACGACGGGACGGCGCTGCGGGTCCGGGTGATCGGGCCGGAGGACGCGCCGACCGTCGTCCTGATCCACGGCTGGACCTGCGCGCTGGAGTTCTGGACGCTGCAGCTCCAGGCCCTGGCCGGCGAGCTGCGGCTGGTCAGCTACGACATGCGCGGCCACGGCGGCAGCGGCGCGTCGGGCGGCCGCGACTACTCGATCGAGGCCTACCGCGACGACCTCGACGCGGTCCTGCGGGCGACCGTCCCGGCGGGCGAGCGGGCGACGCTGGTCGGCCACTCGCTGGGCGCGATGACGATCGTCGCCTGGGCGGCCGAGCACGCCGACGAGCTGCCCGAGCGGGTCGCCGCGGCCGGGCTCTTCAGCACCGGCGTCGGCGACCTGATCAGCTCGTCCCTGATCCTGCCGGCGACCGGCCTGGGCGATCGGATCGAGCAGGAGCTCGGCCAGCTGGCCCTCAGCGCCAGCGTGCCGCTGCCCAAGCGGCCGACGCCGATCTCCTCGCGGATCGTCCGCTACGTCGCGCTCTGCGGGGCAGCCAGCCCGGCGACCGTCGCCTTCTGCGAGCAGATGGTCCTGCGCTGCCCGCGCGACGTCCGCGCGAACACCGGCAGCACGCTCAGCCGGCTCGAGCTCTCCGAGGGCCTCGCCGCGCTGACGGTGCCGACGACCGTGATCGTCGGCCGCGACGACCGCCTGACCCCGCCGGTCCACAGCGAGCGGATGGCGGACGGCCTGCCGCAGGTCCACGAGCTGATCGAGATCGACGCCGTCGGGCACATGGCCCCGGTCGAGGCGCCGGAGCGCACGACCGCGGCGATCCGCTCGCTGGTCGCGGCCGGTCGCGACGCGCGGGCGTCGCAGCCGGCGACGGTGGCCGCGGGCTAGGTCCCGTCGGCGGTGGTCGGCTCCGCGCTGTCGGAGTCGGCCAGCTCCGCCATCGCGGCGCTCATGCCGGTCGGGTAGGGCGCAGCTCGCGGGATGGTGCTCATCAGCCACTTGGTGAAGTCGAGCAGCCGCTCGGGCGTGTAGTCGGTCGGGTGCAGCAGCATCAACCGGCCGCCCTCCTCGGCGTTGCCGATCAGCAGCCGCGTGAGGAGGTCGATGTCGATGTCGGTCGAGCTGCGGCGGACCCGCAGGCCGATCGTCAGCAGCTCCTTGGCGAGCTGCACGATCCCCTCGCGGATCTCCTCGACCTTGTGCCGGATCTCCTCCGGCGAGCCCTCGGCCGGGTGCAGGATCAGCAGCCAGCGGCTGGGGTTGCGCCGGACCGCGTCGAGGAACGTGCCGATCGCGTGCAGCAGCACGTCGTCGGGGTCGATGTCGAGCCACGGCGGGCTCGGGATGGCCTCGGCCAGCTCCGAGAGCGTCCGCTGCTCCTCGCGCTCGAGCAGGGCGGCCAGCAGCTCGCCGCGGTTGGCGAAGAAGTCGTAGACGACCGGCTTGGTGACGCCGGCCGCGCGGGCGACCGACTCCATCGAGATCGGGTCGAAGGAGCGGGCCTCGGTGATCAGGCCGAGGGTGGTGTCCAGCAGCTGCTCGCGGCGCTGCTCCGGCGGGAGCCGCGGCGCGGGCCGCCGGCGACGCACGGGAGGGCGAGGGCGAGGGGCCACCCGCCAAGTGTGACAGTTCGGGCCGTCGGCTCTATCCGCTCCGAGGGCCGGCGTGGTGTGCGGTCGGTCACGGAGCGAGGGCCGGAGAGTCGGCGTAACCAAGAGCGTACCGAGCGGTACACATCTGCACCGGATCTCGGATACGCTTCCGTAGGTACGGCAGCGTAGGGAGTGGCGGACCGGGTGGTCCGCGACCGGCCGAACGACCACCGCAACGGAAGACCCTCGAATGACCTCGCTCCTCGCCCAGGCGGCGACCAAGCCCGTCGGCGGCGCGCCACTCGAGCAGATCGCGATCGTCGGCGTCGCGACGACCGTGATCACGCTCCTGACGCTGTGGGCGATCGTGGCCTACCGCGCCGGCGGCGCCCGACCACTGCGGTTCGTCGAGGGGATCGCCGAGCGCGTGCTCGGGATCCCCGGCTGGTCGGCCGTCCCGGCGATCGCCGGGATCGCCTTCATCGCGCTCGCGCTCTTCGGGGTCACCTGGGACGTCGCGCTGCACATCGACCAGGGCCGCGACGAGGGCCCGCTCGGGACCGCCGCCCACTACCCGATCCTGATCGGACTGCTCGGGCTCTTCCAGGCGGCGCTGCTGGCGATCGGGATGGCGCCGGCGAAGAAGGCCCGGGCCAGCCGCGCGTCGCTGCGGATCCGCGGGCTGTGGCCGGTGCCGGTCAGCGCCGCGCTGATGCTGGTGGCCGCCTCGCTCGCGTTCCTCGGCTTCCCGCTCGACGACGTCTGGCACCGGATCTTCGGCCAGGACGTGACGCTCTGGGGCCCGACCCACGTGCAGATGATCGGCTGCGCGATCCTCGGCGTCGTCGCCGCGGTGCTGCTGCTGGTCGAGGGCGCGCGGGCCGCCGGTCGCGACCTGCTGCACCCGCGCGGCGTGACGATGCGCCCGATCCCGGTCCTGCTCGGGGCGATCTGCCTGTTCGCCTGGGCGGTCCTGCTCGGCGAGTTCGACTGGGGCGTGCCGCAGTACCGGATGGTCTGGCACCCGCTGATCCTCGCCTTCGCCGCCGCCCAGGGCCTGGTCCTGGCGCGGCTCTGGGGCGGCCGCGGCGGCGCGCTGGCGGCGGTCGCGATCTACATCCCGGTGATGGGCGTGCTGAGCCTGCTGGTCGGCGGCCCGCTCGGGCAGTCGATGCCGTCGATGCCGCTGTTCATCGTCGAGGCGCTGGCGATCGAGCTGCTCGCCGTCCGCGGCGACTGGCGCCGGCCGATGCTGTTCGGAGCGGTCTCCGGCGCGGTCGTCGGCACCGTCGGCTTCGCGGCCGAGTACGGCTGGTCGCAGGTCGCGATGCCGCTGCCGTGGACCACGCACCTGCTGCCCGAGGGCGTCCCGACCGCGGTCGTGGCCGGGATCGCGGGCGGCGTCCTCAGCACCGTGATGGTCCAGGCGCTGCTCGGGTCCGCCCCGGCGCCGGTGGCCGGCGGTGGGCTGGCCGCCGCGCTGCGGCGTCCTCGGGTCGCCGCCAGCCTGGCCGGGATCGCCGTCGTGGTCCTGGCCGTCAACGCCCTCAGCGTCTCGACGCCGAGCGACGTCACCGCCACGATCACCGTCAGCGACGTCCGCGACACCGAGGGCCCCGGCTACGGCGGCGTCCAGCGGACCGGCAACCTCAGCGTCCGCTTCGACCCGCCGTCGATCGCCCGGGACGCCCACTGGGTGCAGGCGATGGCCTGGCAGGGCAAGGGCAGCTACGTCGACCGCCTGACCCGCCAGCCGGACGGCTCGTGGACCACCAGCGAGCGGGCCCCGCTGGCCGGCAACTGGAAGACGATGATCCGGGTCCACGAGGGCCGCACGATGCTTGCCGTCCCGGTCTACATGCCGGCCGATCCGGCGGTCGGGTTCGCCGGCCGCCCGGTCGAGCCGACGGTCACGCGGCCGATGATCTTCGACCAGAAGATCCTCCAGATCGAGCGCAAGGACGACGTGCCCGGCTGGATCTGGACCCCGGCGATCCTTCTCGTCCTGAGCATCGTCGCGCTGCTGATCGTCGCCACCGGGGTCGTGTCGGCGCGGCTCGGCCGGGTCGGACGGGCGACCGCCGCGTCGCCGGCCTCCGGGGCCGGGCTGCTGGCCGAGGTGGCCACCGCCGTCCTCGACCGGGCCGGACGCCTGCGCCACCACCCGCCGGCCTCCGGCGGGCACGTCTAGGAAGCACGTCGGTGCTCGCCGTCGACGCGCTGCCGGCGACCGTGACCGCGATCGTCACGGTCCTCGCCCACCACCTGAGCGGGCCGCTCGCGCTGGCCTTCGCGCTGCCGCCGATCCTGGTCGTGGCCGGCGCGGTCGTCCTGCTGCGCCGCCGCGAGCCCGGCGAGGTCGAGGAGTTCGACTGGGCCGACGACGAGGACGAGCGCGACGACGACCGCCTCGACGCGCAGCGGCCGGCGGCGTAGCGCGAGCGCGACGAACCGGTCGCCGGGCGACCGGAACGCCACCCCCGCCGTGCGGCGACCCGGGCGGCGTCAGTCCAGCAGCTCGAGCACCCGCTCGACCGGCCGCGCCAGCACGGCGCGGTCGCCGCGGACGACGACCGGGCGCTCCAGCAGCGCCGGGTGCTCGACCATCAGCGCGATCAGCTCGTCGGGATCGGTCTCCGGTCCCAGGCCGCGCTCCTTGACCAGCGGCTCGCGCTTGCGCAGCAGCTCGTGCGGCGCGACTCCGGTCTTGGCGATCAGGCCGCGCAGCTCGGGCTCGGTCAGACCGGTCACGTGGTAGTTCACCGACTCGACGTCGACGCCCCGCTCGACCAGCAGCGCGTGCAGCTTCCTGCAGGTGGTGCAGGTCGGCTTCTCGTAGACCGTCAGCGCGGCCATCAGTCGACGACCAGCTCGGGCGTGACGTACTCGCCCGGCTGCTTCGTGAACGCCGCGGTCGCGGCGGCCATCGCGTTCGGCGAGCCGATCAGCGCCTTCTGCAGCCGCGACTCGAGCAGCAGGCTGTCGGCGTCGTCGGCGAACCAGGCGTCGTTCAGCAGCCGCTTGCCGAATCGGGTGGCGTCGGGGGACTTGCCGGCGATCTCGGTGGCGAGCGCCAGCGCGGCCGCGCGCGGATCCTCGGCGACCTTGGTCACCAGGCCCAGCTCGCGGGCCTCCAGGCCGGAGATCACACGGCCGGTGAAGGTCAGCTCCTTGGCCACGTCCTGACGGACCAGCGGCGGCAGGGTGACGGCCAGGCCCATGTCGGGGATCAGGCCCCACTTGATCTCCATCACCGACAGCTTGGCGTCGGTCGCGGCGATCCGGATGTCGGCGCCGAGCGCGATCTGGAGCCCGCCGCCGAAGCAGTTGCCGTGGACGGCGGCGATCACCGGCGCCGGCACGCGGCGCCAGTCGTAGGCGACCGCCTGGTAGAGGTTGACCAGCTCGCCCTCGAGCCGCTGGTCGAGGTTGTCGGCCTGGGCCAGCGCGCCGCTCTGGACGGCGTCCTGGACGTCGAGGCCGGCGCAGAAGCTGGGGCCCTCGCCGGAGAGCACGACGGCCCAGACGTCGCGGTTCTCGCGCAGCGATGCCGCGGCGTCGCGCAGGGCCTGGAACATCGCGACGTCGAGGCCGTTGTGCTTCTCGGCACGGTTCAGGCGGACGTCTGCGACATGGTCGGTGATCTCGATCGTCACCCGCTGGTCGGACATGCCGACATTCTCGCGGGTCCGGGGCCGCCGCGCGTGAACGCCTGGCTGCCTGGCCAGTGGCGGCGCTCGATGTGACGTTCCGGTGGTCGTGCGGCCGCGACGTTCCGTCGAGCGGCGGCGACCGTCACCATCCCCGCCATGCGTGCCTTCGCTTGCACCGTCTGCGGCCGGTTGGTCACCTTCGAGAGCTCGCACTGCCTGCACTGCGGGTCGGCGCTGGGCTTCGACCCGGTGGCTCGCGAGGTCGTCGCCCTGCGGCCCGCGGACGACGGCGACGGCCTGATCGAGGTCGCCGCCGGGTCGCCGCGGCGCTGGCGCTGCGCGAACGCCGGCCTGGTCGGCTGCAACTGGCTCGCGCGGGAGCCGGGCGGCCTCTGCGACGCGTGCGCGCTGACGCGGACGCGACCCAGCGACGACGATCGCGAGGGGATCGAGCTGCTGACCGGCGCCGAGTCGGCCAAGCGGCGGCTGCTGTTCGAGCTGCGCGAGCTGGGCCTGCCGATCCGCGGCTGGCAGGAGGGCGCGGGCGGGCTCGGCTTCGACCTGCTCTCGAGCGCCGAGGACCACGTCGTCACCGGCCACGCCGACGGCCTGATCACCCTCGACCTGGCCGAGCAGGACGGCGCCCACCGCGAAGCCGTCCGCGAGCGCCTGAGCGAGCCCTACCGGACCGTCCTCGGCCACCTGCGGCACGAGGTCGGCCACTACCTGTGGACCGTCGTCGTCGCCGGGACCCCGCTGCTCGGCGAGGCGCGGAGCCTGTTCGGCGACGAGCGCGAGGACTACGCCGCCGCGCTGGAGCGCCACTACGCCGAGGGCGCGCCCGACGGCTGGCACGAGCAGCACGTCAGCGCCTACGCGACGATGCACCCGGCCGAGGACTGGGCGGAGACCTTCGCCCACTACCTGCACATCTGGGACACGCTGCAGACGGCGGCGGCCTACCGGGTCTCGGTCGACGGGCCGCTCGGCGTGCACGAGTCGGTGGCGGTCGACGCCGATCGGATCGTCGCGCCGGAGCCGGGGGCCTTCCAGGACGCGCTCGACCAGTGGCTGCCGCTGACCTACGCCCTCAACGCGCTCAACCGCAGCATGGGCAGCCCCGACCTGTACCCGTTCGTGCTCGCCCCGGCGGTCCTGGAGAAGCTGGTCTTCGTCGACCGGGCGGTGGCGGCGGCCGGGGGCTGACGGCGGGCGGGCGAGCGGCGGCCGGCGGCGTGACGAAGCGGTCGCTCGACGACCGGAACGTGACGGTGGGGGCTGGTGGGTCACGGTCGGCCGCCGGTGGTGTGACGAAACGGTCCTAGAGCGACCGGAACGTGACGGTGGGGGCCGCGGATGGCCCCCGACGGCGGTCTTCGGTGACGTTCCGGTCTCAGAACGACCGGAACGTCACAACGGGCGGGCGGTCAGCCGCCGGTCGTCGAGGCCGCCGGGGCGGTGGTGCCCGTCGGCGGGCTCGGGCCCCAGC
Organism: Patulibacter medicamentivorans; assembly: GCF_000240225.1. Classification (GTDB taxonomy): domain Bacteria; phylum Actinomycetota; class Thermoleophilia; order Solirubrobacterales; family Solirubrobacteraceae; genus Patulibacter; species Patulibacter medicamentivorans. The sequence goes on from NZ_AGUD01000135.1 coordinate 27,824, forward strand.
TGGAACGGCCGTCACCGGTGATCGGGTGCGGCGGCCCGCCCCGGACGTCGCTGTCCAGCACCACGCTGCCGACCGCCTTGACGCGGGCGAGGACCTCGCGCAGGTCGCTCCGGATCGCCTGGGCGCCGTAGCCGTGGAGGTCGCTGGTGACGCCCTGGGCGTCGATCCCGGCGTCGCGCGCCAGGTAGAGCGCCCGCGCCATGTGGAACCCCTGCGTGACCACGATCGCGGTGCGGACGGCGAAGACCCTGCGGGCGCGGACCATCGACGCGCGGGTGTCGACCCCGGCGTGGTCGGTGAAGACCGCCGCCGGCGGGATCCCGGCTCGCAGCAGCGCGGTCCGCATCGTGCCGGTCTCGTCGTAGCGCCAGGCCCGGTGATCGCCGGTGACGAGGATCCGGTCGACCTTGCCGGCCCGGAACAGCTGCTCGGCGCGGCGGACGCGATCGTCGAGCATCCCGCTCATCTGGCCGTCCGGGTGGACCAGCGCGCCGAGCACGATCGCGACCTGGGCGTGACGGACGCCCCGGACGTCGTCGGTCGCGCCGTCGCCCTCGCTCAGGACGTAGACGTTGGCGGCCGCCACCAGCACGATCCCCAGCAGCACCAGCGTGCCGAGCCAGCGGACCGGGCGGAGGCGGCAGAGGGCACGCACGGTGGGGACGGTAGCCGGCGCCGGGCCGGAGCCGCGTCAGCGGCGGGGAGGGGCGGCTCGCGACCGTCCCGCTCGGCCCACCGTCGCCCCGGGGCGTGCAGGGTCGCTTGCAGGGCACGGCGGCGCAGCGCGGTCGGGCCGACGTGCCTCTACCGTCAGATGCTCGCGATGCACGAGTCCCGTCGTCCCCGCTCGACCCGTCCGTCCCCCGACCGTCGCCTCCGGCGACCGGACCCGGGGGACGACTTCGCGTGGGACGACGCGCCGCGCCCGCGCCGCCCGGTGTCCGGCGGCGACGATCGGCCGCCGCGGACCCCGCGCCGGCCGGCCGCCCCGGCCGCCG
>NZ_AGUD01000134.1 GCF_000240225.1 Patulibacter medicamentivorans
GGCCGCCGGCTGCGCGGCACCAGCGAGGGCGCCGCCTGCGTCGACGGCCGGCCGACCGTGGCCCGGATCGCGGTCGCGATCGCCCGGGTCCAGGGCTCGCGCTGCGCCTGGCTGCGCGGCTCCCGCTTCTCGGCCCCGCGCTCCTGCAGCCGGCCCCAGGGGCTGCGCGCGGCCCGCGGCCTCGGCGCATGGCGCCTGGACCTGAAGCGCGCGCTGCCGTCCGGGGCGCGCTACCGGATCACGGCCGTCGGCCAGGTCCGCAGCGGCGGGAAGATCCGGAGCACCACGGCCCGAGCGACGGCCACCATCAGGAAGGGAGCCCGGCGATGAGCACTCGTGAGCTGCGGCGGCGCGAGCTGCTGCTGGCCGGCACCGCGGTCGCCGCCGCGGCCGGCTTCGGCCCCGCGTTCTGGCGGACCGCGACCGCCAACGGCGCGCTGGCCAAGACCGGCGTCGGGCCGTACGGCCCGCTCGGTGCCCCCGACGCCAACGGGATCCGGCTGCCGAAGGGCTTCCGCTCGCGGCTGATCGCCCGCGGTGGCGACCTGGTCCCCGGCACCGGCTACCGGCTGCCGGTCTTCCCCGACGGCGCATCGACCTTCCCGACGCCCGACGGCGGCTGGATCCACGTCGTCAACAGCGAGTTCCCGCTCGTCGGCGGCGCGTCGGGCATCCGCTACGCCAAGGACGGCCGGGTCGTCGACGCCTACGGGATCCTCGCCGGGACCTCGCTCAACTGCGCGGGCGGCGCGACCCCGTGGGGCACCTGGCTCTCCTGCGAGGAGACCGACGGCGGGCGGGTCTGGGAGTGCGACCCGACCGGCCGCACGCCGCCGGTCGTGCGTCCCGCGATGGGCGTCTTCAAGCACGAGGCGGCCTGCGTCGACCCGGTCCACGAGCACGTCTACCTGACCGAGGACCTCGGCGACGGCTGCCTCTACCGGTTCACGCCGCTGAACTACCCCGACCTGCACGCCGGCAACATGGCGGTCGCGGTCGTGGCCGCCGACGGCAAGGTCCAGTGGGCGCCGCTGCCGGACCCGGCCGCCCAGTCGGGCCCGACCCGCAAGCAGGTCGCCGGGGCCACGAGGTTCAAGCGGGCCGAGGGCATCTGGTACGACGCCGGCACGGTCTACGTCGCCACCACCAGCGACGAGACGATCCACGCCTACCGCACCGACGAGCAGCGGATCGAGGTCATCTACCGCCAGGCCGACACCCCGTCCTCGCCGCTGCAGGGCGTCGACAACCTGACGGTGTCCCGCTCCGGCGACGTCTTCGTCTGCGAGGACAGCTACGACGACGACCCCGACGCGATGGACGTCTGCATGATCACCCGCGAGGGCGAGGTCGCGCGCTTCTGCAAGCTGACCGGCGCCCAGCACTTCTCGCCCGACAGCGAGGTCACCGGCGTCTGCTTCTCGCCCGACGGCTCGCGGATGTACTTCGGCTCGCAGCGGGCCTGGGGGTCGGGAGCGGTCTACGAGGTGACCGGCCCGTTCCGCACCACCCGCCCGCCCGCGCTGGGGACGCCGCCGCCGGTCGACCCGGCCCTGCTCGGCCTGACCGCGACCGCCCGGATCCGCAGCGAGACCCTGCTGAAGTCGGGCCTGCGGGTGCGACTGACGAGCGCCGGGGCGATCGACGCGACGACCCGCTTGAAGGCGCGCGTCCGTCGCGGCGGCCGCGTGCGGACGGTGACGCTGGCCCGCCACGACCGGCGGCTGACCGGCGGCACCCAGGCGATCCGGCTGCGGGTCCGGGCGTCGGCCTCGCGGGCGACGCTGCGGGCGCTGCGCTCGCCGCTGCGGGCGACGCTCGAGGTGACTGTCCGCGGCGCCGGCGGCACGCCGG
>NZ_AGUD01000133.1 GCF_000240225.1 Patulibacter medicamentivorans
AGCGCCGGGCCGTGGCGCCGCGGGCCAGGTGCGGCAGCAGCGCCCGCGCCTCGGCGACGCCGCGCGGATCGAGCCCCTCGTCGAGCGGGAACGCGGCCGCGCGGACCGCGGCGGTGGTCCCGTGGCGGACGAGCAGCAGCCGGGCGGTCAACGCTTGCGCGCGCGCTTGCGCGGGGCCTGTGCCGGCGGCGCCTGGCCGGTGACGATCGGCAGCAGGTGCTGGCGGGCGAACTCGCGCATCGCCTCGTCGTCGTCGGTCGGCATCAGGGTCTCCGGCTGCGCGATCAGCGACATCGCGAACCGCGCCAGGACCTCGGCCGTCAGGTCGACGTCCTGCTCGCGCAGGCGGCCGGCCTCGACGTGGATCCGGAGCAGAGCCGCGAGGACGCTGCGGCCGAGCGCCATCAGCGGGCCGCTGCCGGTGGTCACCCGCAGGCCGATGTCCTCGGGCTCGGTCTCGCGCAGGCGGTTGAGGATCGGCTGCTCGAGGATCGCGTGGACCGCCCGCACCGTCGCCTCGGTCAGCTGCTCGACCGGGTCCTCGATCGCCAGCAGCGGCCCCGCGATCCCGGTCAGCACCCGCTGCGCCTCGCGCAGCATCGCCGCCATGATCAGCTCGTCGCGCTGCGGGAAGCGGCGGTAGACGGTCATCCGCCCGACGCCGGCGCGGCGCGCGATGTCGCCGACGCTGGCCCGCCGGATGCCGATCGCCTGGAACTGCTCGACCGCGGCGTCGAGGATCCGATCCCGGACCGGGTCCTCGCCCTCTGAGCCGGCGCCGGCGAGCGCCAGGGCGAGCAGATCCGGTGGCGATGACGAGGACACGCGCCCGATCATGCCAGGAGGGGCCGTCGGCGCGACGGGGAGGCTCTCGGGCGGTGGCGCCGAGGCACCCGGTGTTTCATATCTGTAACCAGCTGCTAGGCTGGCGCCGTTCGCTGGCGGGACGCGCGACGAGCGGTCCGCGGATCGTCGGCGCGGTCGCCTTCCCGAGGAGCTCAGATGTCGCTGTTCCGTCGACCACGCACGGCCCTGCTGCTGACCGCGTGCACCCTGGCGGGTGCCGCCGCCGTGCCCGCCGCCGCCCTCGCCGAGGGGCCGGCCGTTCCCGCCCAGCCCGGGACCCGCGAGGTGATGCTCGTCGGCAACAACTGGGACGGCACCGCCGACGTCGTCGACACGAAGAGCTTCAAGCGGCTGTTCCGGATCAACATCGTCCCGGACCTGGCCGAGCGGATCGCCGAGATCCAGCGCGACCCGATCCAGCTCGTCTACTACGCGCTGCTGATCCGCAACCTGATCGGCGAGGGCCACGACCAGCTGGTCGACGACATGTTCACCAGCCACGACGGGCGCTACGTGTACGTCTCGCGGCCGAGCCTCGCCGACGTCGTCGCGATCGACCTGCGCACCCACGAGCTCGTCTGGCGGACCAAGGTCGACGGCAACCGCGCCGATCACATGGCGATCTCGCCGGACGGCAGCCAGCTGCTGGTGTCGGCCTCGACCGCCAAGGTCGTCGACGTGATCGACACCGCCAGCGGGAGGATCACCCACCGGATCCCCTCCGGCGACCAGCCCCACGAGAGCAACTACTCGGCCGACGGCAAGCGGATCTACCACGCCAGCATCGGCTCGGTCTTCACCAACTTCGACGACCCGCTGCAGGACTCGACCAAGGGCGACCGGGTCTTCGAGGTGATCGACGCGAAGACCTTCAAGGTCCTGCAGCACGTCTACATGAACGAGAAGATGGCCGAGTTCGGGATCAAGGGCGCCAGCGCGGCGGTCCGCCCGATGGCGATCGCGCCCGGCGAGCGCTACATCTACATGCAGCTGTCGTTCCTGCACGGGTTCGTCGAGTACGACCAGCAGCAGCAGCGCGTGACCCGCGTCGCGGCGCTGCCGCTGAGCGCGAAGGCGAAGGCCCTCAGCCGCGAGCAGTACGTGCTCGACTCCGCCCACCACGGGCTCGCGATCAACCCCCAGGGCACCAAGCTGTGCGTCGCCGGGACGATGTCCGACTACGCGGCGATCGTCCACCGGAGCGACTTCCGGGCGACGGTGATCCCGGTCGGCGACAAGCCCTACTGGGCGACCAACAGCAGCGACGGGGCCTACTGCTACGTCTCGGTCAGCGGCAAGGACCGGGTGGCGGTGATCTCCTACGACAGTGAGAAGGAGGTCGCCAGCATCCCGGTCGGCGATCATCCGCAGCGCGTCCGCGTCGGCCGGCTGCGGGACGGGTCGGGCGTGCCGGCCAGCTCGCCGCCGGCGACCCGCGTGGCCCCGGGACGGCTGTCGCTGCGCGCCGCCCCGACCAGCGACCGGCGGGCGCCGTTCCGGTTCCGGCTGTCGGGCGACCTCGGGCTGCCGCTCGGGATCGGCGCCGTCGCCGGCTGCTCGGGTCGCGTCCGGCTGGACGTCCGCGGTGGCGGTCGGCGGGT
>NZ_AGUD01000132.1 GCF_000240225.1 Patulibacter medicamentivorans
GGCGGTCGCGCCGGGCACCGGCCAGCAGCCCGCCGCCGCCGGCGCCGGCGGCGGCGAGGGCGGCGGTGCCGGCGACCGCGCGACGGCGGGTGATCCTCACCGCGCCGTCCACGCGAACGGGACGTCCAGGCGAACCGGCTTCGTGTAGCGGTCGGCGAGCTCCGGATGGCGGCCGACCTGCGGCGGCCCGACGACGATCGACGCCCGGTAGCGCCCGCTCCTCGCGAGCCTCATGTTGTCGCCGTAGTGCAGGCCGACGCCCATCCCGACCATCGGGTAGAGCGGGCCGTTGTGGACCGGCGCTCCGCCGGGGCCGGTGATCTGGGCGGTGACCGCCGCGTCCGGCAGCCGGTCGCGGCTCTCCGCGTCGGAGACGAGCACCATCACGTGCGCGTTGTCGCCCGGCGCCGGCGGGTGCTTGCGCATACGCCCGCCCTCGGCGACGGTGAAGGTGACCGCGTCGCGCATCGCGGCGACCTCGACGCGCAGGCCGGCCCTGCTGGCGCTGCCGAGCGCGACCGACGACATCCGCTGGCCGCCGTGGGCGCCGCCGGCGGACGTGGAGGACGTGGTCGAGCCGCTGGCCGAGGTGGTCGGCGCGTCCTCGCCGCAGCCGGCCGTGGCGAGGGTGAGCAACGCCGCGCAGCCGAGCGCGAGCGTGCGGGTGGTGGAACGCATGGGGATCCTTCGATCGAACGGTGAGCGGGATGCCGGCACCCGGATGGGCGCGGCGCGGAGCTCGCCGTCGTCGTACGGCCGGAGTCGCTCGCGCGGCCCGCCACAGCAGCGGGCGCGGAACGACGACGCGACCCGCCGGAAGGCGGACGCGGGCGACCGTGCGCTAGGCGGCGAGCGGCGCGCCCGGAGGCGGGCGGACCGCCAGCGAGGCCGCGATCAGCCGTCCGCCGCGCGGCGGTACGGCTCGTGGCGCCGCGCCGACGGCCGCCAACCGCCGGGCGGGGCGTCGGCGCCGGGCCCGAAAAGCGCGGGCGGCCCGCGCCAGGCGCTCCTCGCCGACGTACCGTCCGCTCGCCAGCAGCGCGAAGGCGACCAGCGCCGGCGCCAGCGTGAGCAGGACCGTTGGCGCATCCGGCAGCAGCACGCCGACCGCCAACGCGAAGAGCGCGACGAGCGCGATCCCCGCTGCGGTGGCCGGCCGTGTCCTCATCGCCGCCGGACACTACCGCCGGCGCGCCACGCTCGCCGTCCGCTCAGCCGGCCGACGCCAGCCACAGGTGCAGGTCGGCACCGTTCTCACGCAGCCAGCCGGCCGGCTCGCGCCAGTGCGGGCGGTGGGACTCCAGCAGCCGCCAGAAGCTCGCGCCGTGGTGGGCGTGGATCAGGTGGCAGGCCTCGTGCCAGACCACGTAGTCGAGGCACTCCGGGGGCGCCAGCAGCAGCCGCCACGAGAGGCTGATCGTGCCGCTCGTCGAGCAGCTGCCCCAGCGGCTGCGGGTGTCGGTGATCCGCAGCCGCAGGACGTCGACGCCGAGCGCCGTCGCGGCGAGATCGAGCCGCGGCCGGGCCTCGTCGCGCGCCCGGGCGCGGTACCAGGACTCCAGCGCCCGCCCCCGCAGCTCCGGGTCGGCGGGCACGGCGATCCGGTCGCCGGCGCGGTGGACGCGGCGACGGCCGGGCTCGGGCACCACTTCGAGCGTCCGGCCGAGGTAGGGCAGGCCGCCGCCCGCCTGCTCGGCGACCTGCGCCCGGCGGGCGTCGAGCGCCG
>NZ_AGUD01000131.1 GCF_000240225.1 Patulibacter medicamentivorans
GTCGCGGACCCGCTGCGCCAGCTCGTCGGCCAGCGCCGGGCGCTCGCCCAGCCGCGCGGCCTCGCGGGCGGCGAGCGCCGGCCGGTCGGCGGGCTCGGGATGGACCTTGTCGTCGCCCAGCAGCGGGAAGGCGTTGACGCCGGTCAGCTCGCGATCGCGGCGGCGCAGGGCCGTCTCGCGCTCGCTGGCGGCGGCGGCCAGCTCGCTCGCCCACGAGCCGTCGCGCAGGACCGCCAGCGCGCCGCCGGCGGTCTCGATCGCCTGGACCCGCTCCCATGCCGCGCGGGCGAGGGCGTCGGTCAGCGACTCGACGTACCAGGAGCCGCCGGCCGGATCGGCGACCCGCCGCAGCCCGGACTCCTCCTGCAGGATCAGCTGGGTGTTGCGGGCGATCCGGCGTCCGAGCGGCCCCGGCCCGTCGGCCCCGGCCGCGTCGGCGACGACGGCGTCGAAGGGGGCGACGGTCAGGCCGTCGGCGCCGCCGACCGCGGCGGCGAACCCGGCGGTCGTGGCCCGCAGCATGTTCGTCCACGGGTCGACGCCCGCCAGCATCCGGTCGCTGGTGCGGGCGAAGGTCGGCGAGCGCCGCTGCTCGGCGGGCACGCCGCTCAGCTCCAGCACGCGCGCCCACAGCCGCCGGAACGCGCGCAGCTTGGCGATCTCCTCGAACTGGCGGGTGCCGACGGCGAGCGTGAACTCGATCTGGGCGGCGGCGCGGGCCGGGTCGAGGCCGGCGGCCTCGGCGGCCCGCAGGTAGGCGACGCCGGTGGCGATCGCGATCGCCAGCTCGCGGACGGCGGTCGCGCCGGCGTTCACGTGCGCGCGCGTGTCGACGGCCAGCGCGGTGAGGGTCGGGAACGCGTCGGCGACCTCGGCCGCGATCGCGCCGGCGCGGGCGACCGCGTCGGCGGCGTCCTCGCCGAGCGCGCCCTCGGCGGCCAGCGTCCCGATCGGGTCGAGCCGCAGCGACGCCGCCGGCAGCGGTCCGTCGCCGCGCTCGAGCACCGCCAGCAGCAGCGCTGCCGCGGGCAGCGCCTGCGCTCCGGCCTCGAGCGCCACCGGCGCCAGGTCCAGGTGGACCCCGTCGAGGGTCTCCGCCAGGTCGTCGGCGGTCGAGATCATCACGCCGTCGCGGCCGCGCAGCTCGGCGAACGCCGGGTCGCCGGGCGCCTGGCCGGTGCGGGCGGCGCGGTCCAGCCGCAGCGCGACCTGGGTGGCGCCGCCCTCGAGGTCCTCGAGGATCCCGGTCCGGGCCGCCGAGCGCGACGGGTGGGTCTGGGCCTGGCGGATCTGCCAGGCGGGCTGGTCCTCGCCGGCGGGGCCGACGCCGCGCACGAACGGGGCGCGGCCGGGGACGCCGCCCGGGTCGGCCGCGAGCGCGTCGCTCGGCGTGTAGATCCAGCGCAGCGGCAGCCCGTCCTCGGTGGCGCCGGCCGGCACGTCCTTCGGCGGCGGCGTCTCGTCCGCGGGCTGGCCGGGCTTCGCGCGCTTGGCCGTCGCGGCCCGGATCCACTCCTCGGTGCTGACGGGCGGGAAGTCGGCGGCGAGTGGTTCGGGCATCACAGGTCCACGGAGAGGGAGGGTCGGCGGCGGGCGCGTGCGCGCGTCGCAGGCCCGAACGGTATCGCCGGTCGCGTCCGGCCCGTGTGCTGGCCGGTCAGCCAGCCGGTCGCGGGAACGGGGCCGTGACGTTTCGGGGCCCGCAACGTCCCGTCTTGGCGGCGCCGATCGGGCCCCGGCGATCCGGGACGCGGACGTCCGGTTTCGGCGGCGGCCGGGGCTAGTCCGACTCGTCGAGCCGCTCGCGCAGGCGGGCGACCTCGGCCTCGACGGCCAGCAGGCGCTGCATCAGGCCGGCGCCGGACATCAGGGGCGTCCCGGCGAGCAGGTCGTTCGCGGTGGTCCCGAAGGCGGCGGCGAGCGACGCCAGCTGGCTGGCGGCCGGTTCGCCGGTGCCGCTCTCCCACCGGCGGTAGGTCACGGTCGACACGCCGACCCAGCCCGCGGCCTGCCCCTGGGTCAGGTCGGCCGCCTCGCGCGCACGCACCAGCGCCGCCGCGAACGGGGGACGGGGAGCTGCCATAGCCAGGTAGTTTCCGTGATCCCGAGGCGGCACGACGGCCTGCCAGAGGGCGATCACGCGATCGATCGTCGAGCAAGCCATGGATGATCGCTCAGGCAGGGAGACCGCGCGCCGCAGCTTGGCGCCGCATCGCCTGCAGGCGCCCTCGATCGTGGCGATGCGATCAAACTTGTCGACGTGCACGGAGCACGAGATGATCGCTCACGTCGTCGCCGATGTCCACCGTCGGCCCGGTGCGACGCGCGGGCGCCGCACCGGGCTGCGCCTCAGCTCGACGCGATCCGCCCGAACACGACGTGGTCGTCGAGCAGCTGCCAGACGGACGCGACCTCGGCGAAGCCGGCCTGCCGCAGCGCCGCCAGGTGGAAGTCGAGCGTCGTCGGCGGGGTCGCGTCGCGGCCGGCGAAGCGCCGGTCGCGCTCGGCGGCCAGGGCGGCGCCGCCGGGCAGCGCGCGGGCCTCGTCCCACCACTGCTCCCAGGTCGCCGCACCGGCCGCGAAGGCCGCCCGCTGCGTCGCCTCGTCGTGCTCCTCGGCGACCCGGCGCAGGGTCGGGTGGCGGTCGTCGAAGCGCAGGTGGTCGCCGTTCAGCAGCACCCCGGACGGCGCCAGCAGGCCCGCGGCCCGGGCGTAGACCCGCAGCAGCTGGTCGGGGAGCAGCCAGTGGAGGGCGGTCGTCGAGACCGCCGCCCGCGGCCGCTCGCCGGCGAGCGCGTCGTCCACGAGCGCCGGCCACGCGTCCCCGGCCAGGTCGCCGTCGACCAGCGTCACGCGGTCGCCGTAGGGGGCCAGGGCCTCGGCCGCCACCCGCAGCAGCAGCGGGTCGTGGTCGATCGCGACCACCCGCGCCCGCGGGAAGCGCTCCAGCAGCCGCTGCGTCAGCGACCCCGGACCGCAGGCCAGGTCGACCGCGGCGAAGGCCGGCCCGACCGTCCGCTCCAGCAGCTCGAGCATCACGGCGAAGCGGCCCTCGCGATCGGCGATGTAGGCCGCCTGCTGGTCGTCCCAGCGCCGCAGGAGCGCGGTCGCGTCGATCTCGGGCGTCGTCATCGCGCCACGCCCAGGCGCCGCAGGCCGTCGGCGACCTTCTCGACCGCGCCGACGTTGCGCAGCGACGGGTCCATGTCCGACGCGGTCACGACCACGAATCGGCGCTTGCGGACCGCGGTCAGGCGCCGCGCGACCGGGTTCGAGCGCAGGAACTCGAGCTTCGCCCTGGCGCTGTCGCCGTCGCCGCCGCGGGTCAGGTCGGCCAGCACCAGGACGTCGGGATCGCGGTCGAGGATCGACTCCCAGCCGACCTCGGGCCACAGCTGCCTGCTGTCCTCGAACGCGTTGGTCGCCCCGAGCTCGCGGGTGATCATCCCCGGCGCGCCGCAGCAGCCGGCGAAGTACGGGGCCTTGGTCGCCGCGTACCACCAGCCGAGGGTCACGCCCTTGGCGTCGAGGCCGCCGGTGGCGCGCGTCAGCCGCGCCCGCAGGTCGGCGACGAGCTTGGCGCCGCGCCCGGGAACGCCGAACAGGCGGGCGATGTCGCCGACCTCGCCGAAGACGTCGGAGAACGCCAGCCGCCGGGTCTGCTGGGCGTCCTGGCCGCCGCACTCGCTGGGGGAGAGGTAGGTCGCGACGCCGAGCTTCTCGAACCGCTCGCGCGGTGCGGTGCCCTCGGCGCTGAAGCCGTAGGCGAAGGTCGTGTAGACCAGGTCGGGCTCGGTCTTCAGGACCCGCTCGAAGGACGGGAACTCCTTGCCCAGCTGCGGGACCCTGGCGTTGGCGGCCCGCAGCGCCGCGGGGACCGGATCGTTCCAGCCGGCGGCCCCGACCATCCGGTCGCCGAGCCCGAGCGTCAGCAGCATCTCGATCGCCGGCTGGCTGATCGCGACCGCGCGCGTCGGCGGCCGCTCCAGCCGGACCTCGCGGCCGCAGTTGCGCACGCTGACCGGCCCGCCGGTCGCGGCCGGCGCGGCCTGGGCCGACGGCTGGTCGTCGTCGCCGCAGGCGCCGAGCCCGCCGCCGCGCGCGGTCGCCAGCGCCAGCGCCAGCAGCGGTCCGCGGGCGGGTCGGGTCCGGAACGGGGTGAGCCTCATGCTGGGGTGCTCCTCGGGTCGCTGGTCGGGTCGGTCGGGTCGGTCGACGCGGGGTGGGCGGGACCGGGCAGGAAGCGGATCGCCGGCCGGCCGTCCGGGCCGTCGGCGGTGACGACGCTGCGGACCCGGTAGACGTCGGCGATCAGCTCGGGCGTCAGCACCTCGCCCGGCGATCCGGCGGCCACCACCCGCCCACGCGCGAGGACGACCAGCCGGTCGCAGAAGGTCGCCGCCAGGTTCAGGTCGTGGAGCGCCATCACCGTCGTCACGGGCAGCGCCGCGACCAGCGTCAGCAGGTCGAGCTGGTGGTGGATGTCCAGGTGGTTGGTCGGCTCGTCGAGCAGCAGCTCGCGCGGCTCCTGGGCCAGCGCGCGGGCGATCTGGACCCGCTGGCGCTCGCCGCCGGAGAGCGTCGACCAGGGCTGGTGCAGCCGCTCCTGCAGGTCGGTGCGGCCGATCGCCTCGGCGACGGCGCGGGCGTCCTGCGGCCGCTCGCCGTCCCACGCCCGGCGGTGGGGGATCCGGCCCAGGCGCACGACGTCGAGGACGGTCAGGTCGATCTCGGTCGCCGCGTGCTGCTCGACCGTCGCCAGCCGCCGCGCGACGTCGCGGCGCCGCAGCGAGCGCAGGTCGTCGCCGTCGAGCAGGATCGTGCCGCCGTCGGGGCGCCGGATCCCCGCCAGCAGCCGCAGCAGCGTCGACTTGCCCGAGCCGTTGGGGCCGAGCAGGCCGACCGTCGATCCGCGGGCGACGTCGAGCGCGATGCCGTCGACGATCAGCCGCTCGCCGGCCGACCAGTTCACGTCGCGGGCCTGCAGGCTCACGCGATCGCCCGCCGCCGGTAGAGGATCGCCGCGAACGCCGGGACCCCGATCAGGGCGGTCACGACGCCGACCGGCAGCTCCTGGGGGTCGAGCACGGTGCGGGCCGCGGTGTCGACCCAGACCAGGAAGATCGCGCCGATCAGCGCGGTCGCCGGCAGCAGCACCCGGTGGCCGGGCCCGACGAGCAGGCGGGCGGCGTGGGGGAGGACCAGCCCGACGAACCCGATCGCCCCGGCGGCGCTGACCAGCGTCGCGGTCAGCAGCGCGGTCACGACCAGCAGCAGCGCGCGGACCCCGGCGACCGGGATCCCGAGCGCCGAGGCGGCGTCCTGGCCGAAGGCGAAGGCGTCGAGCGCAGGGGCGGAGAGCAGGCAGATCGCCAGCGCCCCGCCGGCGACCGTGGCGGACAGCGCGACGTCGGCCCAGTCGGCCCCCGACAGCGACCCGAGCAGCCAGAAGAGCACCCCACGGGTCTGCTCGGCGTCGGCCGACGAGGTGACGATGAACGACGTCAGGGCCGAGAACAGCTGGGTGCCGGCGACGCCGGCCAGCACGATCCGGTCGGTCCCGCCGCCAGCGCCCGCCGCCAGCAGCACGACCAGCGCGAAGGCCACCAGCGCGCCGCCGAAGGCCCCGACCGAGAGGCTGATCGCGCCCGAGCCGATCCCGAGCACCATCACCAGCACCGCGCCGGTCGACGCGCCCGACGAGATCCCGAGCACGAACGGATCGGCCAGCGGGTTGCGCAGCAGCGACTGCATGATCGCGCCGCAGATCGCCAGCCCGGCCCCGCAGACCGCGGCCAGCAGCGTGCGCGGCAGCCGCAGGTCCCAGACGATCCCGTCCTCGATCCGGGTCAGCCCCGCGTCGCCGAGGCCGAGGTGCTGGCCGACGCCGCGGGCGACGTCGGAGACCGACAGGTCGGCCGGGCCGATCGTGATCGCACCGGCGATCGACAGCGCCAGCGCCAGCAGCCCGCCGGCCCACAGCAGGCCGCGCGCGACGCGCCCGGCGCGGGCCGGCAGGATGACCGTGGGCCGCGCGTCCGGCGCGATCTCGTGCACGCGGGATCAGCCTCCGAGGCCGAGCCGGCGGAGGCCGGCGGCGAGCTTCTCGGCGCCGTCGACGGTCCGGATCGACGGGTTCAGGTCGGCCCCGTTGAGGGCCACGTAGCGGCGGTGGCGGACCGCGGTCAGGCGCCGCGTCACGCGGTCGGACTCCAGGAACCGGACCTTGGCCGCGAAGTCCTCGGCCGACTGCTGGCGGCGCGTCAGGTCGCCCAGCACCAGCACGTCGGGGTCGCGCTCCGCCACCGCCTCCCAGCTGACCTGCGGCCACTCGTCGTGGGTGTCGGCGAAGGCGTTCCGGACCCCGACCGCTCGGGCGATGATCCCCGACGAGCCGCAGCAGCCGGCCATGTACGGGGCCTTCGCGTTGGCGAACCAGAAGGCGACGGTCAGCGGCCGCGGCGGGCGCGGCGCGGCGGCGACGCGCGCCAGCCGCTCCCGCAGCTGCGTTACCAGCCGCTCGCCGCGCTCGGGGACTCCGAAGATCCGTGCCAGCTGCCGGATCTCGTCGTGGATCACCGCGATCCGCAGCGGCCTGGCGCGCGGGCCGTCGCCGCTGCCGCCGCCCCGGCGGTCGGTGCACTCGGACGGCGCGACGTAGGTCGCCACGCCGAGCTTCGCGTAGCGCTCCCGGCGGTCGCGGTCGTCGCCGTTGAGGGCGAACCCGAACGACGCGGTGACCAGCTCGGGCTCCTGCTGGAGGACCCGCTCGAACGAGGGCACGTCGTCGGCCAGCCGCGGGACCGCCGCGTTGGCGGAGCGCAGGTTCGCGCGGACCGGGTCGGTCCACGTGGCGGTGCCGACCATCCGATCGGCCAGCCCGAGCGAGAGCAGCACCTCGGTCGAGCCCTGGTTGACCGACACGACGCGCCGCGGCGGCCGCTCGACCGTCACGGTCCGGCCGCAGTTGCGCAGGACCACCGGTCCGCGGTCGCCGGCGCGCGCGTCGTCGCCGGCGGGCTCGTCGGCGTCCGTGCCGCAGGCCGCGAGCAGCGGCAGCGTCGCGAGCACGGCGATCAGCCATCGCCGGGGTCGTCCGGCGGCGGGCCGGGCGGAGGTCTGCGCAGTTGCTGGGCGGGGGATCCGTCGCGTGGGCACGACGTCCTCTTTCGATCAGGGACCCGTTCGCGGGGTCCTGTTGGCGATCCGGCCGGCCGCGCACGGGGTGCGCGGAGGGCCGCAAGCCAGCAGGTCTTCGGGCTCGGGATCGACCGGGAGGAGCGCCTTCCCGGACCTCGTGGTCCAGTGGCCGATGCTCCGCCCGTCCCCCATACCGCTGCGCGTCAGCTCCGGTCTCTCACCGGATTCCCTGACCCAACTCGGTGGGTGCGACTGGCTCGCCGCGGCACGATAGCGGACGCGCCAGCGCCGTCGAGCGGCCGACGGTCGCCGGGTCGCGGTCCGGGTCGCGGTTCGCTGGCCGGCGCGATAGCGTCCCGGAAGGAGTCGATCCACCCCGACCGCGGGGCCAGGGAATCCGGTGCGAATCCGGGACTGACGCGCAGCGGTGAGGACGGGGATCGCGACCACGAGGCCACTGGTGCCGCCGGACCGCTCGTCCGCCGGCCTGGGAAGGCGGTCGCGATCGATCTCGTCCGAGTCCGAAGACCTGTCGACGCCGCGCCGGACGGCTCCGTCCCGGCGCTTCCGGCAATCGCGGCCGCGCGCAACGGTCGCCGCAGAGGAGGCAGGACCCGATGGCAGGCGACGCCGGTATCGGCACGCGAGAGGACCCGACCGTCGACCGGCGACCGCCGGTGCTGGAACGGCTGCCGGCGATGGCGACGACCGGGGTCGGCAGCCTGCCGTTCCCCGAGCCCGGCGCGGCGGTCCGCCACGCGACCCGCGCCTACGAGCTGCCGTTCTGCCCGCAGCTGCCGCAGCTCGACGGGGACATGGTCAGCGAGTGGCTCGGGAGCGGGTGGGCCGGCGGCGCCTCCTGCGGCTGGAGCGCGGAGCGCGACCGCGAGCGGCCCGTCGCCTGGGACGCCACCCTGGACGCGCTCGCGGGTCCGCGCGGGCGGCCGCCGCGGCATCGGCTGGTGAAGCTGCAGGTGACCGGGCCGGTGACGCTGGCCGTCGCCCTCGAGCGGGCGGCGGGCCGCAGCGGCGCGGGCGCCGAGGTGCTGGACCTGGCGCGCGACGTCGGCGGCTGGCTGGCGGCCAACGTCGCCGGTCAGGTCGCGCGGCTGCGCCAGGCCGAGCTGGACGCGCTGGTCGTCGTCGACGAGCCCGGGCTGGCCCACGCCGAGGTCGACGACCTGGCCGGCGTCTGGGATCCGCTGGCCCGCTGCGGCACGGCCTGGGGCCTGCACGTCTGCTCGCAGGTCCCGTGGGCGACGGTCGGGCGGGCGGCGCCGGACCTGCTGTCCTTCGACATCACCCGCTACCCCGTCGGGGGCGAGGCGGCGGCCGCGATCGCGGCGCTGGTCCGCCGCGGCGGCCGGGTCGCCTGGGGCGCCCTCGACCCGGTCCGGCCCGACGGCCCGGCCAACGTCGCGTCGCGGGTGGTCTCGGCGATCGGGACCGTCGGCGCCCAGGGGATCGCGGTCGACCGGCTGTTCGCGCAGAGCCTGGTGACGCCGTCGTGCGGCACCGGCCGCCTGTCGCCGCGGCGCGAGCGGCTCGTCGCCTCGGTGCTGGCGGCGGGCGCGGAGGTGGCGCTGGCGGCGGCCGCGGCGTGGCCGGCGGAGGGCTA
>NZ_AGUD01000130.1 GCF_000240225.1 Patulibacter medicamentivorans
TGCCCAAGAAGCTCCACCTGGCCTCGATCTGGCTCGTCTTCGTCGGCACCAACCTCTCGGCCTATTTCATCCTGGCGGCCAACGCCTGGATGCAGAACCCGGTCGGCTACCGCGTCGACGCCGAGACCGGCAACGCCGTCCTGACCTCGATCTGGGCCGTCATGAGCAGCCCGACCGCGGTCTTCGCCTACCTCCACACGATTCCCGCGGCGGTCCTGACCGCGTCGGCGCTGGTGGTCGGGATCTCGGTCTGGCACCTCGGCCGCCGCGCCGGGCACGAGACGGCCTTCTTCCGCCGCTCGGCCCAGTGGG
Organism: Patulibacter medicamentivorans; assembly: GCF_000240225.1. Lineage (GTDB taxonomy): Bacteria > Actinomycetota > Thermoleophilia > Solirubrobacterales > Solirubrobacteraceae > Patulibacter > Patulibacter medicamentivorans. The sequence goes on from NZ_AGUD01000130.1 coordinate 313, forward strand.
GCCTGCGCGGGATGCTCGTCGCGTCGCTCGTGACGATCGTCGTCGGGCACTTCTTCGGCCAGGTGATGACCGAGAAGCAGCCGATGAAGATGGCCGCCGCCGAGGCGCTCTACGACTCCAAGAGCGGCGCCGGCCTGTCGCTGATGGCGCTGGCCCCGTTCCAGAAGAAGCCCGACCGCGTCGACTTCGAGATCAAGATCCCGAAGCTGCTGTCGTTCATGGCGACCGACAGCTTCAACGGCCGCGTCGAGGGCATCAACGATCTCCAGGCCGACTACGCCAAGAAGTACGCGCCCTACGAGATCGCCCACGGCCGCGATCCGGCGAAGGCGGAGTACTACCCGATCGTCGGCCTCAGCTACTGGACCTTCCGGCTGATGATCGGGCTCGGCGGCTTCATGCTCCTGTTCTCGATCGCGGGGCTCTGGATCGCCCGCCGCGGCCGCGAGGGGATCGCCGGGATGGCCGCGCGGCCGTGGTTCCGCCGGCTGGCGCTGGCGACGCTCCTCTTCGGCTTCGCCGCCCACGCGATGGGCTGGATGTTCACCGAGGTCGGGCGCCAGCCGTGGGTCGTGACCGGCCTGCTGAAGACCCAGGACGCCGTCTCCAAGCTCGGCGTCTCGACCCTGGTGATCTCGCTCAGCGTCTTCATCGCGCTCTACGTGGTGATCACGGGGATCGAGGTCTGGCTCTTCGCGCGCCTGGCCAAGCAGGGACCGGACCCGCTGTCCGACGACACGCCCGACGAGGACGCGGCCGCGCCCGCCCTCGCCTACTGACCCCGCCTTCCTTCGACGACGAGGACGATTCCGATGGACCTTCCGACGCTCTGGTTCCTGCTGATCGCGCTGCTGTGGACCGGGTACCTGATCCTCGAGGGCTTCGACTTCGGGGTAGGCATGCTGCTGTTCGCGCTCGGCCGCCGACCGGAGGAGCGTGACGCGCTGGTGCGCACGTTCGGCCCGGTCTGGGACGGCAACGAGGTCTGGCTGCTGGTCGCCGGCGGCGCGATGTTCGCCGCCTTCCCCAACTGGTACGCCTCGATGTTCAGCGCCGAGTACCTGCCGCTGCTGATCCTGCTGGTGGCGCTGATCGTGCGCGTGCTGGCGATCGAGTACCGCCGCAAGCACGACGGCCCGAACTGGACGACGCGCTGGGATCGGGTGCTGTTCGTCGCCTCGGTGACGGCGCCGCTGATGGCCGCCGTCGGCCTGGCGAACGTCGTCCACGGGATCCCGATGGACGCCAAGCACGACTTCACCGGCAACCTGCTGGACCTGCTCAACCCGTACTCGCTGCTCGGCGGCGTCGCCGTCCTCTCGCTGTTCGTGCTCCACGGCGCGACCTTCCTCGGCCTGCGCACGGAGGGAACGCTGCGGGTCCGCGCGAGGAGCCTGGCGATCCGGGTCTGGCCGGTCGCGACCGCGCTGGTGGCGGCGTTCGGGATCTGGACGCTGCTGGGCGCGAGCTCGGTCGCCCGCGGGATCTCGGTCGTCGGGACGATCGCGGTGGTGCTTGCGGTGGTCGGGCTCGTCGCCACGGGCCTCGCGCTGCGGGCCGATCGCGAGCCGATCGCGTTCGCCGGGACGGCGCTGACGATCGCCGCGGCGGTCGTGCTGCTGTTCGCGCAGCTGTGGCCCAACGTGATGCCGTCGACGGACGATCCGGCGGGGACGCTGAGCATCGCCGAGACCGCCTCGCACCACTACACGCTCAAGGTCATGACCTGGGTCGCGATCCTGGTCACCCCGGTCGTGCTCGTCTACCAGGCGTGGTCGTACTGGGTCTTCCGCCACCGGATCTCGGCCGAGGGCTTCCCCGAGGGCGGGGCCGGCGCGGCGTTGCAGTCGCTGACGCACCGTCCCGCCGGGGACGCCTGAGATGGCGCGGGGACCGGACCTGGCCGCGCTGGCGCCCGAGCTGCGCGGTCGGGTGCGACGGGTCGCCGTGCTCGGCGCGGCTGCGGCCGCCTGCACGGTCGCCCAGGCGCTGCTGCTGGCCCACGCGATCGCGATCGGGGTCGCGGGGGTGCCCGATCGCGGCGCGGTGCTGCCGGCGCTGGCCGGCCTGGCCGCCGC
>NZ_AGUD01000129.1 GCF_000240225.1 Patulibacter medicamentivorans
GGCCGGCGCGGCGCCGTCGACGGCCGCCGTCGCGACGGCGGCGGGATCCGTCGCGGAGGACGGCTCGGGGGCGCTCTCGACCGCCGGGACCGTCGCGGCCTGCGGCTCCCGCGGGAGCTCGACCGCGCGGCCGGCGACGACCAGCAGCACGCGGTCGGCGCGGGCGGCGAGCGTCTGGTGGGCGGTGCCGAGCAGGTCGACCCAGCGGCGGGTGCCGCGGTCGCCGGCGATCGGCGCCATCCCGGCCTCCTCGCCGACGACCACGGTCAGCGCCTCGCGCGCGGTCGCGGCGTCCGCCAGGTCCTCGACCGCCCGCTGGGCGGTCGCGATCGCCGCGGCGCCGTCGATCGCCTCGGCCGGGTCGGGCGCGACGCCGTCGTCCGCGAGCAGGCCGGCGTCGTGCAGGATCCCGGCCAGCCAGGCGCCGAGCCCGTCGAGCAGGACGGTGTCGGCGCCCGCCTCGTGGATCGGGGTCGCCAGCTCGGGGCGGCCGGCGAGTTCGATCGTCGGCCAGGCGGCCGGGCGTCGCGCGCGGTGGGCCGCGATCCGGGCGCCGTCGCCGCCGTTGCCGCTGGGCGCGGTCGCCAGGTAGCGGACGGGTCCGCCGCTCGCCGCGGCCAGCCGCTCGGCGACGGCGCTCTTGCCGGAGCGCGTGCCGCCGAGGACGAGCACCAGACGGGGGGTGGTCATGGTCGCGGGGGCTCCTCGATCGTCTGATCGTCGCGGTGGTACAGCAGGGCGTGGATCGCGGCGACGGTCACCGGGGTGCCGCCGCGCTCGCCGCGGTTGGTCAGGCACGGTACCCCGCTTCGGGCCAGCGCGGCCTTGCTGTCGGCCGCGCCGACGAAGCCGACCGGCAGCCCGATCACCAGCGCCGGGCGGACGCGGCCCGCGGCGACCTCGTCGAGGAGGGCGAAGAGCGCGGTCGGCGCGTTGCCGATCGCCCAGACCGCACCGTCGGGGTGGTCGGCGGCCGCGAGCCCGAAGGCGGCGGCGGAGCGGGTGCTGCCGGTCCGCCGGGCGACCGCGGCCGCGCGCGGGTCGGCGAGCGGCACGATCGTCTCGCGGGCGGTGATCCCGGCCGCGGCCATCCGCGTGTCGACGATCAGCGGCGCGCCGTCCAGCAGCGCCTGGCGGCCGGCGCGGAGCGCGTCCTCGTCGAGCACCAGGGTCTCGGCGAAGGCGACGTCGGCGACCGAGTGGACCGTGCGCTCGGTGACCGCGCGGCTGAGCGGCGGCAGGCCGGAGGTGTCGATCCGCGAGCGCAGGATCCGGTAGCTCTCGACCTCGATCGGGTGCGGGGCGCGGCGGGGGGCGCCGGACGCGGTCCGCTCGGGAGTGCCGGGGAGGAGGCCGGACGCGGTCGGCGCGGCGTCGCCGAGGACCTCGGCGATGGCGCAGGTCGCATGGGCGCTGCGGCGCTTGGCCACCAGCAGCCGGGCGGCGAGCGGATCGCCGTCGCCCGCGACCAGCAGCGCCGCCGCCTCGGCCACCGACGGCGTGCCGACGGCGGCCGCGACCACCGCCGAGGGCGTCGGCACGGCGACGGCGGCCAGCGCCTCGCCAGCGAGGAAGCGGGTCGGCACCCCGAGCGCCCCGGCGGCGTCGAGCACGGCCGGCTCGTCGGCCTTGACGTCGGCCGAGGCGAGCGCCACCACGGCGTCGCGATCGCGACCGGCCTCGCGCAGCGCGTCGTCGACCAGCGCCAGCAGCTCGTCGGACGGGCAGTCCCGGCTGGCTCCGACGCCGACGACGATCGCCGCCCCGACGCCCGGCTCGCTCGTGCCACCTACGCGCATCGCCCCATCATCACGGGTCGCGTTCCCGGCCGACGAGTGGCGGGGTGCGGGCGCTCGCGACCGAGGGCGACGACCGGTGCGCGTTTGGCGCCTAGAGGTGTCGAGCGCGCACCGGAAGCGCGAAGGTCGCCCGGCTCCGCCCGGGCACCACCGGTCGCCGTCTGGCAACGTGTCGCCTCGTGACCGACGACGCCGAGACGCCCCGCCCCGCCGTCCACGCCCAGCGGCTCTTCCGGCTGCCGTCCGACGCCCGCGAGGTGATCCTGGTCCGCCACGGGGCCTCGATGGCGCTGGTCGAGGGTCAGGCGTTCCCGCTGACCGAGGACGGGCACGGCGACCCGCCGCTGGCGCCCGAGGGCCACCAGCAGGCCGAGCGCGTCGGCGAGCGGCTGGCCGGCGAGACGATCTCGCGGCTGTTCGTCACCAGCCTCACCCGCACCCACCAGACCGCCGCGCCCTACGCCGCCCGCAGCGGCCTGGAGCCGGAGGTCGTCCACGACCTGCGCGAGGTCCACCTCGGCGACTGGGAGGCCGGCGAGTACCGGGCCCGCGTCGCCGCCCGCGACCCGCTGGTGCTGAAGGCGTGGATGGAGGGTCGCTGGGACCACATCCCCGGCGCCGAGACCAACGAGGCGCTGGCCGAGCGCACGCGCCGCGGGCTCGACCACGTCTTCGCGTCGCTCGAGCCGGGAACCGTCGGCGTCGCGGTCGTCCACGGCGGCGTGATCGCCGAGCTCTGCCGGCAGGTGACGGGCAGCGAGACCTTCGCCTTCATGGGCGCCGACAACACCTCGATGACCCGGATCGTCGAGCTGGGGTTCGGGCTCCGGCGGCTGCGGAGCTTCAACGACACCGCGCACCTGGACGGCCTGAGGACCGAGGAGCCGCTGGTCTAGCGGTCGCCCGCCCCGACGGCGGTCGCCCGCCGCGCCGTGCCGCGGCTACTGCCGGCCGGGCCGGCGCCCGACGAGGATCGCGGTCGGGTTGGTCGGCTGCAGCCGGTGCGACCCGACGAAGGGGCGGATCCGCGACGCCTGCAGCAGCGTGCCGTCGGTCTCGAGCCCGGCCGCGGCCAGCCGGTCGAGCGTCGGCCCGATCCGCTCGACCGTCGCCAGCGTGACGACCACCGCGCGGTGGGCGCGCGTGGCGGCGGCGTCGACGATCGCGTCCAGCTCGCTGCCGCCGCCGCCGACGAAGACCGCGTCGGGGTCGGGCAGGCCGGCGAGCGCCTCGGGCGCGTGGGCCCGGAACGCGGCCAGCTCGACCCCGTGGTCGGCGGCGTTGCGGCGGGCCAGCGCGACGCCCTGCTCGTCGTCGTCGATCGCGATCACGCCGGCCCCGAGGCGGGCGCACTCGACCGCCACCGAGCCGCTGCCGGTGCCGATGTCCCAGATCAGGTCGCCGGGGCCCGGGCCGAGGTGGGCGAGCGCCGCGGCGCGGACCTCGCGCTTGGTGATCATCCCGTCGCGATGGGCGAACGAGGCCTCGGGCAGCGCCCACGACGTCGCCGCGCGCGGTGGCTGGAGCGCCGTCCGCTGCTCGGCGACGGGCCGGTCGGGCGACCACGCCAGGAGCACGTTGGGATCGGCGAAGCTGCCGCCGGCGATCTCCTCCGGCGACCCGATCGTGACCCGCTGGTCGGGGCTGTCGAGCCGCTCGCAGACGGCGAGGCGGCGCTCGGGGGCGCCGGGGATCCGCTGGTAGGCGCAGGCCAGGAACGCCGGGTCGCAGTCCGGTGCGGTCAGGACCGCGACCTTGGGGCCGGCGATCAGCGCCGCCAGGACCGACGAGACGCCGTCCCGGCCGCGGGCATGCGCCGAGACGATCCGGGCGTCGTCCCACGGCAGCGCGACCCGCGACCAGGCGCGGGCGACCGAGGACGGCGCGGGGTGGACGACGATCCGCTCCGCCCCGACCCGCCGCGCGAGCGTGCGGACGATCCCGAACCAGCCCGGGTCGCCCGAGGCCAGCACCGCGACCGGCCCGTCGTGGCGGGCGATCCGGTCGAGCACGGGCTCCAGCGGTGCAGTCAGGGCGACCGTCTCGGGCGGCGTCCCGCGGGCGTCCAGCAGCGGCTGCAGCGCGGCCAGCGGCTGGATCCCGCCGGCCACGAGCGTCGCGCGCTGGAGCGCCGCGGCCGCCTCGGGCGTCGCGGGGTGGTCGCCGGCCAGGCCGACGACGTGGACGGTGGCGCGGTCGTCGCTCACGGACGGCACATGATGACGAGCGTCCGCTTCCGGTCAATCGCCGGTGCCGCGGGCGGGCAGGCCGGCGACGGCCGCCTCGGGGCGGGACTCAGAGCGGCTGGCCGCGCTCGTCCCGCAGCTTGCCGCCGCGCTCGCCGTCACGGCGGGCGGGGACGATCACCGTCGACAGGTAGGGGCCGCGTCGGTCGCCGCGGTCCTCGGCGCTGGAGACGTCCTGCCCCTCGACGCCGAGCAGCTCGCCGTAGACGGCGTCCTCCAGTCGCCCCTCCTCGGCCAGGATCTCGCGCACGCGGGGCATCCGGCGGCCGCCCTTGTAGGCGACGACGGTGTCGGCCGTCCGCAGCGCCGTCCGCAGCGCCTCCTCGCCGGCCGTCAGCGGCAGCAGGGTCAGCGACTCGTTGCCCTCGGTCAGGATCACGTCCGAGCGCGACGCCAGATCCTGCATCGCGGTGATCCCGGGCACCGTCTCGACCGCGACCTCGGGCACGAGCCCGCGGACGGTGTGGGCCATGTAGGTGAAGGTCGAGTAGACGTTCGGGTCGCCGAGCGTGCAGAAGGCGGCGGTCCCGCCGGCGCGGACGATCGCGGCGATCGCGGCCCCGGCGCGGTCCCAGTTCTCCTGCCGCAGCGAGGCGTCGCGCATCGAGAAGCCCAGCCGCTCGACCTTCGCGGGGTCGACGTGGGGGGCGACGACGCGCTCGGCGCGGCCGACCTCGCCCGCCGCCTCGGTGACCGGGACGAACACGCGGTCGGCGGCGGCCAGCGCCTTCAGCGCCTTCAGCGTCAGGTGGTCCGGGTCGCCCGGTCCGACGCCGATGCCGATCAGGGTGCCGTGCGCTGTCGTGGCCACGCGGCCCATCCTGACGGGCGCGGGCGGGGCGTGCGGTCAGACGGCGGCGGGAGCGCCGTCGAGCTGCTCGCCCAGGACCCGCCGCTGGGTCGGCCGGGCCTCCGCGTAGCGGGCGCGGCCGTCGTCGCTGATGCAGGCGTAGACGCCGCGCCGGTCCATGTCGCACATCGTGCGGCACAGCAGCCCGTCCTTCTCCAGCCGGGCGACGACGCGGGTGGTCGCGCTCTGGCTGAGGTGGATCTCGGAGGCGAGCTCCTGGATCCGGAGCTTCTCGGGGGCCTCGACCAAGCGCTCGAGGACCTCGAACTCGCTGACCGACAGGCCGTGCAGATCGCCCAGCTCGCGATCGAGCGCGCAGGTCGCCGCCGCGTGCTGCGCAAGCAGCCGCCGCCAGGCCTGGACCGTCGGGTCATCGCTCATCGCTCATCGCTCATCGCTCATCGCTCATCGCTCATCGCTCATCGCTCATCGCTCATCGCGCGGTGAGTATACCACTTCCGCCGCAGTAAATGCGTTCACAAAAGATGCGCACCAAGCTTATGCATCTGCATATACTTCTCGGCCATGTCCCACAGTCCCGTCCCGACGCCAGGGGGTGGTGCCGTCGCCGACGACGGCACCACCCGGCGTCCCGAGTCCTCCTCCACCACCACCGATGGCGCCGACGGCGTGATCACGTCCGAACGCTGGGGCGGGTCCACCTGGGCCGCGCTGATCGTGCTCTGCGGTGCCCTGTTCCTCGACGGCCTCGACGTCTCGATGGTCGGCATGGCGCTGCCGTCGATCGGCGGCGACCTCGGCCTCTCGGCCGGCACGCTGCAGTGGATCGTCTCCGGCTACGTGCTCGGCTACGGCGGCCTGCTGCTGCTCGGCGGCCGCGCGGCCGACCTGCTCGGTCGCCGCAGGGTCTTCCTCGCGGCGCTCTGGATCTTCGCCGGCGCATCGCTCCTGGGCGCGGTCGTCGACGACGGAACCCTGCTGATCGTGACCCGCTTCATCAAGGGCGTCGCCGCGGCGTTCACCGCGCCGGCCGGCCTCTCGATCATCACCACCAAGTTCGCCGAGGGCCCCGCGCGCAACCGGGCGCTCTCGATCTACACCGCGACCGGGGCCAGCGGCTTCTCGCTCGGCCTCGTCTTCGGCGGCCTGCTGACCGAGGTCGGCTGGCGCTTCACCTTCCTGGTGCCCGGTCCGCTGGCGGTGCTGGTGGCGCTCGCCGCGGCCCGCTTCATCGCCAAGGACGCGCCGTCCGAGGACAGCCACGGCCACTACGACCTGGCCGGAGCGGCGACCGTCACCGGCTCGATGCTGGCCCTCGTCTACACCGTGGTCGAGGCGCCGATGCGCGGCTGGGGCGACCCGCTGACGCTGATCGGGTTCGCGGCCAGCGTCGGGCTGATGGCGGCGTTCGTCGCGATCGAGCAGCGCACGGCCCACCCGCTGGTGCGGCTCGGCATCCTGCGCTCGAAGCACATCACCCACGCCAACGTGACGGCCTTCACCGTCTTCGGCGGCTACGTCGGATTCCAGTTCATCGGCACGCTCTACCTGCAGGACGCGATGGGCTGGTCGCCGATCGAGACCGCGCTCGGCTTCCTGCCCGGCGGCCTGCTGGTCGCCTTCGGCGCTCCCCGGGCCGGTGCCCTGATCGACCGGATCGGGACGCCGCGGGTGATCCTGATCGGGATGTCCGCGTTCGTCGTCGGCTACCTGCTGTTCCTGCGGGCCGGCAGCAACCCGTCGTTCCTGTCGCTGATGCTGCCGACGATGCTGCTGGTCGGGGTCGGGTTCGCGCTCTGCTTCCCGTCCTTCAACGTCCAGGCGACCAACGGGATCGAGGACCACGAGCAGGGCCTCGCCTCCGGCCTGGTCAACACGAGCATGCAGATCGGCGGCGCCGTCGTCCTGGCGCTGGTGACCGCGGTCGTCAGCTCCCGCGGCGGCGGCGAGGGCACGGCCGGCGCCGACGGGGTGCTGGATGCGCTCCACCCGGCGACCCTGCTGGTCAGCGGCGTGGCCCTGATCGGCGTCCTGTCGACGCTGGCGGTGCTGGCGCCGCGGCTCGGCCGCCGGCGCGAGGTCGCGCCGGCGATCGGCGCCGACTGACCCGGCGTCCCGCTGGCCCCGGTGACGTTCGCCGGGGCCAGCGGACGCGATCCGACGCTCGCCCGCGCCGATCCGCCGCACCCGGAAGGGGCGGCGGGGCGCGGCGGGCAGCGGTCAGGCGCCGCGGAAGCTGCCCTTCATCATGCTCGCGTGCGGGTCGCACACGTAGCGGTAGGTGCCCTTGCGGATCCGCAGCGTGAACGTCGTCGTGCCGCTGCCGCCGACGCTGGTCCTGCGGTTGACGCCGGGGCCGGTCAGGTGGAAGTTGTGGATCGACGAGCGATCGCTGATCCGGAAGCGATAGGTCGCCCCGGCCTTGAGGGTCCGGACGGTCTTGCCGCCCCGCTTGAGCGTGATCGTGAAGCCGGGGCCGACGGTTCCGGTCACGGTCGGGGTCGCGGCGCTGGCGACCGACGGGGCGGCGAGCGCGGCGAGCGCGACGGCGAGGGCGATGGTCCTGCGAGCGGGCATGGAGCCTCCTGGATCGACGAGGTGATGGCCGGAAGCGGCCGTCCCAGGGAAGGACGCGCGGACGCCGGCGATCCTTCCCGGCTCCGTCGATGCCGCGGTCGCCGCCCGCTCCGAGGCCGCCTCGGCGACCGCGGGATCAGCCGCCGGCGGCGCGCGCCAGTCGCACCGGCGCCTGCGGATAGGCGGCCCAGTGCGTGTGCAGGTAGCTGGCGTGGACGCTCGGCCCGGCGATCCCCTCCGGCCGCTCGCGACCGCGGGCGCGCAGGGTCCACGCCGCGGGATCGGAGGCCTCGGGGGTGCTGGTCGAGTAGTGGAACTCGTGTCCGCGGACCTCGTCGCCGGCCCGCCACAGCGGCGAGTCGGCGCCGGCGGTGGCCTCGCGGTACCCGAGCGACAGCCGCTTCCCCAGCCGCCCGACCCCGTCGAGCACGCCGCACATCGCGTGCCCGTCGAGCTCGCGCCCGAGGTACAGCAGCCCGCCGCACTCGGCGACGACCGGCCGGCCGGCGGCGGCGTGGGCGGCGACGGCGGCGCGCAGCGGCTGGTTCTCGGCCAGCGCCGCGCCGTGCTCCTCGGGGAAGCCGCCGCCCAGGTAGAGGCCGTCGCAGGCCTCCGGCAGGGCCGCGTCGTGCAGCGGGTCCAGCGGCACCAGCTCGGCCCCGGCCGCCTGCAGCAGCTCGAGGTTCTCGCTGTAGCGGAAGCTGAACGCCGCCCCGGCGGCGACGGCGATCCGCGGAGCGCGGGCCGGCGGGTCGGGGACGGCGGCCAGCCCGCCCCCGTTGGCGATCCCGGCGATCGCGGCGACCGGGTCCCAGGCCTGGCCGCTGAGCGGTGGCGCCGCGCGGGCCAGCCGCTCGAGCGCCTCGAGGTCGATCTGCTCGGCGATCCGCGCGGCCAGCACGGCCAGCGTCTCGCGGGCGCGGGCGTCGCGCTCGGCGACCGGCACCAGGCCGAGGTGCCGCGACGGCGCCACCAGCCGCTCGTCGCGGACCAGGGCGCCCAGGACCGGGACCCCGATCGGCTCCAGCGCCTCGCGCAGCAGGTCGGCGTGGGCCTCGGAGCCGACCCGGTTGAGGATCACGCCGGCAACGTCGACGGCGAGGTCGTAGTTGCGGTAGCCGAGCACCAGCGCGGCGACCGAGCGGGCCATCGCGGCGGCGTCGACGACCAGCACGACCGGGCTGCGGGTGAGCTTGGCGACGTGCGCCGTCGAGGCCAGCTCGCCGCGGCCCGAGGCGCCGTCGAAGAGGCCCATCACGCCCTCGACGATCGCCAGGTCGGCCGGCTCGCGGTGGCCGATCGCATGGGCCAGCAGCGGCGAGATCAGCTCGGGGCCGGAGAGGAACGCGTCGAGGTTGCGCGCCGGCCGGCCGGTCGCCAGCGCGTGGTAGCCGGGGTCGATGAAGTCGGGTCCGACCTTCGCCCCCTGGACGGTCAGGCCGCGGGCGCGAAAGGCGGCCATCAGCCCGCTGGCGACCGTCGTCTTGCCGGCGCCGGAGGTGGTGCCGGCGATCACCAGGCGGGCGGTCATGCGGACACCTCGTTGCGGCGGCGGAGCCAGATCTCCAGCAGCGGGTCGACGATCGCCGGGCCGTGATCGCCGACCTCGACGTGCTGGCCCTCGCGGGTCAGCCGGCCGAGCGCGTCGGCGAGCGTCGAGCGCGGCATCCGCGAGCGCTCGGCGACCGCGTGGCTGGTCGGGGGCAGGCCGTCGGCGAGGGCGAAGGCGACGGCGCGCTCGGGCCGGTCCAGCTGATCCCAGACCGTCGCGTGGGCGTCGGCGGTGTCGTGGAGGGCCAGGTCGAGCGACCGGGCGGCGAGCGCGCCGGCGTCGCCCTCCCCGTTCCCGACGTCGAGCAGCTCGAAGAGGTGGTGGGCGAGCAGCATGGTCCGTTGCGGGTGGCCGGCGCCGAGCGCGACGATCTGGGCCGTCGCGTCGCCGCCGTCGAGCTCGTGGCGGCGGAGGGTCGCGTCGATGTCGCGGGCGGTCTCCTCGGCCGGCAGGCGGCCGATCGCGATCGGCCGGGCCTGGCCGTAGAACGGGCGCTCGCGGTCCTCGAACAGCGCCCGCATCATCGTCGGCGCCGAGCCGGCGAACAGGTAGCTGACGCGGTCGCCGTGGTGCTGGATCACCGACCGCAGCAGGCCGTCGAGATCGCGATCGGCCGTCAGGACGTCCTGGAACTCGTCGAGCGCCACGACCGTCCGGTCGCCGTCGTCGAGCGTCGCCGGCAGGTCGAGGACCTCGGCCAGCAGGTAGCGGGCCTGCTCGTCGCTCGGCGGCTCGGTGCGGGCCGGGCTGAGGGTGACGGCGATCCCGGCGGCGCCGATCGTGACGCCGAGCCGCTGGGCGATCCGCGCCAGCGCGCCGCGGGCAGCGCCGCCGAACGGCTGGTAGGCCCGCACCAGGCGGACGCAGACGTCGGTGACGGTGCTGACGCGCGACAGGTCGACTCGCGCGACCCGGTGCCCGGTCGCCGCCATCCGCGCCAGGTGCGCGTCGATCACGCTCGTCTTGCCGAACCGGCGCGGCCCGGCCAGACGGACGGTGACGCCGGTCGCGACGGCCCGCGCCAGCAGGTCGAGCTCCTCCCGCCGGTCGATCAGCGAGGCCGGTGCCACGGGTCCCACGAAGCGGAACGGGTTGGTCACGCCACGAGCATAGTTGGTACGGAAGATCCGTACCAACTAGTCCGGATGATCCGTACCTCGCGGTGCGGGACCCCCGGACCAGCGCGGACGGCGTCAGGCAGCATGCCCGGGGGTCGGGCTCCACGGACCCGCGACCACCGGCTCGTGGGCCGCGCCCCGCTCGGTCATCCGCTCGGGGCCGCTGCGGCCGATGCCGGGACCCCACAGCACCGCGGGCACCGGATCGGCGGTGTGGCGGCCGGTGCGCGGGTCGGCGCCGTGGTCGGGGCAGACCGCGAGGGTCGCGCCCAGGTCCAGGGCGACGCCGGCCAGCGGCGCCAGCAGATCGCGGTCGAGCAGCTGCAGCGCCCGCGCCTTGGCCCGCGGATCGCGGGCGTGGGCGGCCTCGTCTGGCGCTCCGACGTGGACGACGACCGTCGCGGTGCCGGTCCGCAGCAGTCCGACGGCCGCGCGGGCCTTGGCGGCCAGGTCGCTGCGCAGATCGCCGGTAGCGCCGCTCGGGTGGACGGTCGCGGCACCCATCAAGCGGGCGATCCCGGCCGCGGTGCTGCGGGCCGCGCAGACGACCGTGGTGTCCTCGTCGAGCAGCGGCGGCGGCAGCGCGCCGTCGTCCCACAGCTGCAGCCGCGGCTCGTCGGCGGGGTCGTCGACCCCGGCCACGCCGCTGCCGAGGCCGACGCTGACGAGGTCGCGCCGGTGGGGCAGGATCGGCTCGGTGTGGGCGAAGACCACCAGCCGGTGGCCGCTGAGCCGCTGGACGTGCAGCGCCTCCTGGCCGCCCGACCCGCGCAGCAGCGAGAACGCGGCCTCGCCCAGCTCGGGCCACGGCCGGCCGTCGGCGTGGCGGACGTCGATCCGGTGGACGACCGCGCCGTCCGGCTCGCGCAGGCCGTGGGCCGCGGCGTCGATCCGCCCGCGCGAGAGCGGCCGCGGCCGGCCGTGCGCGTCGTGGTCGGGGATCCAGCCGAGCAGCAGCGGGATCCCCGTCTCGCTGCCCGCGTGGAGGCCCTCGGGGGTCACGGCGACCCGCCGCACCGACCCGCGGCGCGCGATCGCGTCGAGCGCCAGGGTCGGGGTCGCCTCGAGCGTGGTCGGGGGATCGCCGGCGGCCGGCGTCGCCTCGGCGAGGCCGTCCGGGATCACGAGGATCCGCTGGCTCATGCCCCCGCCTCGCCGGTCGCGCGGTTCACCACTCGATGCCCTGCTGGGCGCGGATGCCCTGCTTGATCGGGTGCTTGACGTTCTGCACCTCGCTGACCAGGTCGGCCAGCTCGATCAGCTTCGGATCGGCGTTGCGGCCGGTGATGATCACGTGCTGGAAGCCGGGGCGGTCGCGGATCGTCGCCACCACCTCGTCGACGTCGATCCACCCCCAGTTGATCGGGTAGGTGATCTCCTCCAGCAGCAGGAACTCGTAGCGGCCCTCGGCGATCCGCCGCCGGACCTCGGCCCAGCCCTCCTTGGCGATCTCCTCGGACTCGGTCATGTCGCGCTGGATCCAGGTCCAGCCCTTGCCCATCGTCTCCCAGTCGATGGTGCCGCCCTCGCCCGAGGCGGACAGGACCTCGGCCGCCTTGCGCTCGCCGACCTTCCACTTGCCGCCCTTGACGAACTGGAAGACGCCGCAGCGGTAGCCGCGGGCCCACGAGCGCTGGAGCATCCCGAAGCTGGCCGTCGACTTGCCCTTCCCGGGCCCGGTGATGACCGCGACCAGCGGCACGTCGCGCTTCTTGCGCCGGATCGGCTCCGCGCTGCCCGCGTCCTCGGGGCGGTGCGGCAGGTCGGCGTCCGCGTGGCGCTCGGCGGCGTCGAGCCCGGGCGGCCGCGACGGGTCGGCCGCGGTCGCGCCGGCGTCGGGGGTGGGGGCGGGAGCGTCGCTCATGCGGGTCCTTCCGGTCGAGGGAACGTGGATGCCGGCTCGCCCCCGGCCCGGGGCGCCGCCACGGTCCGGGGCTGCGGCTCGCAGCCCGGCGGCGG
>NZ_AGUD01000128.1 GCF_000240225.1 Patulibacter medicamentivorans
CGGGCGCTCGACGCGGCGCGGGCCGGCCTCGACGGCGAGCCGGCGCTGCGGCTGGAGGTCGAGCGGACCACGCTGGCGCTCTACGTGCCCGCGCGGTCCGCCGACGCCCAGCGCGAGATGCTGCGCCACGCGCGGCTGCCGGGCGACACGCCGGCCGAGCGGCTGGCGCTCGCCAACGCGGCGCTGGCGCACGGATTCGATCCCGACCAGCGGGCCGAGGTGGCGCTCGCCCTCGCCCGCCGCGCCCTCGGCGACGGCGCTCTGGCCCGCGAGCAGGGAACCGAGACGCCCGCCTGGGGACAGGCGTGCTACGCCGCGATCTTCGCTGAGGACCTGGAGACGGTCGAGCGGGAGTCCGACATCGCGCTCGACCAGGGCCGCCGGCGCGGGTCGCCGCTGGCGCTCGTGTCGGGCTGGATCGGCCACGTGTCGGTGCGCCTGCAGCGCGGCGACCTGCCCGGCGCCGTGGCCGCCGGCGAGGCCGCGCTCGACTGCGCGTCCGACGTCCGCTGGACGGTCATCGCGTCGCGCTGGCTCTCGGCCAGCGCCCGCTTCCTGGCCGAGGCGCTGGTCGGCACCGGCGAGCTCGAGCGGGCCGACGACCTGCTCCGCGAGTGGGAGCGGGCCGGCGACCTCGACCTGCCCGACCTGGTCCTGGTCCGCCTCGGCCGGGCGTTCCACGCCGAGGCGGTCGGCGATCACGAGCGGGCGCTGGCCGAGGCGACCCGCTTCGGCGAGGTCTGCGCCTCGGTCGGCTACGTCGAGCGCAACTCCCCGTGGCGACTGGTCGCCGCCCGCGCGGCGTCGGCGCTCGGCGACCAGCGGCGCGCCGTCGCCCTCGCCGACGAGGCGCTGGTGCTGACCCGCCGCTGGGGAGCGCCCGGCGAGCTCGGCGCGACGCTGCGGACCCGTGCCCTCGTCGGCCCTGGCGGCGCCCGCGCCGCAGGCCTGCAGGAGGCCGTGACGCTGCTGCGCACGACGCCCCGCCGGCTCGCGCTCGCGACCGCGCTGGTCGACCTCGGCGTCGCCCAGCGTCGCCACGGCCTCCGCCGCCACGCCCGCGCCGCGCTCGAGGAGGGGATGGACCTGGCGGCCCGCTGCGGCGCGGTGCCGCTCGCCGAGCGCGCCCGGACCGAGCTGCACGTCCTCGGCGCGCGCCCGCGCCGTCACCTGGCCAGTGGCGTGCAGAGCCTGACCGCGACCCAGCGGCGGGTCGCGGAGCTGGTCGCCGACGGCCTCACGAACCGCGAGATCGCCCAGGCGGCCTTCATCACCCAGAAGACCGCCGAGACCCACGTCAGCGCGGTCCTGCGCAAGCTCGACGTCCGCAGCCGGCACCAGGTCGCCGGCTGCCTGGCGGCCGACGCCGAGCCAGGAGCGACCGCGAACGCCGGCTGACGACGACGCCGGCGGCCGCCGGGGGTCGCGCCCCCGGCGGCCGCGCGCTCATCGCTGCGCCTGCGGGTCGGCCAGCTTCGGCACGATCGCGTCGAGCGCGTAGGGGATGCTGAGGACCGTGTTGAAGACCAGCGCCGCGCCCTCCGGCTTCGGCCGCTCGTACGGCAGGTAGACCGTCCGCCCGTCGCGCACCACCGGCACGCGGTGGAACAGCTTGTGGGCGGCCACCTGCTTCTCGGTCTCGGGACTCGAGAGGACGACCAGCCGGTCGCCGTCGAGGATGTCGAGCTTCTCGGAGCTCAGCATCCCGGTCTTGCCGCCCGGGTAGAGCTTGCGGATCTCGGGATCGACGACGAAGCCCAGCTGGGTGAAGAACTGGTGGCGCGGGTCGTCGGCGCCGAAGGTCGAGAACTCGCCCTCGTAGAACTCGGTGATCGTGATCGACTTGCCCTTGAAGTCGGCGTGCTCGTCGCGGACCTTCGCGAACCGCGCCTCGGCGTCGGCGACCAGCTTCCTGGCCTCGGCCTCGCGACCGACCGCGCGACCGGAGATCTCGGCCATCAGCTGCCACGGCGCCGAGTAGTCGGCGTGACCCTTGGGCTGCGCGATCGTCGGGGCGATCTTGGAGAGCTTCGCGTAGCTGCCCTTCGTCATCCCCGAGTAGAGGCCGACGATCAGGTCCGGGCGCAGCGCCGCGATCTTCTCGAACTTGTACTCGTCGTACTGGCCGACGACGGTCGGCTTGAAGCTGCCCCACCGCGCCTTCGTCCACGGCCAGTTGCCGTAGGGCCGCTCGCCGAACCAGTCGTCGACGCCGACCGGCTTGATCCCCAGCGCCAGGAAGGTGTCCTGGTCGGTCATGCCGACGGTCACGATCCGCTTCGGCTCGGCCTCGATCGTGGTGCTGCCGTACTTGTGCTCGATCGTGACCGGGAACGCCGCGCTGGCCTTGTCGGCGGCCGTCGCGGTCGTCGCCTCGCCGTCGTCGTCGGAGCCGCAGCTGGCCAGCACGAACGCCAGCGCGAGGGCCAGCAGCAGGGCGGCGGCCAGCCGCCAGCGGCCCGTTCGGAGGGTGGCTGATGGAGTCATGGGTTGCCTCTCGTGATCGTGGAAGTGGTCGGGAAGCCGTGCCGGATCAGGCGCTGGCGGCGATCGCGGGAGACCGCGCGTCGGCCGCCGGCGCCGCGGCGCTCGGCGCCGCCCGCACGCGGGCGGCGGGGACGACCAGCGGCGTGCCGGTCTCCGGATCGGGGATCACGCGGCAGCGGAGCCCGAAGACGCGCTCCACCAGCTCGGCGTCGACGATCTCCGACGGGTCGCCCTCGGCGACGATCGCGCCGTCGCGCATCGCGATCACGTGGGTCGCGTAGCGGCAGGCGTGGTTGAGGTCGTGGAGGACCGCGACCATCGTCGCCCCCTGCTGCTCGTGGAGCGTCGCGCAGAGGTCGAGGACCTCGACCTGGTGGGCGATGTCGAGGAAGGTCGTCGGCTCGTCGAGCAGCAGGATCGGCGTCTCCTGGGCCAGCGCCATCGCCAGCCAGACCCGCTGCCGCTGCCCGCCCGAGAGCTCGTCGACCGCCCGCGCCGCCAGGTCGTGGACGCCGGTCGACCGCAGCGCCGCATCGACCGCGCGCTCGTCCTCGCGCGACCACTGGCGCAGGATCCCCTGGTGCGGATAGCGGCCGCGGGCGACGAGGTCGGCGACGGTGATCGCGTCGGGGGCGATCGGGCTCTGCGGCAGCAGCCCGAGCCGGCGCGCGACCTCCTTCGACGGCAGCGAGGAGATCTCCTGGCCGTCGAGCACGACGGCGCCCGTGCGCGGCTTCAGCATCCGCGCCAGCGCCCGCAGCAGCGTCGACTTGCCGCAGGCGTTGGGCCCGACGATGACCGTGAACGAGCCGTCGGGGATCGTGACGTCGAGGTCGCTGGAGACGGTGCGGGAGTCGTAGGCCAGCGTCAGCCGCTCGCCACGCAGGCGCGGGCCCTCGGCCGGTGATGTCGTGTCGTGGTCGCTCATGCGCGCCTGCTCCGCCACTCGTTGGACAACAGCCAGATCAGGTAGACGCCGCCGAGCACGCCGGTCATGACCCCGACCGGCAGCTGGCTGTCGGGGAACAGCCGCTGGGCGGCGAGGTCGGCGCTCAGCAGCAGGACGGCGCCGGTCAGGGCCGCGGCCCCGACCCCGGGACCGGTCGCGCGGGTCAGGCGGCGGGCGATCTGGGGCGCGGCCAGGCCGACGAAGAGCACCGGGCCGGCCGAGGCGGTGGCGACCGCCGTCAGGCCGACGGCGACCAGCACCAGCAGCAGCCGCGAGCGCTCGACGGCGACGCCGAGCGCCTTGGCCGCGTCGTCGCCCATCTCCATCATCCGCAGGTCGCGGGCCAGGATCACGACCAGTGGCAGCAGCACCAGCAGCGCCAGCGCGACCGGGCGCACGTGCTCCCAGCCGCGGCCGTTGAGGCTGCCGGTCACCCAGACCCACGCCTGCTGCGCGTCCTGCAGCCTGGCGCGGGTGATCAGGTAGTCGGTGACGGCGGCCATCAGCGCGGCCATCCCGATCCCGACCAGCACCAGCCGGTAGCCGGCGACCCCGTTGCGGTAGGCCAGCAGGTAGACGACGACCGCCGTCAGCACGCCGCCGACGATCGAGGCCGTCGCGATCGCCGCGGCGCCGCCGCCGAAGGCGATGATCTGCAGCACCGCGCCGGCCGAGGCGCCCTGGGTGAAGCCGACGATGTCGGGGCTGCCCAGCGGATTGCGCGAGATGCTCTGGAGGATCGCGCCGCCGGCCCCCAGCGCCGCGCCGACCAGCAGCCCGGTCAGGGCCCGCGGCAGCCGCAGGGTCTCGACGACGAACCGGGTGCCCTGGTCGCCGCCGCCGAGCAGCGTCTCGAGCACGCGACCGGGCGCGATCGGGTACTCGCCGGTGCCGACCGCCAGGATCAGGACCACGAGCGCGACGACGGTCAGACCCGCGCAGACCCCGAGGGTCCGCGGCGCCACGCGCAGCGACGCCCCGAGCAGCGGCACGCGCACGACCCGCCCGAGCCCGGCCGGCGCCGCCCGCGGATCCACCGATGCGCCCGCCGTGCTCACAGCTGGGCGATCCGGGCGCGGCGGACGATCGCGATGAAGACCGGCGCGCCGATCACGGCGGTCACGATCCCGACCTCGACCTCGCCGGGGCGGTTGACGACCCGCCCCAGCACGTCGGCTCCGAGCAGCAGGATCGGCGCCAGGACCATCGAGTAGGGCAGCACCCAGCGCTGGTCGGGGCCAACCAGCGCCCGGGCCACGTGCGGCACCGTCAGCCCGACGAAGGCGATCGGCCCGGCGGCCGCGGTCGCCCCGCCGCACAGCAGCGTGATCCCGAGCGCGCCGAGCAGCCGGGTGCGGCCGATCCGGGCGCCGAGGGCGCGGCCGGCGTCGTCGCCCAGCGCCAGCGCGTTGAGCGGCCGGGCCAGCAGCAGCGCCAGCACCAGGCCGGCGCCGATGAAGGGCGCGATCGCGGCGGTCAGCGACGCGTCGTGGCCGGACAGCGCGCCGACCTGCCAGTGGCGGTACTGGTCGAAGACCCGTGGGTTCAGGATCGTGAACCCGTAGACGAACGACATCAGCGCGAACGTCACCGCGGTCCCGGCGAGCGCCAGCCGCACCGGCGTGGCGCCGCTGCGGCCGGCCGAGCCGAGCGCGTAGACGAGCAGCGAGGCCAGTCCCGCGCCGAGGAACGCGAACCAGACGTAGGTCATCAGGTCGGTGGTGTCGAGCAGCGCGATCGCGATCACGACCGCGGTCGCCGCGCCCGCGTTGACGCCGAGCAGCCCGGGATCGGCCAGCGGGTTGCGGGTCAGCCCCTGCATCAGGGCCCCGGCCGCTCCGAGCGCGGCGCCGACCAGCAGGCCGAGCAGCGTGCGCGGGATCCGCAGGTCGTGGATCACCAGCGCGTCGTCGCTGCCGTCGGCGTGCCAGACCAGGTCCCAAACGCGGTCGAGCGGGATCGACCGGGCGCCGACGCCGATGCTCAGCAGCGCGACCAGGAGCAGGATCGCCGCGGCCACCAGCAGGCCCAGAGCCCGCCCGGAGAACGAGCGGACGCGCGCGGGCGGCCCGGCGGCGGGCTCCTCGGGACGCGTCGCGGACGCGGGCTGGGTCGTGGTGACGGCGGCGCTGCTCACCGGTTGGGCACCCTAACAGGATGGGTGCCCTAACACCGACTCCCTCGGTCGGGTTAACGCCGCCGTCGCTCCCACGCGCCCGCGGCGGGCCGCCCGACTAGGCCCGCACCGCGCGCCGGAGCCCCGGCAGCAGGGCGTCGATCGCGAACGGGATCGCGCTCACCGACGAGGCCGAGAGCGCCATCCCCTGGTCGAGGTCGTCGATCGTCACGGCGCGACCCTCGCGGACGACCGCGAGCCGCTGGTAGATCCGCGACTCGCGGAAGCCCCGCTGGGCCGGCTCGCCGTCGGCCAGCGCGACGACCAGGTCGAGCTCGTCGAGCAGCTCGAGCCGCTCCTCGCTGAGGTCGACGACGAACTGGTCGCCGAACAGCCGCTTGATCGCCGGCGGCTGATCGAAGCCGATCGCCTTCATGAAGCGGCCGCGGGTGTCGGTGTCGGAGTAGATCGCGAACTTGCCGTCGTAGTAGGTGATGGTCGCCGCGGTCTTGCCGGCGAACGCGGGGTTGCCGTCGCCGACGGCGGCGAGCTGCCCGCGGGCGCGGCGGACGAGCCGCTCCGCCTGCGCCCGGCGGCCGAGCGCGCTGCCGACCGCGACGGCCATCTCGTCCCACGGCGCCCCGTACGGCGTGTAGCCGGCCAGCGGCGCGACGGTCGGCGCGAGCTTCGAGAGCTTCTCGTAGTCGCTCTTCTTGAGGTCGAAGCTGACCGCCACGATCAGGTCCGGGCGGGCCGCGGCGACCTTCTCGAAGTCGATCTCGGGGTTGGCGACCAGCGTCGGGCGGGCGTCGCCGAGGGCCGGCAGCGCCCACGGCCCGACGCCCCGCTTCCACTCCGGGATCCACTGTTGGAGCAGGACCGGGACGACGCCGAGCGCGAGCATCGTGTCGTGGTCGGTGAAGCCGTAGGAGACGACCCGCTTGGGCTCGCGGTCGATCGTCGTCGTGCCGTGGACGTGGCGGACGGTGGCCGGGAACGATCCCCCGCTGGCGGCCGGCGTCGCCCCGCTCCGACTCCCCGACCCGCCGTCGTCGCCGCAGGCGGCGAGCCCCAGCGCGGCGGCGCCGGCCAGCGCTCCCGAGAGGAACCCGCGACGACCGTGCGGCGCCCGCTCCAGGTGAGCGAGTCGCGAGCGGCTCGGCGGGACGGGCTGGCGGTCGTGCTGCATCGGTCTCCGTTTCGATCGGTCGAGCGGGCGCCGTTCGACGCACCCGAGCGAAGGGCACCCTAATTCATATCCGACCTGAGCGGTCGGCTAGCCGGCCGCGCGCGAGATCGCCGAGAATCCGGACGATGGCCTCCCCCACCGGTCCCAGCGCGGCGACCGCCGGGCCGCCCCGCCACCGCGGAGGCGCCCGGTGAACTTCGCCCGCGACGTCGTCGGCGCCCACGACCCGCGCCGTCGGGCGCTGGTCGAGCGAGCCCGCGACGGCGCCCGCCGCGAGTGGAGCTTCGGCGACGTGACGGCCCGCGGCGGCGCGTTCGCCGGGACCCTGGAGCAGGCCGGCGTCGGCCGCGGCGACGTCGTGATGACGCTGGTCGGCAACCGCCCCGAGTGGGTCTTCGCGATGGTCGCCTGCTTCCGCCTCGGTGCCGTCGTCCTGCCCTGCACGGAGCAGCTGCGAGCGAAGGACCTGGCGCTGCGGATCGCCGCCAGCGACCCGCGCGCGATCGTCTGCGACGAGCGCAACCGCACCGTGCTGGAGCAGGCGCTCGGCGACCGCGACGGGATCGCGATCCTCGAGATCCCCGACGCCGCGCTCTTCGATCCCGGTCGGCCAGCCCCGCCCCACGCCGAGCTGGCCCCCGCCGACCCCTGCCTGATCACGTTCACCAGCGGCACCGCGGGCGAGCCGAAGCCGGTCCTCCACGCGCAGCGCTACCTGACCGGCCAGGCGCTGCAGGCCGAGCACTGGCTGGCGCCGGCGGCCGGCGAGCTGGTCTGGTGCACCGCCGCCAGCGGCTGGTCGAAGTCCGCCCGCAACGTCTTCATCGCCCCGTGGCTGCGCGGCGCCGCCGGGCTCCTGCACGACGCCCGCTTCGACCCGGCGGAGCGGCTGGCGATCGTCCGCGAGGAGCAGGTCGCCGTCCTCTGCATGGCGCCGACCGAGTACCGGATCATCGCCAAGCGCACCGCGGTCGAGCCGTGCCCGTCGCTGCACGGCCTGGTCGCCGCCGGCGAGGCGCTCAACCCCGAGGTGCTCGACGCCTGGCGGACCGCCACGGGCCTGGAGATCCGCGACGGCTTCGGCCAGACCGAGACCGGGCAGCTGACCGCCAACCCCGCCGATCGCCCGGCCCGCCCGGCGTCGATGGGCCTGCCGCTGCCCGGCGTCCGGCTCTGGATCGACGACGGCGAGCTGGTCGTCGACCCGGCGACCGTCCCGACCTTCTTCTCCGGCTACCTCGGCCGCCCGCCACACCCGCGCGACCGGCCGTGGCGGACCGGCGACCGCGTCCGCCAGGACGACGACGGCTACCTGTACTTCGAGGCCCGCACCGACGACGTGATCATCAGCGCCGGCTACCGGATCGGCCCGTTCGAGGTCGAGTCGGCGATGCTCACCCACCCGGCCGTCGCCGAGGTCGGCGTCGTCGCGGCCGCCGATCCCGAGCGCGGCAGCGTCGTCCGCGCGGTCGTCGTGCTGCGCGAGGGCCACCAGCCCGGCGACCCGCTCGTCGCCGAGCTGCAGGAGCACGTCCGCCGCCAGACCGCCCCGTACAAGTACCCCCGGATCGTCGAGTTCCGCGACGCGCTGCCGATGACGACCTCCGGCAAGCTCCGGCGCGCGGCGCTGCGGGCGGAGCGGGAGCCGCCGGGCCGCTGATCGGACGGGCGGCCGTCACGTCCCGGTCGTCCGCCGACCGGAACGTCACCCGCCCCGCCGATCTCACGTTCCGCCGCGCTCGTCCGTCCCACGATCGTGCCCGTCCCCGCCACCCGCGACGATTCGTCGATCGCTCCCGTCGATCCCGCCCGCCCGCGGCGCAGCCGGCTGCCGCCATTCGACGCCGTGGTCGAGCTCCACGGCCGGGCCCTGCTGCGCTTCTGCATCGCCCGGCTCGGCCCGGACCGCGGCGAGGACGCGTTCCAGGAGACGCTGCTGGCGGCGCTGCGGCGCTACCCGCAGCTGCGCGATCCCGACGCCGTCCTCGGCTGGCTGTTCGCGATCGCCCACCGCAAGGTGATCGACGGCGCGCGATCCGCCGCGCGGGGGCCGACGCCGAGCGACCGGATCGACGAGCAGGCCGGCGCCTGGCTCGATCCCGAGCCGACCGGGTCGGTCTGGAGCCGGGTCGCCCAGCTCCCGCCCAAGCAGCGCGAGGCGATCGCCCTGCGCTTCCTCGCCGACCTGCCGCACCGCGACGTCGGCGCCGCGATGGGCACCTCGACCGAGGCCGCCCGCCGCAACGTCCACGAGGGCCTGCGGCGCCTGCGCGCCGACGGCGATCGCGCCTAGGCCGCCCGACGACCTCACGAACCGCCCGCCCCGACCGTCCGACGAGCATGACCCCCACCCCCACCACCGACCCTGACGACGCGGCCACGATCGCGGCCCTGCGGGCGGCGGACGACGCGCCGGAGGACGCCTTTGCCCGCGCCCGGCAGCGGTTCGCCGGACGCGCCGCCGCCGACGGCCTGGTCGACGTCGCCTACGAGGACCACGACAGCCCGCTCGGCCGGCTCCGGATCGGCGCGACCGCCCGCGGCGTGGTCCGGATCGGGCTGCCCGCCGAGGACCCCGAGGCCGTGCTCGAGCAGCTGGCCCGCGAGATCTCCCCGCGCGTCCTGCGCTCCGGCAGCGCGCTGCTGACCACCGCCCGCCACGAGCTCGACGAGTACTTCGCGGGCGCCCGCAGGCAGTTCGACGTGGCCCTCGACTGGCGCCTGACGCGCGCGTTCCGGCGTCAGGTGCTCGAGGCCACCGCCCGAATCCCCTACGGCGCCACCTCCTCCTACCGCGACGTCGCGACCGTCGCCGGCAGCCCGAACGCCGTCCGCGCCGCCGGCACCGCCCTTGCCACCAACCCGCTGCCGCTGCTGGTGCCCTGTCACCGCGTGCTGCGCTCCGACGGCGCGCTCGGGCAGTACCGCGGCGGGGCGGCCGCCAAGGGGCAGCTGCTGGCGCTCGAGCGACCGGCATGAGCGACGGCCCGCTGCTCCCGCGGGAACGGGTCGAGATCGCGCCCGGGGCCGTCCACGTCCCGGACTGGCTGACCGTCGACGAGCAGCGGCGGCTGGTCGCCGCCTGCCGCGAGTGGGCCGCCGGCCCGGCGCCGATGCGCCGCACCCGGCTCCCGAACGGCGGCCTGATGTCGGTCCAGACCGTCTGCCTCGGCTGGCACTGGATCCCCTACCGCTACAGCCGGATCGCCGAGGACGTCGACGGCCAGCCGGTGACGCCGTTCCCGGACTGGCTCGGCGACCTCGGGCGGCGGGCGCTGGCCGACGCCTACGACGCACGGGCGGCCCGCGACTACCGGCCCGACGCGGCCCTGGTCAACTTCTACGACGGCCAGGCCCGGATGGGGATGCACCGCGACGAGGACGAGCGCAGCGACGCGCCGGTCGTCTCGCTGAGCATCGGCGCGAGCTGCATCTTCCGGTTCGGCAACCGCGAGACCCGCGGCCGCCCATACACCGACGTCGAGCTGCGCTCCGGCGACCTGTTCGTCTTCGGCGGGCCCTCGCGGTTCTGCTTCCACGGGGTCCCGCGGACCCTCGCCGACGACGACCGGCAACCCGCGCTCGGCCAGGGCGACCCGCCGCACGGCCTGCGCGGCGGGCGCCTGAACCTGACGCTGCGGGTCACCGGTCTCGACGGCTGAGGCGCGCCCCTAGGGACAGAGGAGCCCGGCCAGGTTGATGTCCGGGCTGATGGTGCCGATCGTCGTCCCGCTCGGGCAGACGATCGTGCCGGCCGAGGAGAAGATCCCGGCCTGGCGGTTCTGGGCCCGGAACCCGCTGGGCAGGCTGATCCGGAAGCCGTCGATGATCGGCAGGTCGGTGTCGCGGTACTCGACCTTGCCGGTCAGGTCCTTGTTGTCGGTGTCGATGAACGCGCCGCTGCTGACGCCGTCGCTGACGGCGTCGAACGCGAACTCGCGGACGCTGAGGTTCTCGAACGTCACGAACGTCTTGCGCAGGCTCGCGTTGCGGCAGTCGACGTCGGAGTCCGGCGACAGGCAGATCAGCCCGTTGAGGACGATCGGCCCGTGGCTGGCATCGTCGTCGTCGATGTCGGCCGAGACCAGCGCGTCGTCGTCCGGCGACTCCGGCCGCTTGCAGCCGGGGCCCGAGGCGAAGCAGATCTTCAGCGCCCGCGGCAGGTTCGAGAGCGTCGCGTCGATCAGCCCCAGGCTGCCGACGTTGGACTCGAGCCCGATCGTGTCGATCGCCCCGCCGGCCTGGTAGTCGAGCCGCACCTCCGGGTCGGTCGTCAGCTTGACCTTGGTGTCGCGCTGCGGCTTGTCGATCGTGCCCCGGAAGTACTCGATCGGCTCGTCCGGGAACTTCTGGCGCTCGATCTTGAAGTCGAACGGGTTCGGCGTGTCCGGCAGGTCGAGGGAGACCTCCGGCAGCGGATCGGTGATCACCTTCAGCCCCCGCAGCCGCGAGACCTTGGCGGTGATCGCGAAGCGGCTGTTGGTGTCCAGGTAGATCGCCCCGTCGCGGCCCGCCGGCAGCTCCTCGAAGCCGCCGTCGGCGAGCTGGATCTTGATCGCCCCGATCGGGTCGATCGCCGACGCCTCGATCAGCGGCCCGCTCTTGGGCAGCTTGGCCTCGAAGTGGGTCGGGACGTCGTCGACCGCGATCCGGAAGTCGTCGGCGCGATCGATCAGCTCGAGGTTCTGGCCGGAGAGCACGATCCGGCCGATCGGCGCGTCGGCGTCGTAGGCGATCTTGGTCCCGTCCGACGCGTCCTGGGTCAGGCCGACCTCGACCCGCCGCGGCAGGTTCTCGATGCTGCCGTGGACGCCCAGGTCTCCCCCCGGCTGGCGGATCGTCGCGTCGGCGGTGAACGGCTTGCCCTCGCCCGCCCGCACCAGCACCTTCAGCGGCTCGGGCTGGAGCTTGACCTGGCGCAGCCCGAAGACCCGGCCGAAGATCAGCCAGCGGTCCTGCTGGTCGCGGAAGATCACCCCCTGCTGACCGGCCGGCAGGCTCTCGCCGTGGCCGTCGGAGGCCAGCAGCTGGATCGAGCCGATCGGGTTGTCGGTCACGAACTCGACCGCGTCGCCGGACTGCTTGAGGTCCAGCTGCATCGTCGCCGGGATCCCCTTGACGGTCGCGTCCAGGTGGGTCGCGCGGGCGAACAGCGGCTTGGCGCTCTGGGCCTTGACGTTGATCTCGTCGATGCCCTGGCCGTTGCCGTCGTAGACGACCCGCGGCTTCTCCAGGTCGAGCACCAGCCGCAGGACGTGCGGCAGGTCGCGGACGGTCGCCTCGGCGTCGAGGTCGGAGGTGTGGACGGACGCCCGCACCGGGCCCGGCTCGAGGGTCGCGTCGATCACCATCGGCGCGGCCCCGGAGAAGCTGGCGCGCTCGAGGCCCAGCAGCCGGGCCGAGATCGAGTTGAAGGCGCCGTCCTGGAAGACCTTCACGTAGTCGCCGGGCTCGCTCTCCGTGAGCGGCGCGCCGCCGCTGGCGAAGGCCGCCTCGATCGCCCCGACCTTGCCGCCGCGGGTGCTGAAGCGGATGTCCTCGGGCCCGGTCTGCTGGACCGTGAGGCCCTGCGGGATGTCGCGGACGTGCGCCTCGGCGGTCGTCGTCACCTGGTCGTAGTCCGGCGCGCCCTTGCGCTGCGTGTAGCGCGCGTCGAGCGCCGCGATCGGGCTGATCGCGTCGTAGTCGATCCGCATCTGGTTCGCCGCCGGTGACTCGAAGGCGATGTCGACCTGGCGCGGCAGCTCGTCGATCGCCGCCTCGACCCGGGTCTCGTCGTCGTTCTCCTGCATCCGCGCGAGCACGTCGACGCGGGTCGGCGTCGTCGTGCGCAGGTGCGCCTCGACGCGGTCGCCGAGCTCGAGGTCGACCGAGGCCCGCGCCGGCGGACGGGCGAAGCGGACCGCACCGCCGATCCGGTCGCGGCGGCCGAGGTTCGAGGAGTCGGGGTTGTAGATCTCGCCGGTGACCGCGACGGGGCCCGTCGCGCCGGTCTGGTTGAAGTCGACGCCGAGCTTCAGCGGGTCGGGCGAGCCGAAGACGTCGGTCAGCCGCAGCACCGTCTCCCACTGGGTCGGGGCGCTGGAATCCTTGGCGTCGAAGCCGTAGGCGATCCGCTTGCGCGGCAGCGAGCCCTTCGACGGGTCGGCGATGACCGCCTCGACCGAGGCCGGCAGCGGCTTCAGCACGCCGTCGCCGAGGATCGGCCCGACGCGATCGATCTGGACCACCATCTGGTCGATCCCGAGCACGCGGATCGTGGCCGCGAACTCGGCGCCGGGATCGTCGTCGACGTTCAGGAGCGTCGGCACGTTGACGATCGCCGGCACGTTCTTGACCACCAGCGAGCCGTCCTTGCGGCGGAACTCGGTGTGGTAGCTGTAGTCGAGGACGTCGAGGTTGCAGGCGCCGGTCTCGAGGATCCCGGTCAGGTCCTGGAGCCCGGGGACGCCGCTGACCAGCTCGTCGACCTCGCCGACCGGCGGGCAGAGCACGTCCTTCAGCAGCCGCCCCAGCGGCCGCCCCTGCCCGAGGTCGTCGATCACCGGACCCAGCCACGGGTCCGGGATCACGTTCAGGCGCTGCGCCGGGGTCGGCGCGGCCTCGCTGCGCGGCGGGAGCACGACGGCTCCGGCGGCCAGGGCCGCGGCGATCAACGCCGCGACCACGATCCGCATCGTCTGGGCCGGAAGGGCCATCGTGCGCTCCTTCGCTCGCTCGGTCGGCTACGGGAGCTGGTCGGCCGCCTGGCCGGCCGCCCCGTTGGACGCGCCGCCGGCGGGGCTGATGCCGCCCGGGCCGCCGTTGCCGTGGGTCAGGGTCGAGCCGGTGACCGTCGAGGTCGAGCCGCCGAAGCGGGCGATCGCGATGCTCGGACCGCCGGCGCCGCCGCCACCCGAGCCGCCGTCGCCGCCCTCGCCGCCGTTGCCGCCCTTGCCGCCGAGCCCGGTCTCGCCGTCGACGTCCTGGAAGAGGCCGCCGTCGGTGGTCAGGCCGCCGGCGCCGCCCTCGCCGCCGATGCCGCCGGAGCCGCCCTGGCCGCCGTTGCCGCCGCCCGCGCCGTCGCCGGCGATGATCGCGGAGCCGTCGAGGA
>NZ_AGUD01000127.1 GCF_000240225.1 Patulibacter medicamentivorans
CGCTGGCCGGGTACCCGAACACCGCCGACCTGCTCTACCGCCTGCAGCTGGCCGAGAACTACTACGGACTCGCCCGACTCGACGGGTCGCTGCGACCGGCCGGCACGGTCTGGCGGACCTTCGCCGGCAGCACCCTCCCGGCACCATCCTCCAGCGGCGAGTGCAGCTCGATCCTACGGGCCTTCCAGGTCGACGACGACCTCCGCGCGATCCACCCGGAGTACTTCACCAGCGGCGGCAAGCTGCGCACCACCGCCCCCTGATCGACGCCGGACCGGACGCCCGCCCACCGCGGCGGGCGCCGGGACCGGATCCTAGGCCGCGCCGTCGTCCTCCAGCCCCAGGTCCAGCTGCGACTCGTGCTGGTCCGGATCGCGCTGGTAGCGCCGGCGCGCCGCCTTCTTCCAGTGGCGGACGAGCTCGCGGGCGCTGGCGGTCCGCCACGAGACGCCCTTGCAGACCGGCTCGATCCGGACGCTGTCGCCCTCGAACCCGAGCACCAGCGCCAGGAACCGACGGCCCTTCTTGTCGACCTCGACGATGTCACCGGGCTCGATCGGCGCGACTCGCACCCGGCGAGGCTACCGACCCCGGCTGGGCAGGTCGTTGCGTCCACACCATGTCGGCCCTCGATCGGGCACGCTGTGTCGCCGTGACCACGGACCGACCGTCGTCCTCGCCGGCCCCCGACGGCGCCCCGGCTCGCGATCCCGCGACGCTGCGCGTCGCGATCATCAGCGACACCCACTTCCCGCGCCGCGGACGGTCGCTGCCCGACGACGTCCTGCCGCGGCTGCGCAACGCGGACGCGGTGGTGCACGCCGGCGACCTCTGCGACCTGCAGGCGCTCGACGAGCTGCGGACGCTCGGCCCGCCGGTCCACGTCGTGCTCGGCAACAACGACCGTCCGCTGCGCCAGCTGCTGCCGGAGACCCTGACGCTGGAGCTCGGCGGGCACCGGATCGGGGTCGTCCACGACGGCGGCGACCGCCGCGGACGGCTGCGGCGGCTGCGGCGCTGGTTCCCGGGGCACGACGCCGTGATCTTCGGTCACAGCCACGTGCCGGAGCACGAGATCGATCCCGCCGACGGGTTCCAGGTCTTCAACCCCGGCAGCCTCACCGATCGCCGGCACCGCTGGCCGGTGCACACCTTCGGCGAGGCCCTGATCGACGCCGACGGCATCCGCTTCGCGCTCTTCGAGCGCGGCGCCTGAGGGCCCGGCCCGCCGCTGCCCCGACGACCGGGTGTCCCCCGGCCGTCGGGTTACGCCGGTGAAGCCGCGGGTCGCGCGAAGGGCGCGGCCCTAGCGTTCGCTCGATGCCCCGCCCGCTGACGTCCGAGTAGCGGCACCGCGATGCCCGCCGTCCTCATGCCCCGCCTGTCGGACTCGATGGAGGAGGGCACGATCGTCTCGTGGCTGGTCCCCGACGGGACGGCCGTCGCCCCCGGGGTCGAGATCGTCGAGATCGAGACCGACAAGGCGACGATGGCCTACGCCGCCGACGTCGCCGGGGTGCTGCGGATCGGCGCCGGAGCCGGCGCGACGCTCCCGCTCGGCGCGCTGATCGGGCTGATCGAGGTCGAGGGCGAGGAGCTGTCGGCGGCCGACCTGGCCGGGGTCGTGGGAGCGGCCGAGCACATCACCGAGGACGCGGCCGCCGCCCCGCCGGCCGACCCGCCGCGGGAGGGCCCGGCGGCCACGCCCGAGGCACCCGCCGCCCCCGCCACCGGCGCGGCGCCCGCCGCCAGCCGCCGCGACCCGACCCGGATCGAGCGGCTGGTCGCCCGGCGGATGGTCCAGAGCCGGACCGAGATCCCCGAGTTCACCGTCACCGTCGAGGTCGACATGAGCGCGGCGCTCGCCCTGCGCGCCGACCTCAAGGCGGTCGCCGGCGGCTCGTCCGGCCGCCGCGTGCCGTCGGTCAACGACCTGATCGTCAAGGCCTGCGCGCTGGCGCTCCGCGACCACCCGCGGATCAACAGCGCCTGGGTCGACGAGCAGATCGTCACGCCCGAGCGGGTCAACGTCGGGATCGCCGTCGCCACCGACGACGACGGGCTCGTCGTCCCGGTGCTGGCCGACGCCGACGAGCTGACCCTCGGCGTGCTCGCCGCCCGCACCCGCGAGCTGACCCGCCGCGCCCGGACCGGCGAGATCACCCCGCCCGAGCTGTGCGGCGGCACCTTCACGATCAGCAACCTCGGGATGCTCGGGGTCGCCCACTTCACGGCGATCATCAGCCCCGGCCAGGGCGCGATCCTGGCCGTCGGCTCCTCGCAGCAGCGCTACGTCCCGGTCGCCGGCGAGCCGGTCCTGCGCCCGATCCTGTCGCTGACCCTGACCAGCGACCACCGCGTGATCTACGGGGCCCACGCCGCGGCGTTCCTCGATCGCGTGCGGGCGCTGCTCGAGCACCCTGGCGGGCTGGCGCTCTAGTCCGCCTGGCCGGCACCGGCCGCGCCGACCTGATTCGATGGCTCGGGTGGACGACGACGCGAAGCGCAGCGCCGCTCGCGAGCTGGCCGCGGCCGCGCTCGCCCGGGGCGACGCGACCGGCTGGTTCGAGGAGCTCTACGCCACCACCCCGCCGGAGGCGATCCCCTGGGCCGAGCTCGTGCCCGACCCGCGGCTGGTGGAGTGGGCGGACGAGCACGGGCTGGACGGCAGCGGCCGCCAGGCGCTGACCGTCGGCAGCGGCTTCGGCGACGACGCCGAGCACCTGGCCGGGCTCGGCTTCGCGGTCGTCGCCTTCGACATCGCGCCGACCGCGATCCGGCACGCGCAGCTGCGGTTCCCGTCCTCGCGCGTGCGCTACGTGCTGGCCGACGTGCTGGCGACGCCGCCCCAGTGGTACCGGGCCTTCGACTTCGTGCTCGAGGCCTACACGCTGCAGGTGCTGCCCCCGGAGCTGCGGCCGGCCGCCGCCCGCGGGATCGCCGAGACCGTCGCTCCCGGCGGCACGGTGCTGGTGCTCTGCGACGGCCGCGACGAGCACGAGGAGCCCGGCGCGATGCCGTGGCCGCTGACGGCCGCCGAGGTCGTCGCGCTCTTCGAGCCGTGGCTGGAGCCGGGCGACCCGGAGCTGCTGGCCGACGACGGCCGGCAGCCGCCGACCCGCCGGCTGCGGGTCGTCCTGCGGCGCCCGCGCGACCACCACGGCCAGACCGGCTGACGCCGCGGCGACGTTGCGCCGCCGGTCGCCCGGCGCCGGCCGCCGGGCGATCCGACGTGCGATCCTCGTCGGACCGATGTCCGAGCCGACCGAGATCGCCACCAGGACCCCGGAGGACGGCGTGTCCGTCGAGGAGGGGACGAAGCGCGGGACGGTGACCACGCGGATCCCCTCGAAGCCGCAGACCGCCCTCGCCCGGCGGCTGGCCGAGGTCCGGGCGACCGTCCCGACCTGGACCGCCAGCGTCGACGTCGACGTCGAGGAGCTGCGGTTGCTCCTGCCCGACGTCGAGGGACGGCCGGAGCCGATCGACGCGGTCGTCGCCGCCGTCGGCGAGGCCCTGCGCGGGCACGAGCGGGTCAACGGCGCCTGGCGCGACGGCATGCTCGAGTCGTGGTCGCGAGCCAACGTCGCGCTCGCGATCGACCTCGACGGCGGGGCGATCGTGCTGCCGACGCTGCTCGACGCCGACGCGGCGACGCTGGCCGAGCTGGCGGCGCGCCGCCGCGACGTGACGGCGCGCGCCCACGACGGGACGCTGCGGGCGCCGGACAGCGCGGGCGCGACCTTCGCGGTCGTCGACGGCGGCTCCGACGGCCCCGACCGCTTCGACGCGATCATGCCTCCCGGGACCGGCGCGGCCCTGGCGGTCGGCGCCATCCGCCGGCGGCCGTGGGTCGTCGGCGAGGCGCTCGTCCCCCGGCACCTCCTGACCCTGACCCTGACCGCGGACCACCGCGCGATCTACCCGTCGCACGGCGGCGCGTTCCTGCGGCGGGTCGCCGGGCTGCTCGAGGACGCCCGCCCGCTGCTCGGGCGCTGACCGCCCGCGGGCTCAGCGCAGCGAGACCGGCCGCGGACCGGCCATCCCGCCGACCTCGGCGTTCGGCCGGGCGTCGGGATCGGCGCGGGCGATCGGATCGCCGCTGTCGGTCCGCACGATCGCGCACCAGGCGCGGCCCGGCTGGCCGTTCGGCATGCACGCGCGGTACAGGTCGTCCGTCCAGCGGCGGAGGTCGACCTGGTCGCGCTGGATCGACGCCGGCCCCTCGCGCGCGGCCAGGCTCTGCGCCGCCTGCACGATCCGCTGCGTCTGCTGGCGCTCGGCGACCAGCGCCGGCCGGTGGACGATCCCGCCGGCCGTGATCGCGACGACCCCCAGCAGCATCGCGTAGGTCGCCGCCCGGTCGCGGGCGACCAGCCGCGGCAGCGACGGATCGCGGCGGCGCAGGACCCGCGACCCGATCCCACCGCCGACGATCACCAGCGCCAGGTTCAGGAAGCCGCCGAGCAGGAACGCGCCCATCAGCGGCCCGCCCTCGCCGCTCAGGGGCAGGGCGCTCAGCAGCACGGCGTCGGCGACCACCGCGACCACGAACCCGATCCGGGCGCTCGATCCGCGCAGCCGCCAGCGCAGCCGCGCCACCCACAGCGGCGGTTCGCGACGGCCGCGCTCGCCTCGGGTCGGTGCCTGCGCCATCGCCCTGAGGGTACCCCGATCGACCACCGCTGACGAGCGCCGCGGCGACCGCCTGGCCGACGTCCTGCGTCGTCGGCGCCGCGGTCGTCTACCGTCCAGTGACGTGGCGCCCGACGGTCCTCCCTCCGAGCCGCCCCCGCGTGGCGACGAGCCGCGTCGTCGGCGCACGGCCGACGACTGGGGGGACGCCGACTGGGAGACCCCCGTCCGCCGCCGCCGTGGGGCGCCGGCGCCCCAGGACGAGCCCGCGGACGAACTGCGGGCGACCCCGCCCGACCCCGCGCCGGCGCCGGAGGACGACGACCGGCGCCCGGCCCCCGCGGCCGCGCCCGACC
>NZ_AGUD01000126.1 GCF_000240225.1 Patulibacter medicamentivorans
CCGCCGCGCGGACCGTCGCCGCCGGGCGGACCACCGCGACGCGGCCGACCCCGCGCGACCGGACCGCCGGCTGGCCGGTCCAGGGCGCGGCCGCCCGCCGGGCCCGGGTGCCGATCCTGATGTACCACCTGATCGCCGAGGCGAAGGCCGGCACGCCGTTCCCCGAGCTGTGGGTGCCGCCGGCGCGCTTCCGCGAGCAGGTCGCGGCGCTGCGCGGCGCCGGCTTCACGGCGATCACGATGGCCGAGCTGTGGGCGGCCTGGCACGGCGACGGCCGCCTGCCCCGCCATCCCGTGGTCCTGAGCTTCGACGACGGCGACCTCTCGCAGGTCATGAACGCTGCCCCGGTGCTGAAGCGGATCGGCTGGCCGGGCGTCCTCAACCTGGCGGTCAACCACCTGAACGCGAAGGGCCTGCCGCGCTGGGGAGCGCGGCGGATGCTGCGCCAGGGCTGGGAGATCGGCTCGCACACGATCGACCACGCCGACCTGACGACGCTCGGCGCCGACGCCCTGCGCCGCGAGCTGGCCGGATCGCGCCGGCAGCTGAAGACCAGGCTCGGGATCGACGCCCGCTTCTTCTGCTATCCGGCGGGCCGCAACGACGCCACCGTCCGCGCCGCCGTGAAGGCCGCCGGCTACGACGCGGCGACGACCGTCGACCCCGGCCTGGCCGCCCGCGGTCAGGACCCCTACCTGCTGCCGCGGATCCGGGTCGAGCCGCAGACGACCGGCGCCCGGCTGGTGCAGCTGGCGCGCGGGACGGTGGCGGCGCCGGCGAGCGGCGGGCCGGCCTGAGCCGCGCCGCTCGGCCTCAGCCGACCAGCACCTTCTCGAGCGCCTTCAGCGTCGGCTCGCAGGGGATCACCGGCGGCGACTCGTCGAGCGCCGTCTGGGGGTCCTTGAGGCCGTGGCCGGTCAGCACGCAGACGATCCGCTGCGCGTCGCCGGCGCCGTGCTTCAGCAGCCCCGCGACCGAGGTCGCCGAGGCCGGCTCGCAGAAGACGCCCTCCTCGCGGGCCAGGAAGCGGTAGGCGTCGAGGATCTCCTCGTCGGTGCAGTCGTCGACCTTGCCGCCCGAGCCGACCATCGCCCCCATCGCCTCCTCCCAGCGCGCGGGGTTGCCGATCCGGATCGCCGAGGCGATCGTCTCGGGCTCGGGAACCATCTCGCCGCGGACCAGCGGGTTGGCGCCGTGGGCCTGGAACCCGAGCATCCGCGGGGACGCGCCGCTCTCCTGGAAGCCCTTCCAGTAGGCGGTGATGTTGCCGGCGTTGCCGACCGGGATGCAGAGCGCGTCGAGCCGCCCGTCGAGGTCCTCGAGGATCTCGAAGGCGGCCGTCTTCTGGCCCTCGACGCGGAAGTCGTTGACCGAGTTGACGAGCGCGATCGGGTGGATCTCGCTGATCGCCCGGACCAGTTCGAGCGCCTTGTCGAAGTTGCCGCGCAGGGCGACGACCTGGGCGCCGTGCATCAGCGCCTGGGCGAGCTTGCCGGCGGCGATCTTGCCGTCCGGGACCAGCACCACGCCGCGGATCCCCGCCCGCGAGGCGTAGGCGGCCAGCGACGCGGCGGTGTTGCCGGTCGAGGCGCAGATCACGGCCTCGGCCCCGTCGCGGACGGCGGCCGAGACGGCGGCGGTCATCCCGCGGTCCTTGAACGACCCGGTCGGGTTCAGGCCCTCGTACTTCAGGTGGACCTCGGCCCCGACCCGCTCGCTCAGGCGCGGGGCGAGGATCAGCGGCGTCGAGCCCTCGTTGAGGCTGACGATCGGGTCGCCGAGCTCGAACGGCAGCCGGTCGATGTAGCGCTCGATCAGGCCCATCCGGCGGATCGAGTCGCCGCCGGTCAGCCGATGCGCGGCCGCTCCGGCGACGGTCGGGCCGCCGGGCGGCGCGTCGATCTGGCCGGTCATCCCGCGAACTCCTCGTCGATCACGCGGATCGCCCGCGGCGGCGCGGTCACGAAGTCCTTGGCGGCGATCAGCTGGACCGCGCCGTAGAACCGCGACTCGAGCACCGGGTGGACGACCAGCACCAGCCGTGCGCCGGTCCCGGTGCCCTTCTGGACGACGCTCTTGACCGAGACGCCCTGGAGGCCGAGCACCTGGGCGACCTGGGCCAGCACGCCCGGCTTGTCGGCGACCTCGACGTGCAGGTAGAAGCTCGACGCGACGTCGTCGACGAACCCGAGCGTGTTGCGGGTCGGCGGCGTCTGGGCCGGCGGGATCATCGCGCTGATCACGTCCCCGATCACCGCGGTCGCGGTCTGCGGACCGCCGGCGCCGGGGCCCGAGAGCGTGATCTCGGTGATCGCCGGCGACTCGATCGTG
Organism: Patulibacter medicamentivorans; assembly: GCF_000240225.1. Taxonomy (GTDB): domain Bacteria; phylum Actinomycetota; class Thermoleophilia; order Solirubrobacterales; family Solirubrobacteraceae; genus Patulibacter; species Patulibacter medicamentivorans. The sequence continues at coordinate 2,332 of NZ_AGUD01000126.1, forward strand.
ACCGCGTTGAACGGGCCCTCGACGGAGGCCAGCGGGTGGCCCTTGTAGAGGAAGGCCGGGTGGACGCGGACCGCCAGCTCGTCGCCGATCCGCTCGGCGGTGCCGATCAGCCGCAGCGACAGGTCGAGGTCGCGGGCGTACTCGATGTCCTCGGTCGTCAGGTGGGCGATCCCCTCGTAGGGGACGTCGCTCAGGTGGACTGGCGTGTCGAAGGCCAGCCGGGCGAGGATCGCCATCTTGGCGGCCGCGTCCTTGCCGGTGACGTCGTCGGTCGGGTCGGCCTCGGCGTAGCCCAGCTGCTGGGCCTCGGCCAGGGCCTCCTCGTACGAGGCGCCGGTGGCGGCCATCTGGGTGAGGATGAAGTTGGTGGTGCCGTTGACGATCCCGTGCAGCCGCTCGACGGGGTGCCCGGTGAGCGACTCCTGCAGCACCCGGATCACCGGGACGACGCCGGCGACGGCCGCCTCGAACCGCAGCTGCACGCGGTGCTCGCGCGCCAGCGCCCACAGCTCCTCGCCGTGCTCGGCCAGCAGCTGCTTGTTGGCGGTGACGACGTGCTTGCCGGCCTCGATCGCCCGCGTGACGTAGGTGCGGGCGTCGTCGGTGCCGCCCATCACCTCGACGATCAGGTCGCTGCCGGCGAGGATCTCGTCGAAGTCCCCGCGACTGCGCGTGAGCACGCCGGAGATCTCGGGCCGGAGCCCGGTGACGTGGGCGATCGCGTCGGCGCTCTCGGGCAGCAGCTCGGCGACGGCGGAGCCGACGGTGCCGTGCCCGAGCAGGCCGACGCGGAACGGTGCGGGGGCGTCCGGCGTCATCGGACGCGGATCATGGCACGCACGGGCCCTCGCGGACGTCCCGTCCGTACGACCGTCGAGGCCCCGTTGCCGCACAAAGCCGCGAAATACGGCAGAATGATGCAGCGATGGCCGCCGACCTGCTCCCCGACGACCGCCTCGGCCGGATCCTCGACCTGCTCGAGGAGCATCGCGCGCTGCGGGCCAGCCACCTCGCCGAGCGGCTCGCGGTCTCGGTCGACACGATCCGCCGCGACCTCGACCGACTGGCGGCCGAGGGCCGGATCGAGCGGATCCGCGGCGGCGCCCGGGTGGCCGCGCCGACGCGGCCCGTTCCGCCGCCGCTGCACGAGCGGCTGGCCGCCCCCGATCCCGTCCGCGGCCGGCTCGCCGCGGCGG
>NZ_AGUD01000125.1 GCF_000240225.1 Patulibacter medicamentivorans
CGCGCCGCCAGCCGCCACGGCGCCGCCACCGCCGGCGACCGCCACCCCGCCGCCCAGCAGCAGGGCCAGCATCGGGGCCGGGGGCGTCGCCGCGGCCAGGCCGCGCAGCGCCAGGACCCGGCGCCGGCAGGCCGAGCAGTCCTCCAGGTGGCTGGCCGCCAGGCGATAGCGCTCGCCCTCGGGATCGAGGACCCCGAGCGCGTAGGCGCGGATCAGCGAGCCGCGGCTGCGGCACCAGTCGCCCTGGACGTCGCGGACGATCTCGGCGATCTGCTTGGAGACGCGGTCCATGACCTTCTCCATCCGCCGCGGGGAGAGGCCCATGATCTCGGCCGCCTCGGGGCGGCTGCGCTCGTGGAGGTAGCAGAGGGTCGCGGCCTGCAGCTCGCGGCCGCTGAGCCGCTCGCGCATCCCCTCGACCAGCGATCGCAGGCGCCGCTCGTCGTCCAGTCGCCCGTCGACGTCGGGCAGCGGGGCCGGCAGGTCGGGGGTCCCGTCGTCGTCGGCACGCCGGTCGACGTGCAGCGCGCGGTGCTCGTCGATCGCTCGCCGGTGGGCGATCGTCACCAGCAGCGCCGCCCGGTTGTCGACCGCCTGGCCCTCCTCGAGCTTGACGTAGAGCGCGTGCCAGGCCTGGTTGTAGGCCGCGTCGATGTCGCTGTCGTCGAGCTGGATCCCGGCCGAGCGGAGCTTGCCGCGGACGGTGGCGACGACCTCGCCCCGCAGGCTCTCGTACTCGCGCTCGAGGATCGCGTTCGCGTCGTCGTCCCGCGCCCGGCCCTTGGCCGTCGAGATGCGAGGGACGACGGGGCTCATCGCAGACGTAGCTCACAGGCCAGGAGGAACAGCGCGTCGAGCAGGCCGATCGCGGCCGCGAGCTCGCCGGGGACGGCCATCCGGTCGACCGGGAGCGCCTCGAGGGCGGCGATCACGCGGTTGGCGGCGGCACGGGCGGCCTCGGCGGCGCCCGGGTTGGCGGGCAGGCCGGGGACGCCGATCGTGGGATCGACGATCGCCTGGGTCCAGGACGTCGCCTCGTCGTGCCACGGCTGGCGCAGGTAGCCCACGTCGCGGGCGTGGACCTCGAGCGCGCGCCAGACCAGGCGCAGCGCCCCCGCGGCCGCGTGCTGGGCCGCCCGGGCGGCGCCGTCGAGCAGCGGTGCGACGCGGTCGGTCTCGTCGAGCGCGGCGTCGCCGAGCAGGCGGCCGTAGGCCTCCATCCGCTCGGCGGAGAGGGCGACGTCGAGCAGCAGGTCGATCGAGGAGCAGAGCAGGTGGTGGGCGGACTGCGAGCGCTCGGTGGCCGAGTCCTGGCCAGTGGCGTCGATCCCCTGGGCCACGGCCCAGCGGAGCCCGCGCTCGGCTGCGTCGGGACCGAGCGGGGCCAGCAAGGCGAACGGGCCGAGCGCGTCGAGGTCGGTGGAGGGCTGATCGGGAAGGCTCATCTGCCTGGTCGTCGCTGCGATCACCGTCCTTCCCCCCTCCCGATTCGGCTGCGTGCTCAGCGTGGGTCGACCCGGACCAGGGTCTTGGCGCTCGTCTCGGTGGCCCACGGCCAGCCGGAACGGCGCGCGACCGTGGCGCGGAACGAGAAGATCGTCGTGCGGGTGATCTTCGCGAATCGATGGCGCCATTGCCAGCGGCCGTCGGCGTTCGCGGTGGTCCGATCGATCGTGCGCCAGCGGCCGCCGATGATCGTCTGGATCAGGACCCGGGCTCCGCGCGCCGACGGGCCCGCGCCCGAAAGCCGGCCGCTGACGGTCGCGGTCTGGCCCTTGCGCAGGCGCGACGGCTTGGCGGCCAGCCGCAGCGACAGGGCGCTGCGCGCGCGGACGCTGGCGCTGACGGTCGCCGTGCCGCCGACCCGCGGGGCGAAGCCCGCGGTCACCACGTAGGCGCCGTCCGGCAGTCGCGGACCGGAGAAGCGTCCGCGGGCATCGGTCGTGACGGTGCCGATCTCGCTCGTGGTCGGCCGCGCGACCGCGTCGGTGCGACGGCTGAGCGTCAGCCGCGCCCCGACGATCGGGTCGCCGCTCGCCGTCGTCAGCGTCCCGGTCGGACGCCGCGCGCTGGTGGTGATGGTCAGCTTCGGCGTCCGGACCGCCGGCCGGCCGTTGCCGGGGCCGTCGTCGGGCGGCTTCGACCCGCCGCCGACGACGAACGAGACCGGGCCCCACGGCGTGCTGTTGCCGGCGCCGTCGGTGACCGTCCCGCGCACGCCGTGGGTGCCGGCGCTCAGGCCACCGGTGGCGACGGTGAACGTCTGGTCGCTGCGGGCGGCACACGGCTGGGTGCTGGAGTACGGCTGGACGCAGCTGCCGCCGGTGCTCAACGTGGTCGCCGGTCCGCCGTCGACGGAGAGCGTCGTCGACGCGACGCCCGAGCCGGCGTCGCGCGCGATCACCTGCAGCGTCGGCGACCCGCTGACCGTGCCGGGGGCCGTCAGCGATCCCCCGACCGACTCGATCGTCGGCGCCTGCGAGTCGTCGAGGACCACCCGCGAGCGGAAGAGGGTCGCCTCGGCGGCGATCGTCAGCACCGACAGGCAGGCCGCCTGGCGGCAGGCACCGCCGATCGCCAGCCGGCTCAGCGACTGGCCGCTGGCCGCCCGGCGGTTGGCGGCGGCCAGCGGCGTGCCGCCGTCGCCGATCGTGGCGCAGCCCAGCAGGGCGCTGTCGCAGGTCTCGATCGGCCCCGCCGAGCCCTCGACCGCGGCCCGGTAGCCGGGCAGCAGGCCGCCGGTGCGCAGCACCCGCCACAGCTCGTACTCGACGATCGTGGTGCCGGCCGGCGCGTTGAAGGTGTAGGCGGCCGCGGACTGCACGTGCAGCAGGCCGGGCCGCAGGCCGGCGGTCAGGCCGCCGCCCGAGGCGCAGCTGTCGGTGAGGATCGCGTCGCCGGCCGCGAGGCCCTGGCGGCCCGCGGTCCAGGCCCCGCTGGCGATCGCCGTGCCGTCCGGACCGCGGCAGGACCAGACGCTGTAGGGCGCGGCCGAGGCGGTCGACGGGCCGACCATCGCGAGCGCCAGCAGCGTCGCCACCGCCAGCAGCGCGGCGAGCGTTCGGCGGTCCGGGCGCGCCGTGCGGAGGTGACAGGCGGGGGCGTACACGAGTCCACGGATGGTACGGCGGCGGAGCCCGGCGTGGCGCAGGAGCCGTGGCAGCCGCGGCCGAACGTCGCCGAAAACGGCGGGGGGGGGATCGCGGTGGTCGCGCCGACGTCCTCGTGACGCACCTCCCCGACCCCGTCCCGATGATGTCCGCCGTCCCGCTGCACCCCGCCCCCCTCCCCGAGCCGCCGCTGCGTCGCCCCCCGTCCCGGCGCAGCGCGGCTCGGGGGACCTCCGACCGACCGATCGTCCGGCGCCAGCCGGTCGCCCCGCGTCCGGCGCCGACCCGCGACCGCCACGCGCGGAGCGCCTGGGCGTCCGCCGTCGACGCGTGGGCCGCCCTCGTCCTCGCGTCCGCCGGCCTCACCGCGCTGGCGCTGATCGTCGCCCTAGCGCTGGCCCCGGCGACGACGGCGACGGCCACCGTCCTGCTGACCGGCGGCGGCGCGGCGCTGCTGCTCAGCGCGCTCCCGTTCGCGGCCTGGGCGATCTACTGGAGCGCCCGCGGCGTCCCGCTCCGCAGCTCCGGCGGCCGCGTGCTCGTCGGCATCACGGGCGCGACCCTCGCCGCCTGGCTCCCCGTCGTGGCCGCGCTCGGCGCCCGCGCGCTCTAGGCCCGACCCATGTCGTTGCCGATCTCGCCGTCGCCCGTCGCCCGCAGGGAGGCCCGCCGATGAGCCGCTCCTCGGGTGCCCGTCCGCTTCCGCTCGACCGGCCGTCGCCGGTGGCGCGTCGCGGCGCCGGCGGGCGGGACGCGCCGTCGCGGGCCCGCGACTGGTGGATCGTCGACGCCGCGCCGGGGATCGCCGTCGCCGTCGACCTGGTCGACCTCGGCCTGCCCGGCCACCCCCGCTTCGCCGATCTTCGCGACGAGGCGATGATGGACGCCCTCGAGCACCCGTCGACCGCCGCGCTCGAGCTCCACGACGAGGCGGCCGAGGCCTGCTGGGAGGCCGAGACGCGGGTCCGCCGCTTCGCGTCCGGCGTCGGCCAGTGGCCCGAGGCGATCGGCCTGGCCGGGCCCGGCACCGGCGACCGCTGGCCGCCGGTGCTGGCCTTCGGCCCCTACCTGAGGCTGGTCGACGAGCGGCTGCTGGCGGCGCTGCGCGACGCCGGCCTCAGCGCCGGCTGGAACGCGATCAGCGTCCCGCTGTGGGACGGCAGCGGCCGGCTGGTCTCGCGTTTCCAGGCGCTGTCCGTCACCGGCCGCGTCGCCGGCGGCGCGGCGGCCGCCGTCCACGACCCGCATCGCGCGCGGCGTCCGCGGGCCGCCGACGTCTGGGTCGATCCGAGCATCGGTCGTCGCGGTCCGATGCCGGCGCTCGCGCTGATCGTCGACCCGCGCTGGCCGGAGCTGGTCCCGGCGCTCGTGGCCGGTCCGTGGACGGCCGAGACCTTGCGCCGGACCGGCGTGCTCGGCCTCGACCTGCAGGCCGTGCGCGAGGACGGGGTCAGCGTCCCAGCGCCTTCCGCAGCACCGGTCGCAGCTCGCGCGCGGCGGCCTCGCTGAAGGTCACGTGGATCGCCTCGGGCTCGCGCACCCAGGCGATCAGGTCGAGCGCCTGCAGGCGGGTCAGGACCCACTGGAAGGTCCGCGCCTGGTCGGTGCTGCGGTACTGGCGGGCGACGTCGACCGCCCAGCCGGTGGTGTGCTGCGACAGCGCGTCGGTCGCCTGGACGTTCTCGCGGCCCAGCAGCGACTGGTAGCGCGCGTCGCGGACCGTGCTGGTCACGGTCAGCCGCGCCCGTCGGCCGGCGTTCGGGTCGAGCGCGACGACCGCCGCGCCGATCGTCAGCAGCCCGCCCAGCGCCGCCGGTCGCAGCGCCCGGTAGCGCGATCGCGGCTGCCCGAGCCGCCCGGCCAGCTCGCCCATCGCGCCGCTGATCGCCAGGCCGTTGGCGCGCAGCGTCGGCTCCGGCAGCGCCCGCAGGTCGCCGGAGCGCTCGGCGCGGGCGAGGGCGGCGGGGTCGGCGAAGACCGGCGTGCGTCCGGGCGGGTGGAGGACGTCCTCGCTCGAGGCCTTGCGCACCTGCAGCGCGGCTTCGCGCCGCAGCGCCGCGGGATCGCGCCGGAACTGGCGCATCAGCCGCTCGGCGGCGCCGATCCGCCACAGGTACGACGAGGAGTCGTCGCTGAACGAGGCCAGGATCCGTGCCGCCTCCGGCGTCCGCAGCGGATCGGTCCCGAAGTAGAGCTCGACGTAGGGCACGTTGCCGCGGCCGAACGCCTGCAGCGCGTTCTGGAGGTTGCCGATCCCCATGTGGTAGCTGGCGACGGCGAGGTCGTCCCGGCCGCCGAGCCGCTTGCGCGCGATGTCCAGGTAGCGGGCGGTCGCCTCCAGCGCCGCCCGCGGATCGAAGCGCGGATCGACGCGCCGGCGCTCGGCCTCGCGGGCGGCCCGGCGCGTGCCGCCACGGCGGATCTGGCGGGTCAGCGTGCGCGAGCGCGCCAGGTCGATCTTCATCCCCAGCAGGTCGGTCCCGGTGCCGGCGACGATCTGGGTGAAGCCGGCCGCGCCGTCGACGCTGCTGGACGCCATCGCGTCCGGCCGGCCGGCGCTCTCCAGGAAGACGATCGCCTCGAGCAGGTCGGGCCGCTCGCCGGTTCGCTTGGCGACGTCCTCGATCAGCGGCCGGTAGGTCGCGACCCGGGCGGCGGTCAGGAGCGGACCCCCGGGGACCAGGCGGTAGAGCGGGTTGGCGAACCCGGCCTGGGCGCGGCGGGTCAGGGCCGCGGCGTCCTTCGCCGGGTCGGGCCGCAGCACCCGCAGCGCCTCGCGGCCGAGCGCGCTGGTCGAGGCCGGGTCGGCCGGTCGCGCCGCGCGCGGCGGCTGGTCGTCGCCGCCGCACGAGTTCAGCAGCAGGATCACCACGATCAACAGGCCGATCCCGGCGGCGATCAGCGGCAGCGGCAGCTGCTTCGCCTCGGGCAGGCGCGGTCCGTCGGGACGCGGTCCGCCGCTCGCCGGTGCCGCGTCGCCGGAGGTCGTGCGGCGACGCCGGACCATGGGTCGGATCGGCTGATCGGACACCGCCGCATCGTGTCACGTGGCCTGCCGCCCGCGCCGCACCCGGGGCCGCGGCGACGGCCGGGGAGGATTTCCCCGCGGGCACCCGACTCCTGGTAGGAATGCGTGCGTATCTTGGCCGGTCATCCCCCTTCCCGTCCCGGTCGGCCAGAGGAGGAGAAGCACATGTCGTCCCTCGCGAGCGCGCCGGCGATCCGGCGTCGCACGGGCCTGATCGGCCTGATCCTGGCCACGATCGTCCTGCTGCTGGCCGTCGGCTCCGGCCCGGCCCGCGCCGCCGACGGCGAGTACGTCGCCCTCGGCGATTCCTACTCGGCCGGGTCGCTGATCCTGCCGCCGGCGTCCGGCGCGCCGCTGATCTGCGGCCAGTCGGCGCGCAACTACCCGAAGCAGGTCGCCCAGGCGCTGGGCCTGTCGCTGACCGACGTCACCTGCGGCGCTGCCTCGACCGAGCACATGACGTTCCCGCAGTACCCGGGCGTGGCGCCGCAGTTCGACGCGCTGAAGCCGGACACGAAGGTCGTGACGCTCGGCATCGGCGGCAACGACAACCTGCTCTTCGCCAGCGCGATCGTCACCTGCGGCGGGATCGACATCCTCTGGCCGGGCACGCTCTTCGACGTCGGCGCCCCATGCCGCGACTCGATCGGCGCGGTGCACCTGGCCAACGCCGCCGCGATCGAGTCGAAGATCGCCGCCGTCGTCCGCGGCATCCGGGCCCGGTCGCCGCAGGCGAAGATCCTCGTCATCGGCTACCCCGACCTGCTGCCGCAGAGCGGCCGCTGCTACCCGACGCTGCCGCTGACCTCGGGCGACATCGCCTTCCTCGAGCAGCTCACCCGCCGGCTGAACACGTCGGTCCAGAGCGCGGCCGAGGGCAACGGCGCCACCTACGTCGACACCTACGCCCAGAGCATCGGACACGATGCCTGCAAGAGCGCGTCGGTCCGCTGGATCGAGCCGGTGATCCCGGCCTTCAGCAGCGACACCACGATCGTGCCGCTGCACCCGAACGCCGCCGGCATGACCGCGACCGCGGGCGTCGTGAGGAGCGCGTTCCAGGCCGCCGGCTTCTAGCCGCGGCGGAGGCTCCCGGAGCCGTGGCGTCATTTCGCCGCGGCCTCCGGGAGGTGGCGTCAGTTGGTGGCGCTAGGCGGGGCGAATTGACGCCACCTCGTGGTGGTGGCGGTGGATTGACGCCGCGCCCCTGCAGCGAGCGCCGGCCCCACCGACAGCTCAGCAGTTGCGCTGGCACCAGGCGTCGTGCGCCGCCTGGTCGATGATCGTCAGCAGCCGGTGGAGCTCGGCGCGGTCGCCGTCGTCGAGGACCGCGACCAGGTCGTCGCCGGCCTCGTGGCGAGCCCGGCGCAGGGCGGCGCCGCGGGCCAGGCCCTGCTCGGTCAGGTGGACCCGCGTCGAGCGCCGGTCCTGGGGATCGGGGCGGCGCTCGACCAGCCCCTCCTGCTCGAGGCCGTCGACCAGGGTGGTGACCGAGCGGGGGACGATCCGCAGCCGCTCGGCCAGCTCGACCATCCGCAGCGGCTCGTCGCTGCGCATCAGGACGCCGAGCGCGCGGGCCGACGAGGGCGTCATCCCGAGCGGGGCCAGGCGGTCGCGGGTGCGGCCGTGGGTCCAGCGGGCGACGCGATTGATCAGCTCGCCGGCGGACGGCTGGGCGCCCTCGTGCTCGGACTCGCGATCGCGGGTCGCGTCGGACCGAGGGGGCGCCGGGGTGGGAGCGGACACGGTCCCCGGAGTATAGCCGGTCTTGCACATTATGAGCTTGACTCCGTATCTGCTAGATTGCTGAGGAACACTCAGTACTTGAACCGCCGCCCGCGGCTCCCGCGCCCTCACCGCCGGAGCCGCCCCGATGGGCGGCCAGGAGGTCGCCGATGTCCCCGTCACCGAGCACCAGCCCCAAGGAGTCCGTCGACCTGCGGCGGATCGTCCGGCTCTTCCGCCCCTACCGCGGCCGGATCGGCGTCGTCGCGGGCCTGATCTTCGTCTCGGCCGTCCTCGGCCTGGCGCAGCCACTGCTGATCCGCGAGATCGTCGACGTCGCGCTGCCCGACCGCGACACGACGCTGCTGAGCCTGCTCGTGCTCGGGATGATCGGCGCCGCGGTCTTCGGCGCCGCCCTCGACGTCGGGCAGACCTGGCTCTCCAACACGATCGGCCAGCGGGTCATGCACGACCTGCGGACCGCGGTCTACGGCCACCTCCAGCGGCTCTCGCTGGCCTTCTTCACCCGCACCCGCAGCGGCGAGGTCCAGTCCCGGATCTCCAACGACATCGGCGGCATGCAGGGGGTCGTGACCTCGACCGTCACCAGCCTCGTGTCGGCCTTCACCACCGTCCTCGCGACCCTGACCGCGATGATCGTGCTCGACTGGCGGCTGGCGCTGGCGACGCTGGTCGTGGTCCCGTTCTTCGTCTGGCTCAGCCGCACCGTCGGCAAGGCGCGGCGCAAGATCGTCACCCAGCGCCAGCGGCGGCTGGCCGACATGTCGGCGATCGTCGAGGAGTCGCTGTCGATCAGCGGGATCGTCCTCAGCCGCACGATGGGCCGCGGGCCCGACCTGGTCGAGCGCTTCTCCGACTCCTCCGACGCGGTCGCCGACCTCGAGGTCCGCTCCGCGATGGCCGGCCGCTGGCGGATGGCCACGGTCCAGATCGCGTTCGCGGCGATGCCCGCGCTGGCCTACTGGATCGCCGGCTGGACGACGGCCCACGGCAGCGGCCTGGTCACGATCGGCACCCTGGTCGCCTTCACCACCCTCCAGACCCGGCTGCTGATGCCGATGGTCACGCTGCTGCGGCTGGGCGTCGAGGTCCAGACCTCGCTGGCGCTCTTCACCCGCGTCTTCGAGTACCTCGACACCGAGGTCGACGTCCGCGAGCCCGAGCACCCGACGCACGTGGACCCGGCGACGGCCCGCGGCGAGGTCCGCTTCGACCAGGTCTCGTTCGGCTACGACCCGCGGTCCGGCCGGACGCTCGACGGCATCGACCTGCGGATCCCCGCCGGCGCCACGCTGGCGATCGTCGGCGAGACCGGCTCCGGCAAGACGACGATGGGCTACCTCGCCGCCCGGATGTACGACGTGGACGAGGGCGCGGTCACGATCGACGGGGTCGACGTCCGCCAGCTCTCGGCCGCCGACCGCGCCGGGCTGGTCGGCGTCGTCGCCCAGGAGACCTACCTGCTGCACGCCTCGGTCGCCGAGAACCTGCGCTTCGCCAAGCCCGACGCGACCGACGAGGAGCTGGAGCAGGCGGCTCGCTCGGCCCAGATCCACGAGCTGATCGCGGGCCTCCCGGACGGCTACGAGACGGTCGTCGGCGAGCGTGGCTACCGCTTCTCGGGCGGCGAGAAGCAGCGGCTGGCGATCGCCCGCGCGATGCTCCGCAACCCGCCGGTGCTGATCCTCGACGAGGCGACCAGCGCGCTCGACACCCGCACCGAGCACGCGGTCCAGGAGGCGCTGGAGCGGCTCTCCGAGGACCGCACGACGATCGCGATCGCGCACCGGCTCTCGACCGTCCGCGACGCCGACGAGATCGTGGTCCTCGACCACGGCCGGATCGTCGAGCAGGGCACGCACGAGCAGCTGCTGGCCCGCGACGGCCACTACGCCGCGCTGCTGGCCCGCGACGAGCGCGACGAGACGCTCGAGCTGGCCGCCTGACCGGCGGGCGCCCCGGGCCGCGCCCTGCAGCGGGCTCGGGCTCGGGGTCCGTCGCGTCAGTCGAGGGTCAGCGGCAGCCCGAAGCGCTCGAACAGCGCGATGCTCGGGCCGTGCTGGGCGGTGTGGTCGGGGAAGCGCAGGAACGACTCCTCGTCCGGCAGGTCGATCGAGCGGGTGATGAACGCCGTCACGCCGGCGATCCGCGGCCGGCCCTGCTCGTCGTGCTCGCCGAGCGTCAGCACGTCGATGCAGAACGGCAGGAAGCGGCCCTGCTCGCCGTCCCACGTGTAGCAGCCGACCGCCAGCTGCCCGTTGGCCCGCGTCGGCACGTGGCGCCAGCGCCACTCGCCCGACATCGGCCCGCCCTCCAGGAAGACCCGGACCTGCTCCAGGCCGGGACCGAACCAGCTGGCCAGCGGCGGCATCGACCAGGTCGCGTCCTCGCTCAGCATCGCGACGACGCGCTCGACGTCGCCGGCCTGCATCGCGTCCATGTAGCGCTCGACGACCGCCCGCAGCTCGTCGTCGCCGAGCGTCCGCAGCGTCGCCTGCTGGCTCTGCGCCGGCAGCTTGGCGTCGATCGTCGCTCGCGCCCGCTGCAGCGCGCTGTTGACCGAGGCGACGCTCGTCTCCAGCGTGTCGGCGACCTCCTTGGCGGAGAACCCGAGCACCTCGCGCATGATCAGGACCGCGCGCTGGCTGGCCGGCAGGTGCTGGAGCGCGGCGATGAAGGCCAGCTCCAGGCTCTCGCGCTGCTCGTAGCGGGCGGCCGGGGCGCTGGCGCCGGCGCCGATCCCCAGCTGCTCGTCGGGGTAGGGCTCGACCCAGACCGACTCGACCAGCGGCTGCCCGGCGCCGACGTGGGCCTCGGTCGCGGGGCCGTAGTCCATCGGCAGCACCCGCTTGGGCCGCTTGGCGATCTCGTCGAGGCAGGTGTTGGTGGCGATCTTGTAGAGCCAGGAGCGCGGCGAGCTGCGGCCCTCGAACCGCTCCAGCCCCTTCCACGCCCGCAGCATCGCGTCCTGGAGCGCGTCCTCGGCGTCGTGGACCGAGCCGAGCATCCGGTAGCAGTGGGCGTGCAGCTCGCGGCGGTGGGACTCGACCAGGTCGCGGTAGGCGCCCTCGTCGCCCCCGCGGGCGGCCGTCAGCAGGCGCTGGGCGTGCGCGTCGGAGATCGCCGATGCGGTGCTCATCGATGCTCAGCCTAGCCTCGCGCACCGCGTCCGGCCACGGGATCGCCGCGGGATCGCGCGGCGCCGTCGCACGGCGATCACCGCGACGCAACGGCGGCAGGCGCTCGGCGTGTCACGGTGTCGCTGGCGCCCCGCTCGCGATCGGGGCGTCCGGACCCCCGTCACGCTGCGGTCTCGCGACCCTCGCTACCCTTTGTCCCCTGCCGTCGATACCGCCGGTAGGAATCTTCCCCGGAGACGCCCAATGACCAGCCCGCGCCGCGTCGCCATCCTCGGCGGCAACCGCATTCCCTTCGCCCGCTCGAACGCGCAGTACTCGAGCGTCAGCAACAGCGACATGCTCGCCGCCGCCCTCGACGGCCTGATCGAGCGCTACGGCCTCGAGGGCCAGCACCTCGGCGAGTTCGCCGCCGGCGCCGTGGTCAAGCTCGCCCGCGACATCAACCTCACGCGCGAGGTCGTCCTCGGCTCGAAGCTCGCCCCGTCGACCGCGGCCGTCGACATCGGCCAGGCCTGCGGCACCGGCCTGCAGGCGGTCAACTACATCGGCAACAAGATCGCCCTCGGGCAGATCGACGTCGGCATCGCCGGCGGCGCCGACACGACCTCCGACCCGCCGATCGCGCTCGGCGACAAGCTCCGCGCCAAGCTGGTCAAGGTCAACAACGCGCGCTCCAACGCCGACCGCGTCAAGGCGCTGTTGGCGATCCGCCCGACCGACATCTCGCTCGACTTCCCGGTCAACGCCGAGCCGCGGACCGGCAAGTCGATGGGCGCCCACCAGGCGATCACCGCCAAGGAGTGGGGCATCACCCGCGAGGCCCAGGACGAGCTGACCGTCGCCTCGCACCACAACCTGGCGGCCGCCTACGACCGCGGGTTCATGGACGACCTGATCACGCCGTACCTCGGCCTCGAGCGCGACGGCAACCTGCGCGCCGACTCGAGCCTCGAGAAGCTGGCGAAGCTGAAGCCGGTCTTCGGCGGCCCCCAGGGCACGATGACCGCCGGCAACTCGACGCCGCTCTCCGACGGCGCCTCGACGGTGCTGCTGGCCAGCGAGGAGTGGGCCAAGGAGCACGGCCACGAGCCGCTCGCCTACCTGGTCGACGTCCAGACCTCGGCCGTCGGCTACGTCGGCGGCGAGGAGGGCCTGCTGATGGCGCCCGCCTACGCGGTCCCGGCGCTGCTCGACCGCAACGGCCTGAAGCTGCAGGACTTCGACTTCTACGAGATCCACGAGGCGTTCGCCGCCCAGGTCCTGTCGACGCTGAAGGCCTGGGAGGACCCGACCTTCTGCAAGCAGAAGCTCGGCCGCGACGAGCCGCTCGGCTCGATCGACCGCAGCAAGCTGAACGTCAACGGCGGCTCGCTCGCGGCGGCGCACCCGTTCGCCGCGACCGGCGGCCGGATCGTCCCGGCGCTCGCCAAGGCGCTCAAGGAGAAGGGCTCGGGCCGCGGCCTGATCTCGATCTGCGCCGCCGGCGGCCAGGGCGTCGTCGCGATCGTCGAGCGCTGAGCCGGAACGCGAGAAGGAGACCAGAGATGTCCGACCGCTACCAGCAGTTCGTCAACAGCTTCCTCGGCAAGCAGATCGCCCCCCGGGTCGGCCTGCCGCAGCCGCCGTTCCTCAAGCGCCACCGTCCGGGCGCCCCGGTCGTCGACGGCCCGGTGCTGCTCGGCCAGGCCGACGGCGGGCGCCTCGGCCCGGCCGTCTCGCGGGTCCTCGCCGTGATCGGCGCCGAGACCTGGACCGCCGAGGGCCCGCTGCGCGACGGCGCCGCCGAGGCCGGCCTGTCGCCGAAGATCTGGAGCGGCGCCACCGGCGGCGACCAGAGGTTCCAGGCGCTGGTCTTCGACGCGACCGGGATCTCGTCGGCCGCCGAGCTGGCCCAGCTGCACGCCTTCTTCCAGCCGGTCGCGCGGCGGGTCCGCCCGTCCGGTCGCGTCGTCGTCCTGGGGACCACGCCCGAGCTGGTCCCCGGCACCGGCGCGGCCAAGGCCTCGGCCCGGGTCGCCCAGCGCGCGCTCGAGGGCTTCACGCGCTCGCTCGGCAAGGAGATCGGCAAGGGCTCGACCGTCCAGCTCGTCTACGTCGCCCCCGACGCCGACGACCAGATCGAGTCGACGCTGCGGTTCCTGCTCTCGCCGAAGTCCGCCTTCGTCTCCGGCCAGGTCGTCCGGATCAGCCAGAGCGGCCGCAAGCCGGACCTCAACTGGACCGAGCCGCTGAAGGGCAAGGTCGCGCTGGTGACCGGCGCCTCGCGCGGGATCGGCGAGGCGATCGCCGAGACGCTGGCCCGCGACGGCGCCCACGTCGTCGGCCTCGACATCGAGCCGCTGGCCGACGACCTGAAGAAGGTCACCGATCGCATCGGCGGCTCGGCGATCACCTTCGACGTGACGGCGCAGGACGCCCCGGCCGAGCTGGCCGCGAAGCTGAAGGCCGACCACGGCGGGGTCGACATCGTCGTCCACAACGCCGGCATCACCCGCGACAAGCTGCTCGCGAACATGAAGCCCGAGGTCTGGGCCCAGGTGATCGCGGTCAACCTCGAGGCGCCCGAGCGGATCACCCGCGAACTGCTGAAGCAGAAGGCGATCAACCCCGAGGGCCGGATCATCGGCGTCGCCTCGATCGCCGGCGTCGCGGGCAACCGCGGCCAGACCAACTACGGCACGTCGAAGGCCGGCGTGATCGGCTTCGTCGACGCCTTCGCGGCCGAGGTCGCCAAGCAGCAGCTGACGATCAACGCGGTCGCGCCGGGCTTCATCGAGACCAAGATGACCGCCGCGATCCCGCTGACGATCCGCGAGGCCGGCCGGCGGATGTCGTCGCTCGGCCAGGGCGGCCTGCCGATCGACGTCGCCGAGACGATCGCCTGGTACGCCAGCCCCGGCTCGGCCGGCGTCAACGGCAACACGGTCCGCGTCTGCGGCCAGAGCCTGATCGGCGCCTAGCCCCGATCAGCGAACGTCCCGGCGGCCGCGCGTCGCCGGGACCGCCCACCCCTCCAGCAGGACGAGACCAGATGACCACCACCCGCCAGCTCTCCTCGGCCCCCGGCACCCTGGGGCTCTACGGGCGCGCCGCCCTGCCGATGATCCCCGGGGCGTCGCGGCTGCCGTTCGTGGCCGGCTCGGCGTCGGCCCTGCCGGACCTGACGCTGACGCTGCCCGAGGTCCGGGTCGACGTCGCCAAGCTCCAGGCCTACGCCAAGGTCTGCGGCTTCTCGCTCCGCAACGACCTGCCGGTGACCTACCCGTTCGTCCTCGGGTTCCCGCTGCACATGGCGCTGATGACCGACGGGAGCTTCCCGTTCCCGGCGATCGGCCTCGTCCACATGCACAACCGGATCGTCCAGCACCGCCCGATCTCGATCGGCGAGACGCTCTCGGTGGCGGTCCGGGCCGACAACCTCCAGCCGCACCCGAAGGGCCGCACCTTCGAGCTGACGACCACCGTCCGCGCGGGCGACGAGCTGGTCTGGGAGGACGTCGCCGCGATCTTCCGCGCCGGGTCCGGGAAGGGTCCCGCGCCGGAGGGCAGCGAGGACCCGACGGCCGGCGTCGGCGCGCTGCGGATCGCCCCGACCGAGGAGTGGCGCCTGGCGGGCAACCTCGGCCGCCGCTACGGCTTCGTCGCGGGTGACGTCAACCCGATCCACCTGCACCCGCTGAGCGCCAAGCTGCTCGGCTTCCCGCGGGCGATCGCCCACGGCATGTGGACCAAGGCCCGCTCGCTGGCGGCGCTCCAGGACCGGCTGCCGGACGCCTACGCGGTCGACGTCCGCTTCCAGCGCCCGGTGCTGCTGCCGACCACGGTCGCCTTCGGCAGCACCGAGACCGACGGCGGCGGGCTGGCGTTCGTGCTGCAGAGCGCGTCGGCCAAGGCGACGCCGCACCTGCGCGGCGTGGTCGCGCCGGCCTGAGCCCGTCGACCGATCGCCCGGGGCCGAGCGGTTCGGCGCCGGGCGGTCAGCCCGCGCGGAGGATCGCCGCCGCGTCCTCCAGCCGGTCGTCGCCCCACAGCCGGAAGGGGCCGATCGCGACCGTCGGGACGCCGAAGACGCCCTCGGCGAGCGCCGCGTCGGTCGTCGCGCGCAGCCGCTGCTTGACCGGGTCCGAGGCGGCGCCGGCCAGGCCGGCGCCGGGGTCGAAGCCCGCCGCGTCGAGCGCCGCGGCGACGTTCCCGGGGTCGCTCAGCGGCCGCCCCTCGGCGAACTGGATCCGCATCGCCTCCCGGGCGTAGCGGCGGGCGCCGTCGTCGGGATCCTGGACGTCGGCCCAGGTCGCGGTGCGCATCGCCAGCAGGCCGTCGTTCGGCCACGGGTCCGGCCACCGCAGCGGCGGCAGCCCCAAGGCCGCGGCGCGCCGCTCGATCTCGCCGATCCCGCCGGCGCGGTCGCCGACCTGCGCCCACGACGCGCGGCCGGTGGCGCGGAAGATCCCGCCCAGCAGCACCGGGACCCAGGTCACCGGGCCCAGCAGCGACTCGATCCGGGCGCCGGCGAGGTACGCGTAGGGCGATCCGACGTCGAGGAAGAAGCGAGGACGCGTGTCCGGCACGCGCCGATCCTAGTCGCGACGGCCCGGCGATCCTCAGCTGCCGCCGCCGACGAGGTTCTTCAGGATCTCGCCGAGCCCGCCCCCGCGGTCGCCGCCGCCCCCGGTGATCGCCGCGCCCGCCAGCTCGAACGGCGAGCGCGGGTCGTGGCCGTGCTCGCGCTGGTACTGCGCGGCCAGCTTCGGATCGCCGATCGCCAGCGCCAGCTCCTCGCGCGAGGAGCCCCACTTGCAGGCCGCGCCGTCGAGGCCGAGCAGCGCGGTGTCCTGGAGCGCCCCGCCGAGGCCACCGGTGCTCGGCAGGTCCCGGCGCTCGCAGGGGTTGGCGATCGCCACCTGGGGCGGGGCCGCCGCACGGGACATCAGCGCCTGGCCGCCGGCCGCCGCCAGGCCCAGCGCGCAGACCGCCAGCGCCAGGCTCGGGTGGCGCGTCACCGGCGGGATCGTCAGCAGCGCGGCCAGCAGGGCCAGGACCCCGGTGATCAGGAACGCCGGCCGGAACGCCCGGTTGACGGCGGCGATCAGCGTCTCGTCGGCACGGTCGGTGAGGTCGGCGTAGACGGCCGCCTGCTCGGCGTCGCCGGCGAACCGCTGGGCCTGGCCGTCGAGCGCGCTCTTGAGCTTCCCGCGTGGATCCTCGGCGTCGATCTCGCCGAGCGCGGGGCCGACCGACTCGAGCTTCGGCTGCGGCGGCAGCTTGGCGTCGAGCACCAGCGCGACGACCTGCTCGCGGGTGCGGTCGATCGTGCGGTCGAGCTGGGCAGCGGTCACCGGCGCCAGGATCAGCAGCGCGACGGTGATCCCGACGTGGCGCAACGACAGCAGCCGCGCGGCGTCGCGGGCGGAGCGCTCGGGCAGCAGCTCGCCGGCGAGTGCCGGCAGCGCCATCCCCATCCCGACGCCGGAGAGCAGCTGGGGGACGACGACCCATCCCGGTCCGACCGTCGGCAGCGTCGCGAGCGCCAGGACGCCGGCGCCGACCAGCCCCGCGCCGGCGCAGGCGCGGACCCACGGATCGCCGCCGATGCGGGCGCCGGCGAGCGCCGCCAGCGGCAGGATCGTGACGGCGACCGCGGCCCGCAACGGCTGCACCGCCCAGCCCGACACCAGCAGCAGGACGAGCAGGAAGACCACGGCGCTGAGCGCCGCCGACAGCAGCGCCAGCGCGATCGCGACCCGGATCCGCGGCCCGCGCGGCAACGTCGCCGCGGGATCGGCGGGGCGGTCGGGGGCGGTGATCGGGGCCTGGACGCCGGCGGCCGGCGCCGCCGCGGGGACGGCGCCGGGCC